>JANMAA010000208.1:0-24171 GCA_031359215.1 Acidobacteriota bacterium | reverse complement strand
TTTGCCAATCATCCGGTTTTTGTCGAAGGCAATTGTCTGGGCGACGGCACGGCGGCACGCACTTTAGTTCCGCCCGGCACCTGCGGCGATTATGACGGTGATGGACGCATCGGCACGGCGGAAGATACCGATATGCCGTTTGACCGAGTTTTTGGAACGATTAACGCGGCGAACAGTGCTACCGGCATCAATAATAACGGCACGATCACAATTGTCGCTTCAGGAATTTTCCCCGAAACTATTACGATTCTCGGCAATGTTACATTACAAGCCGCGCCGGGCGTTGAGGCAAATATTGACGCGGTTTTACAAGGTGAATCGGGCAGTGGCGGACGACAATCTGCGCCCGGCATCGTCGTTAACTCGACAGCTACAAATGCCGTTGTGATTCGCAATATAACGAGCAAAAATTGGACTAGTGGTATTCGCGTGATGGGCGATTCGCGTGTTTCGATTGAAAATTGTCGGTTGGAAAATAACGTCAATTACGGTATTGAAATTCTCGGCAACGCACGGGTTTCTATTTCAAAAACCAAAGTTCGCGGAACGGGTTTTCGTATAAGTGGGGTGGGAGGATTTCCGTTTAACAACGCGCCGAATCCGGGTGTCGGTATAGAGTTTAGCGGTAGTTCAAACGGCACTGTATTTTCAACCTCGGTCAGCCAAAGTTTCAGCACTGGTATTTCCGATGTCAGTTCGGGAAGCGTTTGCGCTTTCCTGATAAATGTTTTTGACAATAGTGCAAGTCTACTGAATATTGTCCCTTCTTCTACACCGTGTAGTTAGGAATGTCCGAGCCAATAAAGCAAGTATTTTAACCGGCTTGATTAGCATTTTATTGAGCGATATTGCATCTCGAATTTTTAAGAGATGCAATATCGCTCATCATTTTTATCAAAAGGAGGGCAGAATTTCCCGATAAACTTTCGTGTCAACATTCCCGCCGCTAACGACGAGACAAACTTCTTTACCGGTAAATTTCGCACTATCTTTCAAAAGCGCACCGAGCGATAACGCGCCTGTCGGTTCGACTTTTAGATTTGCCAATGAAAATAACAAATAAACTGCTTCACTGATCTCTTCTTCCGAAACTTCGACAATTCCCGCCAAACCTTTTTGCAGAATTTCCCAGTTAAGATTTCCCAAGCTAATCGTTCTCGCACCGTCGGCGATTGTTTGCGGTTCAAATTCGTTACGGATTATTTTCCCTGCTTTCAGTGAACGCGCCGCATCGTTGGCAAGCAGCGGTTCTGCGCCGAATACCTTTGCCTGATTTCCGTTTCGGCATAAACCCGTGATGATTCCCGATGAGAGACCGCCGCCGCCGATCGGGGAAATTACAATATCGAAATCCTTTGCCGCAAGTTCATCGCCCAAACTCGCATTGCCTTCGATAACGAACGAATCATCATACGCCGAAGCAACATAACAATCCGGCATTTGTTTAGCCAGTTCGTCAACGCGTTCGTTTCGTCCGACTTTTTTTGTATCAACCAAATCAACCGTCGCACCATAATTTTTCACGCCTTCGATTTTTACCTGCGCCGAAGTTTCGGGCATCACGACCGTGCATTTCTTATCCAAAATCTGACAGGCAAACGCCAGTGCCTGACCGAAATTGCCCGACGACGCGGTTAATATCTCATCATTCGGAACATTCAACGCGAGATTATAAGCGGCGCGAAATTTGAAACTTCCCGTGTGCTGAAAAGTTTCGGCAGCGATGGTCAGATCAATCCCGAAATGTCTGGAAAGCGGAATCGATTCGATAAAAGTAGTCGGGCGAATTGCTTCGAGCAAAGTTTGATGTTTCGATGTCATAGTTTAGAATCTAATATAAATAAAAGACGAAGGACAAATGACAATGACAAAAAATAGCTTTGGAATGATCGGTTTAGGAACGATGGGCAGAAACTTTCTGCTCAATGTGGCGGAACACGGATTTTCTTGTGTCGGGTTTGATTTAGACGCGGAAAAAGTCGAACTGTTAAATAAAGAAGGTGCGGATTACACGGTTGAAGGCGTAAAAACTTTGGATGAATTTATCGATTCTTTGGAAACGCCGCGAAAAATAATGATGCTTGTTCCGGCGGGAAAAATCGTTGATTCAGTCATCGAGGATTTACTTCCGCATCTCGAAAAAGGCGACATCGTGATTGACGGCGGCAATTCGCATTTTACCGATACGGAAGTGCGTGAAAAATATCTGACCGAAAAAGGTATCGAATTCTTGGGTGTCGGCGTTTCGGGCGGCGAAGAAGGCGCACGACACGGCGCAAGCATTATGCCCGGCGGCAATGAAGAAGCGTATAACCACGTCGCGCCGATTCTCATCGCGGCTTCAGCAAAAGTCGGCGGCGAACCGTGCGTCAGTTACATCGGCAAAGGATCGAGCGGACATTTTGTCAAGATGGTGCATAACGGCATCGAATACGGATTGATGCAGATATTGGCGGAAACCTACGATTTTATGCGGCGCGTTTTGAAGATGAATTACGCCGAGATGAGCGCGACTTTTGCCGAATGGAACAACGCCGAATTAAATTCTTTTTTAGTTGAGATCACGGCGGAAGTTCTGCGAAAAGCGGATGGTGAAACCAAAAACCCGTTAGTTGAAATGATTTTAGATAAAGCCGCGCAGAAAGGCACCGGCAAATGGACTTCGCAAGTAGCGATGGATTTCGGTGTGCCGATTCCGACGATCGATTCGGCGGTCTCGATGCGCCAGATTTCCGCCCAGAAGGAAGCCCGCACATTGATTGCCGAAAAATACGGCAGACACGAACCTGCCATTACCAATCCGCCGATTGCCGATAAGCAAATTGTCGAAAGCCGACCCGAAAGCGACGAAGCAAAAGCCGAACGCGAAGCCCAAGCTGCCGAAACGATTGTCAGTCAGCATCACAAAGCAAATCTCGAAGAACAAAATACGGTTGACCACAAGACTGAAATCACTTCCGATAAAGAAAGAGATTCTTCCGTTCGTGAAGCGATTGAAGAAAACCGCGAAGAATTTATCGAACTTCTCAAACAAACATTATTCAGTTCATTTATCGTTACCTACGCGCAGGGAATGTCGCTTTTACAAGTCGCGTCCGTCGAGAAAGATTACGAATTAAACCTATCGGAAATCGCTAAAATCTGGCGCGGCGGCTGTATTATTCGTTCTGCGTTATTGGAAGATATGCGCCGTGTTTACAGCGAAAACCCGCACTTGCCGAATATGATTTTGGCGGATACATTTGCCGACACACTTAGCAAAAACCGCGATTTTTGGTGCAAAATAAACAGCGAATTTATGATAAGCCAAGTTCCTTCGCTCTGTCTTTCGTCTGCTTTGTCATATTTCGACGCTTTCCGTTCCGAACGCTTGCCCGCCAATCTGATTCAAGCCCAACGCGACTTTTTTGGCGCACACACTTATCAAAGAATTGATAAAGAAGGCATTTTTCACACGCCCGATTGGAATGAGTAAAATGATTATTCGGGCAAAGTATAATCTTCGACCGGCTCAAGTTGTTTAACTTCTTGAGCCTTTATTGTTATGCTTCTGCCAAAATAACAGCCGAAAGTTGAACCGTCGGTTTTGCAGTTATCTTTGACTGTGCCTTTGACTAAAACTTTTACTCGTTTGAAATGTTTATCTAAAAGATTTGCTTCTAATTCATTACTTAACGAAGCGAGAGAATTAGACGAACTGTTTTCAGTATCCAATCTAACCACTGCACCGGTTTTTTCATCGAAATCGCCTAGATAGTATTCATTGGTATCGTGATCTAACAATTGTGCATAAGTTTCGAGTTCGACGCTTGCTCCGTCAAACAAACTCGTAAAAGTTGTAATGGTATGGAGCGAAGCTTTCGGAGGTGAAATCCTATAAATTCCGACTCCGAAAGAAAAAGTCAGAAGCGGGATTAAAAGTTTGAGCATGAATTTTTTCATGAAAGGATTATAATACCTTATAACTCCAAATGCTAAAGTTTTACCCACTCTAAATACTTCTGCTACTCTATATAAATAAATAAATAAGATTTCAAACCTATGTCAAAACTCTTAATCACCAAATATCATAATCAACTACACGAGATTATCAGTTCGGGTGGAACACGCAACGAGACTTCGATCACGTTTGCCTTTGCCAATCTTTTGCGGGCTTACGCGGAAAAGAAAAATCTGCTGCTGGTCGAACAAAAAGAAGCCAAAGGGCGCGGCGATAATCGTGTGATTCCCGACGGCACGATCAAATATTTCGGCGGCATCGATCTCGGATATTGGGAAGCCAAAGACAGCAAAGACAAACTCGACGACGAGATTCATTCAAAGCTCAACGTCAAAGGTTATCCGAACAAAAACATCATCTTTGAAGACACGCAGACCGCCGTTTTGTTTCAGGAAGGCGCGGAAGTGATGCGCGTTCCGATGAATGAATGGAATCTGCTCGACGATCTTTTGGACAGATTTATCGGCTACGAACCGTCCGAAGTCAAAGAATTTAACAAAGCTCTCGAACATTTCAAGGAAGATGTGCCGTCCATCGTCAAAGGTTTGCGCGAACTGATGGAACAGGCGGCGGAAACGAATAAATCTTTCCGCGATAAACGCGACGATTTTCTGGAAATCGCCCGTAGTGAAATCAATCCCGAAATCACAGCGGAAGATGTGCGCGAGATGATAATTCAGCACGTTTTGACCGAGGATATATTCACGAATGTTTTCGGCGATGCCGATTTTCACAAGTTTAATAACATCGCCAAAGAACTCGAAAACGTCATCGAGACGTTTATGAGCCGCGAAGTTCGGAAAAACTATTTATCTTCGATTGAAAACTATTACAAAACGATTCGAGATGCGGCTTCGGGCATTACGGATAACCACGAAAAGCAAAAATTTCTCAAGACGGTCTATGAAAACTTCTACAAAGTTTATAATCCGAAAGGCGCGGACAAACTCGGTGTCGTCTATACGCCGAATGAGATAGTCAGATTTATGATTGACGCGACCGACTGGCTGTTGGATAAACATTTCAACAAAACTCTGAGCGACAAAGGCGTGGACATTCTCGATCCGGCGACGGGAACGGGAACATTCATCGCCGAACTGATTGACCGCATCAACATTCACAACCTCGAATACAAATACGAACACGAACTGCACGCCAACGAAGTCGCCATTCTGCCTTATTACATCGCCAATCTCAACATCGAATACACTTATCAGCAGCGCAAAGGCACATATAAAGAATTCAAAAACATCTGTTTCGTGGACACGCTCGACAACACCGACGCGCTCGCCTATTCGGGCAAGCAACTGATGCTAGGCGGCATCAGTTCGGAGAACGCTAAACGCATCAAAAAGCAGAACGAAAAGCGCATCAGCGTCATCATCGGCAATCCGCCGTATAACGCGAATCAGGCAAACTTTAACGATTTCAACAAAAACCGCGATTACAAGGAAATTGATAAACGCATCAAAGATTCCTACGTCAAACATTCAACCGCGCAAAAGACGAAGGTTTACGATATGTATGCCCGTTTTTATCGCTGGTCAATGGACAGAATTGATAAAAACGGCATTCTCGCTTTCATCACGAATCGTTCGTTTATTGATTCGAGAACCTTCGACGGTTTCCGCAAAGTCGTCGAAGATGAATTCGATTACGTTTACATCGTTGACACGCGCTCGGATGTCAGGGCGAACCCGAAGATTGCGGGGACGACGCACAATGTTTTCGGCATTCAAACCGGCGTGGCGATTATGTTTTTGGTCAAAGTCGAAAAAGAATTCGATTAACCGGAAATAAGATTTCAGTTTTGCTCTTTGCGGCTGTGCCGTTTGATGTGCGGAGAAGATAATTTGACTTTAGGGTAAATGCTTCTTCTTTCGCGGCTGTGCCGCCCGATGTGCGGAAAGGCTGTGCCTTTCCGGTAAAGTTTCTCTAAATCTTAGCGGCTATGCCGCCGCTTGAGGCAGAGCCTCAAAGAGTTTTAAGGAGAGCTAAACGGTGAGGCACAGCCTCACCGCACATCAGGCGGCACAGCCGCAGGAAAAGGATTAGAGTAATCCAGTGAGTTAGAAACTCACCGCACATCGAGCGGCACAGCCGCAAGAGAAGAAATTTAAGTTAAAAACTAAAGCAACACAGTCCCGAAGGGAAATTTCAAGCGAAACAAATAAAATATGATAAAAATCTCAAGAGACAATCCCTGCTATTATTTAACATCCGTCGCCAAAGACCGCCTGCCTGTATTCCAAACGGACAAAATCAAACAAATTGTTTGCAGTGCCTTGGATGAGGCGCGAAACTCCGCGAATATTCTCATCTTCGCTTATGTGATAATGCCCGACCATCTACATTTGATAACCGACGGCGCGAAAGAAAATTCGGAAGTTCTGCGATTTACTAACGGGATTACGGCAAAGCGCGTGATTGATTATCTAAAGGAAAATAATTTTACGGGTTCACTGCTCAAACTTCGGCAGGAAACGAAATCGCGCAACTATAAACACTCGGTTTTCGAGCATCATCCGAATGCTTTTTCAATTAACAATGAAGGAACTTTTATGCAGAAGGTAAATTACATTCATCAGAATCCCGTTCGTGCCGGATTGGTTGAACGAGCCGAAGATTATAGATTTTCGAGTGCGCGAATCTGGCTTAGAAAACCGTTAGATAATGAACCTTTGAAAGTTAATGCTGATAAAATTGAATGGCGTGAAAGATGATTTGCAAATTCCCCTGCGGCTGTGCCGCCCGATGTGCGGTGAGTTTCTAACTCACCGTTGAGATTAATAAATTTCCTTGCGGCTATGCCGCCTAATGTGCGGTGAGGCTGTGCCTCAAGCGGCGGCATAGCCGCCAAGATTTAGGGAACTCTTTTCGGAAAGGTAGAACCTTTCCGCACATCGGACGGCACAGCCGTAAGAAAAGAGTAAATTTCAAACTTATAAATCCTGACTGATAAATATGAAACGAAAAACTAAAATCTATTACATCGCGCTCGATGATTTCTGGCGCAAAGAAGAAAAGCTCGCGTGGCTGCGCGACAATCCGATTGAGAAAATCGAATTTGAACGCCTCGAACCTGATGACAAGCACAATTGGATTAGTATTGCTGAAAATGATTGGGACAATCTTATTCCATTGATTGATAAAGATGTGAAACTCGGCAAAAAAGAAGAAGCCGTGTTTAAATTATTTTCGCTTGGAGTAGTAACAGCAAGGGATGAATGGATGTATGGTTTCGATGAAGAATCATTGGCTTATCAAGTTCAGTTTCTTATTGATTCATATAACAAAGATTTGGAACTGTTACGAGGAAAGTCTAAAGATGAAATTAAAGATTTAATCGGTAAAGATGATAAGCGTGAAATTAAATGGACGAGAGCCGTTATAAATGACATCAGCAAAGGAAAAAAATATAAATTTGACGGCTCGAATTTTAGAATTTCTACCTATCGTCCTTTTGTAAAAAAGATATTGTATTTCGCTCCTGAATTAAACGAAATGCAATATCAGTTAAATAAAATATATCCTTCAAACAGTTTTAATAATACAGTTGTAAATTTTTCTATAGGTTTCATAGGTAATGATACGGTAATACCTTTTTCCGTAATGGCTTTCAATAAAATTGAAGATTATAACTGTTTGAGCAACGCTGCCAATGGAACAAAAACGCTTCCGCTTTATCGTTACGACTCCGAAAATCAAAAACACGAAAACATCACCGATTGGGCGTTGAATCAATTTCAAACGCATTACAAAAAAACGAATGGCGCGAAGATTACGAAGCAGGACATTTTTTATTACACTTACGGCGTTCTCCATTCGCCGCAGTATCGCAAAAAATACGAACAAAATTTGAAGCGCGAGTTTCCGCGTCTGCCGTTTTACGATGATTTCAAGCAGTGGCGCGATTGGGGCGAGCGGTTAATGGATTTACACATCAATTACGAAACGCACAAACCGTTCGCGCTCGAAAGAAAAGATTTGGATTTGACCGCGCAAACCAAAAACAAAACACCGAGTTTGTTCGATGATTGTCTGAAAGACAATGATTTAATAGCGTCGGGTGCAAACCCGACGTTAGATACGCGAAACAATGCCGTCCCTGAAAGGGACGAATTGCCGATGACGAATTTTTCGCCTTCAGCGAAGGAAAATTTAACTGACGACGACGACGGGTTACACCCGTCGCTGTTAAATTCGTCGGCTTCACCGACAAAGACCGCCGGTAAATCGAGTTTGTTGATGAACACATCGAACAACGAAACCTTTACCGTCAAACCCAAAACCAAACTTCGCGCCGACAAGATTAACGGCACAATCGAAATAGATTCGCAAACGACTTTGACGGGCGTTCCGGCAATCGCGTGGGAATATAAACTCGGCAATCGTTCCGCGCTTGAATGGATTTTAGACCAATACAAAGAAAAGAAACCGCAGGACGCGACTATTGCCGAAGAATTTAACACTTACAAGTTTGAAGATTATAAGGAACAGGTGATTGATCTGATAAAACGCGTTTGCAGCGTCAGCGTTAAGACGATGGAAATTATCGAACAAATGGAATTATTACAAAACAAGAGTCGGGATTTATAATTTCGGACACGGGAATTGTAAATCCGCGCTTGGGAATCGCAATTTCCAAGCGCGGGATTACAATCCTCAAGCGTGGGATTATAAATTTCAAAACGGGTTTCTCGATCCTCAAGCGAAGGATTACATATCCTGAATCGGGAATCGTAATTCCGCTTTAAAGTTTCGTGATTCTCAAATCAGGATTAGATATTCCAATCCGTGTTTCAAAAAAAAGTCTTGACACCCCGCGTAACAAGAGTCCATTATCATTATGTAGCACGGAAGGCGGATTATTTATGCCTTGCGAGAACAATTCGATGAAGTCTGTTTCCCGTGTTTTCCGCCTTGTATTATCCGCTTAGGCTCTATCTTCTCTTAACTAAATAGTTTCTCGCAAACAATGGAGATAAATCTATGGCTAAAAGCCCTAAAGAAAACGAAGAAAAAATGCAAAAAGTATTAACCGCGTGGAAGACTTTAGCACTTGCAAAGTCGTTCGGTGGTATGAACTTCACAGAATTTTCCACAATGGTTGGTAATTGTATGACTCCGCGCACACGGCTTCAAGAATTGGAAGACGAAATGATGCAAGAACAAGCAAACCGCGATGCCGCCGACGAATTGGCAATGGCGCAAATCTTGTTGGTCGTCGCCGGAGTCGTCGCCGATCCGACAGAAGGCGCAAACAGCGCGCTCTATGAAGCAATGGGTTACGTTCGCAAATCAGAACGCAAATCAGGCTTGACGCGTAAAAAAGTTACACCCGAAGTAATGCCGCAAACAGTTTAAAAAGTCGAAGCAAGTTCCCTCGTCCCCAAAAGAAAAGGCTGAATTCGTTCAGCCTTTTCTTTGTTTAAATTGTTCCGCCGCCGTGTTTGATTGATAAATTTTCAGTAGCGTATGCCAGTGAACAGGCTTTTACCAACTTTTGCCAAGTTGTTCATTGAGTCATATTTTATTATTCACAGCCCTATTTATCTGTTCGTAATCGAAAGGCTGATTAACATTAAAGAGCAGCGTTTCATTGCAAAATACGTCCGATTCGATATATTTCGCCGGTATCGATTCTAAAAAATCTCTAACCGACGGAGAAGTTCGGTTATTCAATAAATCAGAAAGTTCCGGCAAACAAATTTGCACCTGATAAACCGCACAAAGCGGTTGTAATCTTCTATCACTTTGACGCGGCACGATTGCCGCAAATTCATCGGAATCAATGGCAACCTCACATAGTTGTTTAACCGCTTCGCCCGAAACAAACGGCAAATCAACTGCTAGAACTATCGCATATTCGGTTTCACAATCCATCAAAGCCGCGTGAATTCCGCCGGGTGCGCCGCGATCTTCAAAATGGTCGAAGATATGTGGAATATCATCGGGAACTTTTTCGATGAAGTGAATTTGTGATTTGTTGAGAACAACTTTGATCGAAGAACAAGCAGGTCGAAGTGCGTCAATCGCGTTTTCGAGAAACGTCTTACCACCAATTTCGAGCAAAGCCTTATCCTTTCCCATCCGCGAGGATTTGCCGCCTGCCAGAACGTAACCTGTAAAGTCTTTGTTCTGCATTTATCGCTTGAATTCACCCGAAAATATGCGCTCGCCATTGTGCAAATGCGGCGCGACGGTGATTATTACCGACTTCGAGGTCGGACAATTACTCTTTTTCGCCGTGCTTTTTAATGGCACAAGGACGTTTGTTTCAGGATAATAAGTTGCGGCGCATTGGCGCGGAATCGGATACGGCACGACGATAAAACTATTTGCATAACGTAGTTCGCCATCGAAATAACTCGTAATGTCCACGACTTCGCCTTGTTTCAAACCGCGCGTCGCTATGTCGTTTTCGTTCATCATAATGACGCGACGCGAACCGTTGATGCCGCGATAACGGTCGTGCAGTTCATAAATTGCCGTGTTAAATTGATCGTGAGCGCGAATCGTCGTCATCAAAAGTTCGCCGGCGTTTAATCGGATGCGGTTTAATGCGCTCGATTTGAAAAGTGCTTTGCCGGAATCGGTCGGGAAAACACCGTCGCGCGGCGGATTCGGCATATAAAAACCACCGTCGCGTTTGACGTTTTCGTTGTAGTTTTCACAGCCTTTGATGACGCGAGCAATCGAGTCACGGATCAAATCATAATCATTTATCATCGCTTCCCAATCAACCGACGTTTTATTCTGCAAAACGGCTTGCGCGAGTTTGCCAACGATCCACGGTTCGCTTCTGAGATGTTCGCTTGCCGGTTCTAAAATACCGTGTGTTACTTGCACGTTGAGCATTGTGCTTTCGGTTGATTGATATTGTTCTTGACCGTTTTGAACATCTTTTTCCGTGCGACCCAAACACGGCAAAATCAACGATTGCTTGCCCGTAACCAAAGCCGTCCGGTTTAATTTAGTAATAACCTGCGCTGTCAGATTACATTTTCTCAACGCTTCGGAAGTGAAACCCGTGTCCGGCGTTGCTAATTGAAAATTGCCGCCCATTGCAAAAAAGACTTTTGCACGACCGTCGTGCATCGCTTCGATAGATTTGACGACATCAAAACCGTCTTCTTTCGGAGCGGTAAAGTTAAATTCCTTTTCGAGTTTTTCACGAAATTCGGGTTTCAATTTGTCCCAGATTCCCATCGTTCTATCGCCCTGCACGTTGGAATGTCCGCGCACCGGACACAAACCCGCACCTTGCCGCCCGATGTTTCCGCGCAGAAGATGCAGATTTACGATGTCCTGAATCGTGGCGACGGCTTCCGTGTGCTGCGTTACGCCCATCGCCCAACAAGTTATGACGCGATTCGCGTTAGCATACATTTGCGCGGCTTCGGTGATTTGTTCGCGCGAAATTCCGCTTTGTTCGATAATGTCTTCCCATGAAACAGCGTCGAGATCGGCGATAAAATCTTCATAACCCGAAGTTTTTTCGTTGATAAACTCGCGGTCAAAAAGCGGGTTTTGTGTATCCATTTCCACTAAAACCTTCATCATTCCTTTGATGATCGCCATATCACCGCCGATTCTGACCGGCAGAAACAAATCGGTAAAATGAGTTCCTTCGCCCATTAAAAGTTTAAAGGGAAATGTCAGAATATTCTGCGCGTGTTGCGGATTCGGTTGGACAAAATTCATCAAACCGGCTTCGGGCAAAGGATTTATCGAGATCATTTTCGCGCCTTTGTGCTTGGCTTTTTCGAGCGAAGTCATCATTCGCGGCGCACAAGTCCCGGGATTTTGACCAATAATTATTATCAAATCGGTATCTTCCAAATCTTCCAGCCGAATCGTTGCTTTGCCCAATCCGATTGATTCGGCGAGTGCGAAACTCGTTGATTCGTGGCACATATTCGAGCAGTCAGGCAGATTATTCGTGCCGAATTGTCGGACAAAAAGTTGATAAAGAAAGGCAGTTTCGTTGGAAGTTCTGCCCGAAGTGTAAAAAATAGCTTCATCGGGCGAATTTAATGAGTTTAATTCTTTCGCCAAAACTTCAAACGCCTCTTCCCACGAAATCGGCGTATAATTTTCGGCATTTTCGCGCAAAATCATCGGCTGTGTGATTCTGCCCTGGGCATTCAGCCATTGGTCGGATTGTTTTGACAATTCTTCAACTGTGTGTTCAACAAAAAATTCGGGCGTAACGCGCTTGGTCGTCGCTTCATCGGCAATAGCTTTCGCGCCGCTTTCGCAAAATTCGGTGAGTGTTCGATCATCGTCAGGATCAGCCCACGCGCACGAATTACAATCAATTCCGCCTTTCTGATTTAGATTGGCAAGCAGTTCAGTTCCGTTAATTACACCTGCATTTGAAAAAGATTCCTTCATCGAAGCAAGAACCGCGCTCATTCCGGCGGCGGTGTCGTGAACCTCACTAACAACTAAATTACCCAATGTTTCAGGGCGTTCGGTTTTAATAATCCCGTGTTCGTTTTTCATAATAACTTTTTAACACTTCATCTTCGGATGCGGAAAAGCATCGGCATTATCCGCGTCCAAAGGTCTGTCAACACAGACAAAATCCTTCTCGACAATAATTTGCAAAACCGCTAATTCACTGATTTTATGTTCTGCATAAAGCCCGACTTGGTTTGAATCTACCCAATTTTCAGCCATTAAGAGCGGTAGAAAAACTTCGATTTGATTATCAATCATTTGCACGGAAATTTCTGCTGAATCGGCTGAAGTTCTTAATGAATAAGTCAAAGTTTCAGCCGGATTTACGCCGAATATAATTTTTTCGGAAACATTTCCGGTTTCACGCAATTGTCTGACCTCCGTTTGCAAAAGTCGCAGCCGAAACGAATTTTCTCGCAGACGTAATTTCATAAAACTCGCTGTTTTCCCGTATAAATATTAAACCGGTTATCGCGCACAAAACCGAGCAAGGTAATATTAAATTTCCGCGCCGCTTCGACCGCCAAACTCGACGGCGCACCGACCGCGCAGACTATCGGAATTTGCGCCATCACCGCTTTTTGAATCAACTCGAAACTTGCGCGTCCGCTTAAAAAAAGTATTTTATCGGCAAGCGGAATTTTATCAGCTAAAAACTGTTTGCCGATCAATTTATCAACCGCATTGTGCCGCCCGACATCTTCACGCAGTTCGATCAAATTTCCCGTTTCATCAAAAAGCGCGGCAGCGTGCAGTCCGCCGGTGTCATCGAAAACTGTTTGGTCAGCGCGAAGTTTATTTGGCAATTCGTGAATGATTTCAGCGGAAATCTGCGGGAAATTATTTTGCTTGATCTTTTTTGCGCCCGTTGCAAGCGATTCGAGCGAACTTTTGCCGCACACTCCGCAACTCGAAGTCGTATAAAAATTGCGCTCCAACTTTTTGAAAGCAATATAAATGTCGGGCATTAAATCAATGCGAACTGTATTTTGATTGTTCGGAAATGTGCCGCAATGTTTGATATGTTTGATTTGATTTTTTGATTGCAAAATTCCCTCGGTAAAAAGAAATCCGGCGGCGAGTTCGAAATCATTTCCCGGCGTTCGCATTGTAATTGAAATAGCCTTGTGCGTAAATTTTCCGTTTTCTACAAAACCCAAACGAATTTCCAGAGGTTCTTCAACGGCAAGCGTATCGTTTTCAGCTACAACAAAATCGAAAGAAACGCGCTGAATTTCAGTTTGAAACTTCTCTGATTTTACAGCACTTACTGCTTTTGCCATATTTATATTGTAGCAAAAAAGGAGGAAATCTGCGCTTAATTGCTGTTGACAATTTCCCAAGCATTTTCAGTTTTTAATAATTTGCTCATCAATGAAGCGTGAACTGAATGACCGCTTTTTTGCGCGATTATTTTACCGAGAATCGGCATTCCCAAAAGAGCAAAATCGCCGATAATATCGAGGATTTTGTGGCGCACGAATTCGTCGGAAAAACGTAGCGGATTTTTATTCAACATTCCTTCGGGCGTAAGCACAATCGCGTTATCGAGCGAACCGCCAAGCGCGAGATTGGCTTTGCGAAGCATTTCGATCTCGGTTGTAAATCCGAATGTTCGAGCTGAACCGATTTCACGTCCGAACGAGCCGTTTTCAAAAACGAAATTGAAGGTTTGTCGTTTGATAAAAGGATGCGGAAAATCAATCGAGCATTCGATTTCGTATTTTTCTGAGGGTTCGATGCTCATTTGACGATCACCTTGTGAAACTTCGACCTTTTCTTTAATACTCAAAAATCTGCGCCCGACATTTTGCTCGGCAATTCCGGCTTTTTCAATTAACCCGATAAAATCTTCGCTCGAACCGTCCATTATCGGAATCTCAATGTTGTCGAGTTCGACAAAACAATTATCTATGCCCGAACCACGCAAAGCCGCCAGCAGATGTTCGCAGGTTGACAGCAACACACCTTTTCGGAGCAATGTCGTCGCATAGCTGCAATGCGAAATATATTCGACCGAAGCGGGAATCTCGAAATCGTCCAAATCCGTGCGAACGAAAATATAACCCGTATTTGGCGGTGCAGGTTTTAGTTTCAGATTTACGGCAACGCCCGTGTGCAATCCGATTCCGTTGGTTTTGATTGGTTTGGAAATGGTTTTTTGCTTTATCATTCGGAAATGTGAATAACAAAGATTATGCCAAGTTTATTATCACGGTTAAATTTGTTGTAAAATCAAAGGTTATAGATTCTTATTCTAAATTAAACTTTTATTTATGTTGCTCAAAAGCAACACTATTTGTTGCACAATTTACTATTAACGATTTAGCATTTACAATTTACTAATAATTATGGCGATAAAGACAGCCGGTATCAGAACCGAAAAAACTGAGAAATCAAACAAAATAAAAATCGAAAATCAATCGACTATTGCTCTGCCGAAAGGTGCGGAAGAAAACATCAATAAAATTATGGAATTTTTGCCTGCCGAACATCTTCGCGGTGTAGAAAGAATTCGGCTGGTGGATTTTATCAATACCCCGCAAATGAAGTTGGCGGCACCGATAAAAGGAGATTTGCCCGGACTTTATCATCCGAAAATGCAGAACAAGAATGCTTGGCTGGAAATTTCGGCTGGTGCGCTTTTACAGCCGACCGAAGGTTTTGCAAAGCGTTGGATGGCGAAAACATCTTTTAAAAGCAATATCGCCGGATTAATTTTTTCACTCGTCGGACAGCATTATTATTTTACGTTGCGCCATTCGGTCAAGAAACAAAATCTTGAACCGCAGATCAGGCAATACGCCCAAAAATATTTGAAAGAGTGGAGCGAAAAGCAATCGGAAACTTCAAAACGCGCCAAACTCTTTAAACCGCTTCGCCCCTATATGGAACGCTGGGCAAAATGGCTTAACAAGAAAGCAGCTGATGCACAAAAGAAATAGTGGTGAATGGTGGATGAAAACTCTGCCATTCATCATTCATCATTCACCATTTACAATTATGAAATATTGGTTGGTCAAACAAGAACCGGAAAAATATTCCTTTGATAATTTGCTGCAAGATGGCAAAACCATTTGGGACGGTGTGCGGAATTATCAGGCACGAAATAATTTAAGGGAAATGAAAACAGGTGATAAAGTGTTGTTTTATCATTCGATTTCAGAAAAATCCGTTGTCGGTATGGCAGAAGTTTCGCGTGAAAATTTCCCTGATCCGTCAGATGAAAAATGGATCGGTGTTGAGATAAAACCGCTTGAAAAGTTTGCTAAGGCTATAACTTTGGACGAAATCAAAGCACACAAAGATTTACAAAATATCGGGCTGATAAAGCAATCGCGTCTTTCTGTAATGCCTTTGTCAAAAAAAGAATTTGAAACGATTATGAAATTAATGGTAAATGGTGAATGATGAATGATTAATTTTGATTTTTCATTCATCATTCATCATTCACCATTCACCATTTACCATTAAAAAATATGTTAAAAGAAGCCGTAGCTTATTATCACGAACTTTTGCAGGATGCCGAATTGTCCGCTTCTTCGCGTCAAGTGCTGGACGATGGATTGGAAAGTGCGAAACTTATTTTTGGCGGACGCAGATTGTCGCCGTATTTACGACCGCATTTTGTAACCGAAGCTGATTGGCAACGCGTAACTTTAATATGTGAAACGATTTGGAGCGCATTGCAAAAAGTAAAAGATGCGGCAATTGGTAGCGATAAATTGCTCGACGAACTCGGCGTAACCGAAATCGAGCGCGAACTCGTGGCGATTGACCCGAAATATAAACAGGTTTCGGCATCGGCGCGGCTCGATTCTTTTTTGACCGAAGACACTTACAGTTTTGTCGAACTCAACGGCGAAAGTCCGGCGGGAATTGCGTTTGCGGATTCGGCAGCGGAAATTTTTGTGGAAATGCCCGTGATGAAAAAATTCATGGAAAAATATAATGTCCGCTCGTTTGAAGGTCGTCCGCAAATGTTGTCTGTTTTGCTTTCTTCCTACGAAGAATTTCTCGGACACAAACCCGAAAAAAATCCCGTGATTGCGATTGTCGATTTAAAGGATTTGCCAACGATCAAAGAATTCGAGTTGTTCAAAGATTATTTTGAAGCAAACGGATATACTTCGCTGATTTGCTCGCCCGACGAATTAGTTTTTGACAATGGCAAACTTTTATACAAGGAAGTTCAAATCGACATTGTTTATAAACGCTTATTAGTCAATGAATATCTGCCGATAATAAATGAATTTCCGGCACTTCTCGAAGCCTATAAAGCCGGCGCGATTTGTTTGGCAAACAGTTTTCGCTCGAAATTGGTGCATAAAAAAGCGATTTTCGCAGTTTTGACAAATGAGCGATACGAACATTTATTTGATGAAGAGGAGTTGAAAGCAATAAAAGCGCATATTCCCTGGACGCGCAATTTTCGTGAAGAAAAGACTTTCTATCAAACGCAAGAAATTGATCTGGTCGAATGGACGCGCCAAAATCAAAGCAAATTGGTCTTAAAACCAAACGACGATTACGGTGGACACGGCATTTATATCGGTTGGATTTCCGACGAAGCGGAATGGAACGAAGCGATAAAAATCGCGCTCGAAAAAGGCGATTATCTCGTCCAAGAACGCGTCAAAACGAGCAAAGAAGTTTTCCCGATGCTCTTTGGAACACTCGGCGAAATCCAAATGGTCGAACAACTCGTTGACCTCGATCCGCTCCTTTTCAACGGCAAAGTCGGTTCAGCCTTCACGCGCCTTTCTTCGACGGAACTAGCCAATGTTTCTTCGGGTGGCGGAATGGTGCCGACGTTTATTATTAGTGAAAAATAAAGTGTTATAATCTGAAACTGAGGTTTTTATGGGAAATTTAACAATCGAAATTCCGCTTAAAATCAATCGCACTTTTCGGGTCGAAGACAAGCAAGATGCCGAAAAACTCCTTCGTGAGTTGGAAAATTTAAGCAAAAAGAAAAGCGCGTTTGACGACGTTCTCGGCATTTGGGCTGGGCGCGAAGAAAAAGAAGAAGATTTGACCGAAAAGTTGAGACGAAAGAGCAATTTGAGAAATGGATGAACATCTGCTCGACACAAATATCTTGTCGAAGATTTTTTACGGTAATGTTGACGTAAAAGATTTCGTAGATAATCTTGCCGTCGGTATCGAAACCATCGTTTATATCGAATGTATTCAAGGCTCGATTTCCAATACGGATAAACGGCGCATCAAACGCAGTTTGCAGAACATCAAATTTTATCCTTTGACAAATGACATCGCTCAAAATGCAATCGAACTAATAGATACTTATTCAAACTCTCACGGCTTGCTTTTAGCCGACGCGATTATTGCCGCGACTGCTTTGGAATACGATCTGACTTTAATAACCTATAACACAAAACACTTTCATTTTATCAAAGACTTGAAACTTTTGAAGCCGACTGTTTAGCTATGAAAATCCGCAAATTACAACTAAAAAATATCGGTGTTTTCGATGACGAAACTATTGAGTTTCAAAAATGTCCCGAAGGCAAAGCGGAAATTCATATTTTTACAGGACAGAATGGAAGCGGGAAAACTACGCTTTTGATGTTTTTAGCTTCTATATTTAGCGTTAATGAAATAGAAGTATTTCCTAGAAGTTCAACTAATCTTAAACAATTTTCTCTTGATATTTATAAAAACTCGTTATTTAAAAGGCTGAGAGGAGAAAGTTCTGAATTAAATTTTGACATTCAAAATAATGACAAACTTAAAAATTACAAATTTGTATTCAACAAAATAATTTTTGAATTTGAAGGAAACTTTATAAGTTATCAAGATAGTATAGATACAAAGCTAATTGTTTATTCAGGATTGAATAGTCCAGAGGTCATTATAACTTATACACAAACTGATTTTGCTGTATTTGTATATTCTGGCTATCGGCATATTAAGTCCGAGGAAATTGATTTTCCTAAAGAACTTAAAAACAATCCGTTGGTTGGTTCGTTGGATTTTGCAAAAACTTATGAAAAATTTACCTTCAATCAATGGATAGCTAATAATCTTTCAAGAAGAGCCATAGAGAAAGAAAGAGGTAATGAAGAAAGAGCAAATAAATTTGCTGAAAATATTAAAGTATTAGAAGAATCCATTTCAGAGATAATCAATAAAGAAATTACGTTTGAGCTAGATACGGAAAATATAGACATCCTTGTTAATTACGATACGGAAATTTTAGAAATAGATGTTTTACCTGATGGCTTAAAATCTTTAATTAGTTGGATTGGCGATTTGCTGATGAGGCTAGATTCTTTGAAATGGAAAAACAATACACCAATTTTTGACCGCGAAATTATTCTTTTTCTCGATGAAATCGAAGTTCATCTGCATCCTGCGTGGCAGAGAAAAGTTTTGCCTATCGTACAGAAACTTTTCAAAAACTCGCAGATTTTTGTTTCGACACATTCTCCGTTTGTAGTTAATTCGATTGATGATGCTTGGGTTTATAAACTTGAATTAGAAAACGGAAAGGCAAAAGTTGCGGAAGTAATTAAATCTGAGGATGGGGTTAGTTACAGTCACGTTTTGAGTGAGATTTTCGATATTGATGAAGAATTTGGAATTGATGTTCAAAAAGATTTAGATAAATTTAAGGAATTAAGAAATCAAATTCTTGCAAGCAAAAACGGTTCGACTAAAACTCAAAAGGAATTCTTGCAGTTGGCAAAAAATCTCGCAATACAGAGTGAAGAATTGCAAACAATCGTGCAATTTGAACTGCGACAAGTAAGTAAAAGAACAGGAAAAAACTTAACTATATGATGAAAATCGTAAAAACATCCGCGCCCGAATTTTTACGAATTAACTATAAAAAATGGGGAAAGAGATATAAGGCAAAAAGGGGAAATCCAGCCAAAAGTAACGAGTTTATTTGGGCGACTCACAAAGGACAAAAAGTGAATATTTTGCTTTTGCCTTTTTTGAGGGCTGAAACAAACTCTCATTGTTCATTCTGCGATGGTTTTCCGCTAGAAACGACAGGTGAAATAATTGAACATTTTCGTCCGAAAGCATCATTTCCTCTGCTGTCATACGTTTGGATAAACTTGTTTTACTGTTGCAAATATTGTAACGAAAACAAACGTGAAAATCCTGAACGACATCTATTAAAACCTGACAATATAAATTATAATTTTGAGAAATACTTTTTGTTTGATTATGATTCGGGTAAGATTGAAGTAAATCCGGCACTTTCAGTAGTTGAAAAAAGTCGAGCGGAGAATACAATCATAATTTACGGATTAAATAAATATAACCGACCTTACCGCAGAAAATTTTACCTGAAACTATTTCAACAAATGCAAAATCCAGACATAGAAGATTTTCCTTACAGATTTATTTTTTAGTAATAGAATTTTTACTTTTCAATTTCAATATTTTTGTCTTTCGCGTGAATCAATCTATCTCCAATCGCAATCGTAATCACCCAAATCAATCCGATTGCGTAACCGGCGACGACATCGCTGGGGTAGTGAACTCCTAAATAAATTCGCGAGATGCCGATGAGCAAGATCAGCGTAATGGCTGAAATCCAGACGATTGTTTGATGCCAGAGTTTGTCGGTGCGGTCGGTTAGAATTACTGCTAATGCGCCGTAAAAACAGCACGAAGCGAGTGAATGACCGCTGGGGAAACTGTATGATACGGGCAGAATCGTGTCGAAAAAAGGTTCGGGACGCACACGCTTAAAAGCGAGTTTGAGCAGAACAAGCAGAATGCTTGCGCCGACGGTTGTAATCGTAAAAAGAAGCGCGCCGTGCCGGTGTTTTCGCAGATAAAGTGTAATCACAATAAGCACGCCGAAGACAGTCAAAAACAATGTCGAACCGAGAAAACTCGCTAATTGCATCACGGATGTCAGCGCAGGGAAAGCAAATTCGTGAATAAAATTTCTGACTGTCGTGTCAAAATACCTTGTGTTGCCTTCGAGCATTTCGTCTGCCAGCCAGCCGAAAAAAAACATTGCCCCGATTGCCGACAGCATTCCGACGAACAAAAGTGTTCCGAGTGCGAGACGAATACTGCCGAAAAATTTTATGATACGGCGCAAAAATTTGTTTATAAATGGCATCTGTAAAATAACGGATATAAAAAAAATCCAAAATTGTGAGTGATATGAATGTTTACAAGAATTAAATCGTGCGATTTCAAATAATTATTCAAGCGAAAATTTGCCCTGAATAATCATCGGTTTATCGGTGTCGTTGACAAAAATTAGAACGTATTTTTCTTCGACCAGCGAGGCTTTTATTTCAGCCGTTTTTCTGCCTTCAAAACTGAACATTTTATAAGTCGGATCAGGAAAATATTCGTCGTAGGATTTCTGCAAATAAACAAATCCGGCAATTTTTTCGCCCTCCAAGAGTTTTGCTTCGCCGATGAGTTTGACGTTTGCTTTTTCGACTTCAAACGGCACGGTATAATGTTCTTTCGGTGCAATTTCGATTCGTTCATTCATTACTTCTATTTTTGTAATTGTGTGTGACGAATTGGCATTTGCGGTAATCTCGTTGGCATTTGTGTAAGTCGAATTATTGTTTTCGTTGGAAAGGTTAACATTTAAATTTTGAGTGGGATTTGATTTTCGTGGTGGGGACGCGACAGGCTTATTTAATTTGTTCGTATTTTGCGAAACCTGTTGATTATTAGAATTCATCAGCAAATAAATACCGAAAATTGATGCCGGAATCGCCAACAGCGCGACGATTAGCGCAACCCATTTTAGATTTGACGTAGGTTTCGGCGATTTTTCTATTGAAGTTTTCGTGACGACCGAATCTTTGAGCAAAACAGTTTGAAACTCGCTTTTCGTTTCTGATAAGCGTTCACCGCAGTTTGTGCAAAAAATTAAATCATTATCAACTATTGCTTGGCAATTTTGGCAAATCATAAAAAACAATTCTCTGAAAATGTTAATTTAGTTGATAGGAAAGCGTCAAATTGGAGCGAAAAAATAATTTCCTTTTGATGCTGCAAAATGTCTTGTGATATGTTAAATACGCTAAAACAAATAGTTCTGCATATATAAAAACCGGCTCAAATGAAAATCACGAAAAAAAATCGTTTGCACGAATTAACGGATGAATATACCCGCCTCGAACGCAAATTGCGTTTAGGCGGCGGCGCGGAGAAGATCGAGAAGATTCACAAACAGGGAAAACTGACGGCGCGTGAGCGGATTGATCTGCTTTTTGACAAAGACGCATATCAACAGGAAATCGGTTTGTTGGTCGCCTACGACGAATACAACGGTCAAGCTCCGGCGGCGGCGGTTGTCACGTCAATCGGCAAAATTCACGGACGCGAAGGGGTTGTCATCGCCAACGATGCGACGATTAAAGCGGGCGCGTGGTATCCAGAAACTATTAAAAAAATTCTTCGTGCACAGGAAATTGCGATGCGTTGTCGTGTGCCGATCATTTATCTGGTTGATTCGGCGGGCGTGAATCTGCCGTATCAAGGAGGCGTTTTTCCCGGTCAATACGGAGCGGCGCGGATTTTTTATTACAATTCGATTATGCGCCGTTACCTGAAAGTTCCGCAGATTTCCGCCGTGATGGGAATGTGCGTGGCTGGCGGCGCGTATTTGCCCGCGCTGTCCGACGTGATTTTGATGGTCGAAGGCACTTCGTTTATGGGCTTGGGCGGCGCGAATTTGGTGAAAGGCGCGACCGGACAGACGATTGACAACGAAACCTTAGGCGGCGCGATGACACATAATTCGATCTCCGGCGTGGCGCATTATCACACGAAAACCGAGGAAGAATGTATCGAAAAAATTCGACAACTCGTCACGGACTTACCGAATAAATTTCAAACGAATGTTTCGATCATCGAACCGGAAGAGCCGAAAAATTCTCACGAAAGACTTTACGAAATCTTGCCCGAAGACCACCGCGCCGGTTACGATATGCGCGAAGTTTTAAAGTGCTTTCTGGACGACGGCGAACTCGACGAATTTCAAGCCGATTATGCAAAGGAAATGATCTGCGGCACGGCGCGAATCGCCGGAATTCACGTTGGGATCATCGCCAATCATCGCGGAATGGTCGCTCAAAAGGTAAAACCGCCAAAATTCGGCGGCATCGTTTACACCGAATCGGCTGAAAAAACGGCGTATTTTATCGAAAACTGCAATCGTCACAACACGCCGATTTTATTTGTCCAGGACGTTTCCGGTTTTATGGTCGGCGCAGAAGCGGAACATTCGGGAATCATTCGTGCGGGCGCGAGATTTGTCGAAGCGATGGCGACGACGACCGTTCCGAAAATCGTCTTAACAATCAATCACGCTTCCGGCGCAGGTTATTACGCGATGGCTGGACAAGGCTTCGATCCCGACTTTATTTTTTCGCTGCCGTCGGGCAGAATGGGCGTGATGGAAGGCGATTCGGCGGCGACGGCGATTTTCGGAACGCAGATCGAAAAACTCAAAAAAGAAGGCAGGGAAGTTGACGACGCAACCAAAGCCGAAATGGACAAAGTGCGCGAAACTTACGATAAAGAATTAGACGCGAAATACGCGGCAGCACGCGGTTTTGTTGACGCGATTGTTATACCGGAAAATCTGCGCGATGCTTTAAAAATTGCGCTCGAAACGACTTTAAATACCGACAAACCGCACCTCGGTGCATTTGTTTTGCCGGAAAATTTGTAGAGATAAATTGTATGAAAAAAATCTTTCCGCGATTTTGTATTATATTTCTTACATTGGCTTTCGGAATAACGATGGCGAATTTTTGGCTGAGATATAATCCGGTTATTGAATCTTTTGATAATGTTAACTTCACCCAAATTCCTGTCGTTAGTTACTGCGATTTGATAAGTAATCCGCGAAAATATGATGGGAAAGTAATCGTTCTTAAAGGTGCGATTCTTCGTAAGAATGACCACGGTTATATTTTTAGCGGCGAATATTGTTCAGATGAAGGAATAAATGCAATCACTTCAGTGAATTTTTACAAACCAAAAAGAGAGGAAATTTTTAACAAATATAATCTTGAGTCGCTTAGTGATAGTTTTCAACCCAAAGCCATTGAGCTTATAGCCAATGGTAGATTCACATACAAAGATCACCTCGGCAATTCTGACGCGATGAGGGATATAAAATATCTACAATTTGAAATTTACCATATTGGATTGTTTTCACCTCTAATGGATAGTTTTTAATAATTTGGACACCGACAAACCGCATTTAGGCGCGTTTATTTTGCCAAAAGCTTTGGAGAATTAATTTATTTTTGCGATTCGGTATGTTGAACTTTTGCTTTATTATCGCGTAAGAAATCTTGAGGATAATTAATAAATTATGAAAATTTTATCGTTGATATTTTTAATTTTTGCAATGAGTTTTACCGCTTTTTCACAAACCTTTGACAAAGCGAAACTCGACCAATTTTTTGACGCGCTTTCCGCCAACAACAAGGGAATGGGAAGCATTGCGATTGCCAAAGACGGCAATGTTATTTACACGCGCGCCGTCGGCATCAGTCATATCGGCGATAAAGGTTTCGTTTCGGCGGACACCAAAACGAAATACCGCATCGGTTCGATCACGAAAATGTTTACGGCGACAATGATTTTTCAGCTTGTCGAAGAAGGCAAATTGAAACTCGACGACACGCTCGACAAATTTTTTCCCGAAATACCGAACGCGA
>JANMAA010000155.1:0-20612 GCA_031359215.1 Acidobacteriota bacterium | reverse complement strand
TTCAGGAAAGAAATCTTTGATATGATTCCATTGATTATCAGTTAAATCGGTTGGATATATTTTGTTCACAACTAATTTATTCAAACTGATTGGCTGATAGTCAAATCTCCTTTGTTTCGAGTTTTAAAACAGCTTCTTAGTAAAAATAAATTTATTATGAGAAACATTCCAAGAGTTCACGTTACCGACGAAGCGAAAAAAATTATCAGCGAACTTCGCACCAAATTTGGTGAATTAATGTTTCATCAATCCGGCGGCTGTTGCGACGGTTCTTCGCCGATGTGTTATGAAGCGGGCGAATTTCTCGTCGGTCGCGCCGATGTGTGGCTTGGACAGATTGACGGCTGCGATTTTTATATGGCAAAGGATCAGTTTGAATTTTGGCAACACACCGAATTGACAATTGATGTCGTCGAAGGTCGCGGCGCATCGTTTTCGCTCGAAATACCGATGGGCGTTCGGTTTGTGACAAAATCGCGTGTTTTCAGTTATGAAGAATCGCAGAGTTTAATCGAAACGCGGCTTGGTGATATGATTTAAGAAATATATGAAACCAAACGATGAAAATGGCAAACTTCCGATCTCGATCAGACCTTTCCGAATAATAATAATTTCCGGTTCGAATCGGCGACAATATAACTGTCCGGGCGTTGATTCCAAAGCGCGAACTTTGATGTTGCGGATGGCGGATCAGCTACCGCAGGAATGGGAAATAGATTACGAAGATTTGGGAAATGTTTACGGTCGGACACATATTCAAAGTTGTAATGCCTGCGTTTCGACCTCAATGGCTTTGTGCTGTTTTCCTTGCAATTGCTATGCAAAAAATTCTAAAATCGAGCCGGATCTGATGTGGGATTTAGATATGTATGCACGACTTGATCTGGCAGACGCTTGGGCATTTATCGCCCCGATTAATTGGTATTCACCGACATCAAATTTAAAGTTGATGTTTGACCGACTCGTCTGTATCAATGGCGGCAATCCTCACGAAGATTTGATTGAACACAAAAATGCGGAACTGGCGATGAAACTCGAACATACCGAGGAATGGGAAAAACTCTCGCAAAATCATTTCGAAGGAAAAACTTCCGCTTTTTTCTGCTATGGTGACGGCGGAGGAGACGAATTGGACAAATCCGGCAGACCGAAAATCTTGAAACATAAAAATTATTTCGATCCCGATCAAGAACCATTTAAAGATATGCGGGATGCTTATGCGCCGCTTGTATGGCAGTGTCGTTATGGCGGCATCGAAGTTCCTGACAATTTGTGGAAATATATCGAATTCGGACTGGACAAAAAATACTCTGACAATCAAGCCGAAGATATGGTCGAAGAACCGGAACTTTTTGCCGAATTTGATAAATGGGTTACTGATTTTGCTGAATTTGTTCGGGGAAAAGGCAAGGTTGAGCCAAATGAATTTCGCGCCTACGGCTATGAACCGCCTTCGCATCTGTGGGCTGACATCAAACTCCAATGGCGCGAAAAACGAATCGGACTCGGCTTTCCGCCAAAAAATTCTTCGCCCGCCGAGCAAAAAGAACTGGGATTGAATGTTGATGAAACTCTGCGTCCATGGAAAAGTGAAGGTGAAAAACTGCGCGAATAAATTTTCTCACGAATAACCGATTGATTTTCATAAAACCCAAATTATGCCTGAGAAAATTACTATTTACGAAAAACCGACCTGAACGACGTGCCGCAATCTGGCGCAGTTGTTTCGGGAAAACAACATTGATTACGACAAAGTAAATTATTTTATCAAGCCTTTGACGATAGAAAAACTTCGGGATTTATTGAAAAAAATGAATCTCGTGCCATTTGAAGTTTTGCGAAAAGGCGAGAAGATTTATAAAGAATTGAATTTAACCAAAGAAACTCCCGACGATGAAATTATCAGCGCAATTATCGAAAATCCGAATCTTTTGCAGCGTCCGATTGTCGAAGTCGGTGATAAAGTAGTTTTAGCACGTCCGATTGAAAAAGTATTGGAATTGTTAAATTTATGAGTATTGCAAAAACTCCGAATCCGCCGTATTACGCCGTGATTTTTACGACTGTTAAAAGCGACAATCAGGAAGGTTACGCGGAAATGAATGCGCGGATGTTCGAACTCGCGCAAACGCACAAAGGTTATCTCGGCATCGAATCGGCGAAAGGTGAAATCGGTATTTCCGTAACTTATTGGGAAACTTTGGAAGACATCGTGCGTTGGAAAAATCACGCCGAACATCTTGTCGCCCAGCAGAAAGGTTACGAAATTTGGTATCAACTGTTTGCGACGCGGGTTTGCCGCGTTGAGCGTGATAATTTTTACGAAAAGAAATGAACACCATCGAGCATCTGCGCGAACTTTTTATTTACAACGATTGGGCAAATCGGCGAATAATTATGAGTTTGAAAAGTTCGCCGAGTGACGCGGCACAAAGAATTTTGGCGCATATTCTCATCACCGAAAAGGAATATTTTGAAAGACTTTACGGGAAAGATTCGACGGGTTTTGATTTTTGGCAAAAATTATCTTTGGGAGAATGCGGAAAATTGGCGCAGATCAACGCCGAAAATTACGAACGGCTTCTACGCCAATTTGCCGACGAAGGACTTGGACAAACCGCAAAATATAAAACCAGTGAAGGCGTTGCTCGCCAAAACACTTTCCGCGAAATTTTAACTCACGTTCTTTTTCATTCGATGAATCATCGCGGACAAGTCAATACTGCAATCAGGGATGACGGATTCGTCCCGCCGTCAACCGACTACATTATTTACCTGCGCGAAAATCCTTAAATATACAAAATTCTATTGATTGATAAAATTATAAATCAGAATTCCCGTAGCATTGACGGACTGATTTCCGACTTTGACGGGATTGATTTTTGATTGACGGGCAGCGGCTTCGGCGGGCGCACGCAAAAGCGGATGTCCATTCGTGGCTTTTGCCGAGGTTACGTTTCCAAATTCATCGACTGCCACTTGCACTGCCACTTGTCCAGTTGCATTCATTTGTTTGGCTGCCGTCGGGTAAGCCGGTTTCGGCAAATTTATTGCTCTTCCGTTTAATACTCCCACGTTTACCGGCGGACGATTGTCAGGTGTTGTCGAAGGTGTCGGCTTTGGACTTGGCGGCGGTAGCGGCGGTGTTCCTGTCGGTTTGATATTGACGCTTGGTGTCGGCGTTATTAGATTTGCATTATTTGTATTGATGTTTACATTTCCAGCCGGAGTTGGTGTCGCTGTCGCTGTCGGTTTAGGCGTTGGAGTCGGTGTGGGTGTCCTTAGAGAGATGTTAAAATTTGTATTGAAATTCGTATTGAGATCGCTGTTGGTGTTGAGATTGTAATCTACTAATGAATTGTCGATATTGAAGTTTGTGGTCTGATTTGTATCAATCGAATTGAAATTTGTATTGACATTTACATTTTGATTTCCGTTTGCCGCATTTTGATTGCTCAAAACCCAAAAAATACCGAACACGCTCCCCAAAATTATCAATGTGCCCAAAATCGTAGTAGCAACGAGTTTCGTCGTGTTTTGTTCTTTTGGCGGCTGTTGATACGCCACGATAGGATTTGCGCGCACCTGCGGCTCTGCTCTTACTTCGTTGGTCGGAATTACTATGCGTTCCTGAACATTTTGCTTATCTTCAAAATCCGGTGCGGGTTTTGGCTGGCTATTGCGGCGAATGACAGTTTCTTCGCCAAAATCGTCTTCGATACTTTCGCTCGGTAATTCGGTAAATGACGGTTTATCTTCGTCGATCAACGGTGTTCCGTCTTTGGTGCAAAAGCGTAAAATTTCTTCATCGTATCGGGTTTGGCAAGCAGGGCAGTATTTCATAATTTGTTATAAAAGACGTTTTTCAAATTTTATAAGAACTATGCGGCAATCTCTAATTACGCATTGTATCACGATTCATTTTAACGAAAATAATAAAATGCCTGTTTTTCCCCAAATTTCTCAATTCTGATTAACGGTTCGACTTTCGCGGTGATAGCTTTTTAGGTTTGATATGCGGTGCGATTTTGCTGACGGATTTTTTCGGCGGTTTTTGAAAATCCTTTACTTCCTGCGGTGAAAGCAGACGATATGCGCCGACTTTTAAGAATTTATCGTTGATGTGTCCGATTGCAATACGACGCAGTTTGACCACGGAATTACCGATTAGATCAAACATTTTGCGAATTTGTTGATTGTGTCCTTCAAACAAAATTACTTCAAACCAACCGTTTTTGTCAGTCGGTTTTAAACGATTGATTTCAGCGGGCGAAGTTTTGAAACCGTCTTCAAGTCTGACTCCGCGCCGCAGTTTGTTGACGGCATTTTCATTCGGCAAGCCTTTGACCTTTACTTCATAAACCTTCGGAATGGTTTTCGATGAAGCCACCAAATTGGTAAATTTTCCGTCGTTACTCAGAATAATTAAACCTTCCGTGTTGTAATCGAGCCGACCGACCGGATGAAGTTTGCCGAGGTTCGGCGGAATTAAATTCGTAACCAGATTTCTGCCTTCGGGGTCAGCCGCACTCGACAAATAACCTTTTGGTTTGTTGAGCAAAACATAGACGTTTTCGCGTTTTTCGAGCAGCGGATTTATCAATTTACCGCTGACTTTTATATGATCTTTTTCCGCATCGGCTTTTGTGCCGGGTTCAGTGATAATCTCACCGTTGACAGAAACTTCGCCGTTGGAAATAAGTTCTTCGGCTTTGCGACGCGAAGCGATGCCGGCTTGCGCGATAATTTTTTGTAATCTTTCTAACATAAAGAAAAGATTCTAGCTTATTTCTTCGTCGCTTTCATCTTTAGTTTCCAAAATCATTGGGGCGAAAGGCATTTGTTTTCGCGTAAATTCGTTGGCTTGAAATACAAAATTGCTTTTGAATAGTTCGTCGTGACTGGCAAACGAAGAAATTTTCACCGTTTCATTGTTTGTTAACTCCATTCCCAAAAACCAGACATCATCACCTTTGCCGTCTTTTTCTTCGACTAAACAAAATCGTTCGATTTCATCGAAATAATATAAAGTTTCGCGTCTTCCTAATAAACCCAAGCACACTATCGAAACCGTATTTTCGACTCGATTTATAACAACTTTCGTGATCGGTGCGCCGTAAATTATCCAAATTGCCGCACCGACTGCGATTGCTCCCAAAACAAAAGTGAGAGCGAGCATCCAGGTTATTTCTCTGCCATAATTCGTAAATCCGCCGACTGCGCCATAGATAAAAAATCCGCCGACAAGTCCGAAAAGCAAACCGAAAATCCACAAACAACCGGGCGATTCTCTGATAATTAGTTCATTTTCCGTTTGTTCGGTTTGCATTATTGAACTAAATCTTCAAAATCTTCGATTGACGGCAATTCCGTCAAATCCTTCAAACCGAACTGTATAAGAAAATTTTTCGATGTGCCGTATTGCATCGGTCTGCCGACGGTTTCTTTGCGCCCGTTGGTGATAATCAGGCGTTTATCGAGCAAAGTTTTGATCGCCGAAGCCGACTGCACACCGCGAATTTCGAGAATTTCGGGAATTGTGGAAGGTTGTTTATAAGCGATAACCGCCAAAGTTTCGAGTGCGGCAAGCGAAAGTTTTGCATTCGGGCGCGTTTTTAGGAATTTGCGAACTTCTTCGTGAAATTCGGTGCGCGTCGAAATTTGCCAACCGCCCGCAATTTCCCGCAACTGCAAACCGCCTTCGCGTTGTTCGTATTCGCTTTTCAATTCATCAATTGCGCTTTCAATCGTTGCCTTTTCTTCTTCCAAAACATCCGCTAAAGTTTTAAGCGTTATCGGTTCATCGGCAACAAAGATCAAGGCTTCGACAATCGAAACCAATTCGGCGATACTTCGCGGTTGTTTTTCTTCAATCTCCAAATCCATAAACCATTTAACCGTGAAATACGCTAAAAACGTGAAAAGATTTTTTATAATTGCTTTTATTTCGTGTTTTCAGCGCATTTCGCGGCTCAAATCTTCTTCAAAATTATCTCGCCAAATACTTTTTCTTGCAAAAGTTTGACGCTTTCCGTTCGCACGATCTCCAAAACTGCGATAAAGGCTAAAACGAGTTCCTGTTTGCTTCTCATCTCCAATAAAAACTTGCTCAGGTATAATTCTTTGGCAGACAAAATACGCCTTTTCAAGGTTTTTATCATTTCCGACAAACTCATCTCTTCGCGCTGGATTTCCATTTGAACTTCCTCTTTGTGACGCGCCATTATTTTCTGAAAAACATTTAAAAGATCAAAAACCGTCGCGCTTACTTCGGCATTATTTTCGTCCGACTCGATTTGTCCACGCGTAAAAACGGCTTGTTCGACAGTCGAGCGTTCATAAAGCATCTGTGCCGCATTTTGAAATTTTTGATGCTCAAGCAAACGGTCAACTAATTCTTGGCGCGGGTCTTCGATCTCGTCTTCGGTTTCGCCCGAAATCTCTCGCGGCAGAAGCATCTTCGATTTTATCTCGATCAAAGTCGCCGCCATCACGATAAAATCCGCCGCCAGTGCAATGTCGAGTTGTTTCATCAAGCGGATATATCTCAAATATTCATTGGTTATCCGCGCAATCGGAATGTCGAATATGTTTGCCTGCTCTTGTTTGATAAGATAAAGAAGCAGGTCGAGCGGTCCGGCAAATTCGCCGAGTTCGAGTTTAATGCTGTCCCGAGTTTCAACGACGATATGAGCTTCTGTCCGGTGAAAATCAACTGCAATTTGTTCCGTTTGCTGTTCCATCCAAATTGATTGTAAATTATTGAGTGAAAAATGGCATTTCGTCATCCATACAAATTATGCTTTTAGTTATAGATAATTACGATTCCTTTACTTATAACCTCGTGCAATACTTGGGCGAACTCGGTGCGGAAATGGAAGTGCGCCGCAATGACGAAGTTACTTTGGAAGAAATCGAAAACGAGATTAAACCCGAAAAAATCTTAATCTCGCCCGGACCGGGAACGCCGGATGACGCAGGGATTTCGCTAAAAATTTTAGAAATATTCGCCGAAAAACTGCCAATTCTTGGAGTTTGTCTCGGACATCAGGCAATCGGACAGCTTTTCGGCGGAAGAGTTATCCGTGCGCCCGAACCGGTTCACGGTAAGCCGGTCGAGATTCAACACGACGGAAAAACTATTTTTGCCGATCTGGAAAATAGCTTTGAAGCCGCACGCTATCATTCGTTGATCGTTGAGCGCGAATCTCTGCCCGATTGCTTAGAAATTTCCGCGACTTCGCCCGATGGTTTGATAATGGCACTGCGCCATAAAACTTACAAAATCGAAGGCGTTCAGTTTCATCCCGAATCGATTTTAACCAGTGAAGGTAAAAAACTTTTGCAAAATTTTCTCAGTCTGTAAAATTTCGGATTCAGCGTTTACTTTTGAGATATGTCTAAAACAGAATGGCTACTTTCCGCGCCGATGTCAGCAACTAACAGCAAAGCCGACTCGCCGCTTTTTCCTTTTTTACTGCGCCTTGTTCGCGGTGAAAATTTGTCTTTAGACGAAAGTTCAAAGTTTTTTCACGCGCTCACCGACCTTAACGCTAATCCGGCACAAATCGCCGCATCACTTGCCGCACTGACCGCCAAAGGCGAGACTTTTACCGAACTGGCGGGAATGGCACTTGTAATGCGCGAAAAAGCCGTCAAAATCAAAGTGCGCCATAAAAATTTTATTGATACGACCGGCACCGGTTCAAGTCCTGAAAAAACTTTTAATGTTTCAACCGCTTCTTCTTTTGTAGTTGCCGGTGCAGGTTTGACAGTTGCCAAACATACCAGTCGTGCCGTTATAAGTAAAACGGGAAGCGCGGACGTTTTGAGCAAATTGGGTGTGAAAATTTCCAGCGAACCGGAACTGACACAAGCCTGTTTGAACGGTGCCGGAATCGGGTTTATGTTCGCGCCGAAGTTTCATCCGATCCTGCGGCGCGTCGGCGACATTCGCCGGAGTCTCGGCATCAGAACTTGCCTGAATTTGCTCGGTGTTTTATCAAATCCCGCTAGTGCGCCGAAACAGATCGTCGGGGTTTGGCACCCATCGCTGATTGAGCCGATGGCAAAGTCGCTCGCGCTTTTGGGAATTGAACGCGCTTGGGTAGTTCACGGTTCGGACGGCTTGGACGAAATGACCTTGACGGGCGAAACTTTTATTGCAGAAGTTGTTGGCGACAAGATCAAAACTTTCAAACTCGCACCCGAAGATTTCGGCTTGCAACGCGGAAAAATCAACCATCTGAAAGTCGAATCGCCGGAACAAAGTGCAAAAATCATCAAGGAAGTTTTAGCCAGCACACGCCGCGACGAAGCACGTTCATTAGTTGTTATGAATGCCGCCGCCGCTCTCGTGATCGGCGGAATCGCCAAACAACCGATGCAAGCCGCCAGACTTGCCGAACAAAGCATTGACAGTCATTCGGCGCAGGTTAAATTGGAAAGATTGATCCAGACGACAAATAAACGGTGATAAGTTGGCTTTACGGCAAAATTGTAAATTATCGAAACGCGCTTTATGAAAAAGGCACATTCAAAACTTTTTCGCTTGAAGTGCCGACTATCAGTGTAGGAAATATTACCGTCGGCGGAACCGGAAAAACTCCGCTGGTTGCATTTATTGTAGAAGTTTTAGCTGAACACGGCGAAAAAGTTTGTGTTCTCACACGCGGTTACGGACGCGAAAATGCGAAACAGAGAGCGTTGGTTTCAGATGGCAAAGAGGTTTTAGCAAACCCGAAAGAAGCCGGTGATGAACCGTTTGAACTTGCTCACAAACTATTAGGAAAATCTATGGTCATTGCCGATGCAAATCGAGTTGCGGCGGGAAATTGGGCGCGTGAAAACTTCGGCATCACGGCTTTTGTACTTGACGATGCTTTTCAGCATAGAAAGGTCGAACGCGACTTGGACATCGTTCTGCTGGACGCATCGAATCCGTTTGGAAACAGTAAAGTTTTACCTGCGGGAATTTTGCGGGAATCTTTAGAAAATCTTAATCGGGCTAATGCAATTATTATTACACGGGCAAATCTAGCGGACAATTTGGAAGACCTAAAAATGCAAATCTCAAATATAACGCCGAATTGCCCGATTTTTGTTTCAAAAAATGAAGTCGCAAACTTAGTCAACTTAATCGAGTTTCCCGCCAAAACACAAACGGCAAAAACCAAAAACCATATAATAACAGATAAGGCTCTGGCGTTTTGCGGTTTGGGCAATCCGAACAACTTTTTTGAGCAATTAAGACGCGAGAAATTTGATTTGATTTCAACTGAAACTTTTCCCGACCATCATTTTTATACTTCAAAAGACATTGCGAGAATAGAAAAAACGGCAAGCGAAAAAAACGCCGAAGTATTACTTACAACCGCGAAAGATGCCGTTAAATTAAAAAATTTCAATTTCAATTTGCCGTGTTTTGTAGTTGAAAGCGAACTCGTTTTCGATAATGAAACCGGCTTTCGCAAACTGGTTTTGGCAAAAGTTGAAAAGTAAAAATTATTCCGTGCAGTCGCCTAATTCAGTGCCTTGACAAATAAAAAGGTTTGGCGCAAATTCTTGAGTCTGTTTTCTGACATTTCTCCAAACAGGAGAATTTCCATATTTTTCTTTTGTCCAGCCGAGTTGTTTACGGTTACGCCAAACGAATTCGTATGCCTCTTTTTCATCCGCGCCTTTTAAATGTTGGGCTTCGTGCAAAAGTATCGCTGCACGTTCTAAATCGTCGCGCGTGTAATCGAAAAAATCGGGGTAAATTGTCATTATCTCAAACGGAAAGTTTGTTGCAGCATACGCGTTTTCGAGTCTTGTCGAGGCATTCAGCCAATTATCGTTATTGCGAATGCTTGTCAGATAGTTGAGCAGAAAAACTTCCTTGGAAAAACCTTTTTCCTCCAAAATTTTAACGGCATTTTGAACATTTTCTCTCTCCGCCGGTTTCAATGGCGATGAGGTAAAGATCATCGAGAGATAAAATCCGAGAATTGAAAAAATAATAACAGCCACACAAATTATTGCACGCCTGAGAATTTTAGATTTAAAAGAAGAAGGTTTTGAAGAATTTTCCGGCAAAGTAGAAACCTCGATCAAATTGAATTGACAGCGCACACATTCTTTGGAGTGAGCGAAATTTGTTAGTTGGCAGTTGGGACATTTTTTGTTCATTGGTTTTTGAAAAAGAGCCATTTAATAAAAACGGCGAATTGTCCGTCTTTCCAAAATTTATTTCAAATTTTTAAAGAAACGCAAAATCATAATAGTGCATCAAACTTTTCAAGTTGCAAAAATTCATTGTTAAATTTAACATTTCTAATTAGTTTTTATCACAAGGAGTAACAAAGTGAAATATATTGGCTTCGCAATTTTTTTGATTGCATTTTTATTTTTAACAAATCTGACGGCTTTTGCCCAAGAAACCGAACTTAAAGTCGTAGATCAGGTCGTGGCACAAGTAAACGAAGGCGTGATTACACTTTCGCGCGTCAAACGTGAAATGAACGAGGCAATCGAATCTTTCGTGCAGGAAGGGAAAACCCGCGAAGAGGCAACGGCTGCCGTTGAAAGCAAAAAAGGTGAACTCATCGCAAACATTATCAACGAAGAACTCATTTTGCAAAAAGGTAAAGAACTCGGTGTGGAAGCTGACATTGAGTCACAGATCAACCAGCGTTTAGCCGGTATTATGAAGCAGCAAAGCATCAAGACGTTGGACGCGCTTTACAAAGAAATGGAAAAAAGCGGCGTAAATCCGCAGACAATCCGCGAAGTTTGGCGTAAACAACTGACGAGAGATGTGGTTCTGCAACGCGAAGTTGACGGAAAAATCTACTACGGTTGGACGGCAAAAGAGATAAAAAGCTATTTTGAAGCAAACAAGTCGAAATTTACCAAACCCGAAACTATTACCATCAGCGAAATTTTTCTGAGTTTTGCCGGACGCGACCCGGAAGCAGTTAAGGTAAAGGCGAAAGAGATCGTCGCACAAGCTAGAAAAGGCGGGGATTTCGGCAAACTGGCAGTAGAAAATTCCGAGCGTCCTGATGTGCAAAAAACATTAGGAAAAGCCGGCTCATTTAATATCAGTGAAATGGATGAGAGATTTGCCGCACCTCTGAAAGACGTAAAAGTCGGAGGCGTAAGCGAACCGATCGAGCTTACCGAAGGAATGGAAATTTTGCACGTTGACGACCGTTCAAAAGCAAGTAAAGAATCATTTTTTGATGAAAATGAGGTTCGAAAAGCAATGACCTACGAAAAACTTCCCGCCGAACGCAAAAAATATGTAGCGACTTTGCGAACCGATGCTTATATAAAAATTAATGATGATTATCGTCCGCTGGTTGCACCGATTCTTTTTGAAGATAATCGAAAAGCCGAAGTCAAGAAAGACCAAAAATAAACGAATATAATAAAAAGATACGCTTGGCTATCAAATAATAGCCAAGCGTATCTTTTTATTATCAACGCTTTCTTTCAAGTTGCTCTAACTTTGATTATCCGAAGTTTGCTGCGACCATTTTTTGACAACTAAATCAGCGACTCTTTCAGCAATTGCCTCGATCGATGCGGGCGATAAACTTATAAATTCGGGTGAATAGTCTGCTGTTTCATCTTCTTCTATCTCGTCCGGTTCGGGTTTCGGCGGCGCGGCAATTTCCGGCTCCGTCATCTCAACCGGCGCGGGTTGGGAAACAGGGGAAATATTTTTTTCACTGGTTGGAAGTTCGAGCAGATTCATTTCATCAAGGTCTAATACCGAAGCACCTTCGGGCATCGGAACGGTTTCCGATACTTCGACTGTTGGATAAAATGTATCTTCGCCGATATATTCGCGTTCGCCTTCATCAATCTTTATTTGTTCGGATTCCTCCGCAATTTCCGGCTCGGCAAATTGTTGTCCGGTAACTTCTTCAGGCTCAAAAACCGGCTGATTATCCGCAATTTCCGGCTCTATAGTTTCCATTTCATTACTAATTTCCGTTTCTTCCGAATATTGTTCAGTCACCAATTCAAAACTCTTTTCTTCCGGTTCTACGGATTTATATTCAGCGGAAGGTGCCGTAATTTCGTGAAATTCTTGGGTAGTCAAAGGTTGTGTTTTTGCGAAATCTTCGTCCGATTTATTTCCCGTTGAATCTTCAAAATCAGACTGATATGGAGTACTAAGCGTTACCGGCTGGGAATCTTCAAACGATTGTTTAACGTATTCGGATTCAAACTTTTGCGGCTCATCAATCGGTAAAACGCCGATTTGATTAGTTTGAATCATTTCATCGTCCATTCCGGCATCACCTAATTGGGCGGCGGCGGTTTCCATATACATCGGTTCACTCGCTTCATCCCGGATTATTTCTTCAACCATTGCCGGCTCTTCACCATTGGAAGAATTTAGTAATTCAGTAACCTTGTTCACTAATTGGCGAATTGATTGAAACGGTTTGGTTAAAAAATCGTCTGCGCCTACGCGCCGCGCTTCTTCTTCGTCAAACGGCTCAAATGAACCAACCAGAAGAATAACCGGAATTTGCATCGTTTCCTCGTCTTGCTTGATCATTTCGCAAATTCGATACCCGTCGATTCCCGGCATATTAACGTCCGCCATTACCAAATCGGGCATAATTTCGACGAATTTTTGCATCGCCGCATCGCCGTCACCGACAGCAATCACTTCAATTCCTTCATCGGCAAAGGTCAAATTAACGACTTTTTGAATCGTTATCGAATCATCTGCCAACAGTAGTTTTCGTTTTGACACAGTTGTTTTGCTCCTTATCGAACTACCAGAAATTTTTTTAGGAAATTTGTTTTTTTGAAAGCTATCACTAACAGTGAAATTCGTCAAGAAAAATCAACATCTATTTAGTTGTGTCGTGACTTTTTTGCACAAACATCCGAAGCATTGTCTGCAATTGCGAAGTTGTAAAGGGTTTTGGCAAAAAAGCAACCGCGCCAGCCGCAAAACTCTCGGAAGAAAGTCGCGGATTCTGCTCTGCGGTCATCATTATTACCGGAATTTTCATCAAACGCTTTTCCGACTGCATATATTTAACGAGTTCCGTTCCCTGAATATAAGGCATTACGACATCGAAGATTGCCGCCGAGAAAAATTCACCGGATTGAAGAAGTTTATATGCCTCCTTGCCATCCCGTGCCGAAACTACGACATAACCTTCCTTTTCCACTATTACTTTGACAAGACGAAGAATCGCGGGATCATCGTCCGCGACTAAAACCTGTCTTTGTGCATTGCTTTCCTGTTCGCTCATTAAAATTCCCTTTTTTGTTAATGCACTGCTAATCTTATCAAAATATTCATTGGTTTTACGAATTCGATATGTTATTTGTCTGTTTGCTGACATACAGCCAACTTTGCCGCAAGTTTGATTGCCGCTTTCATACTCGACGCATCAGCCATATTTTTTCCGGCAATGTCAAAAGCAGTGCCGTGGTCAACCGACGTTCTTACGACCGGCAAACCGAGTGTTACATTGACCGCTGCCCCAAACGAAAGACATTTGACGGCAATCGTAGCCTGATCGTGATAGCAGGAAATAACCCCGTCGAATTCGCCTCTGAAACCCCGTAAGAAAATTGTATCGGATGAAAACGCCCCTGACACGTCTATACCGAACTTTTCCCGGCATTCCGCAATCGCCGGTATTATTTCATCCCGCTCTTCCGTTCCGAACATTCCATCCTCCGAAGCGTGCGGATTTAAGCCTGCAACGGCAATTCGGGCATCTTTTTTCAAAAGTTTGGAAATTTCTCGGTGGGAAAATCTTATAAGTTCAATTAATTTTTCTTTTTTTACCAGATAAATTGCATCGAGCAGTGAAAGGTGGGTTGAAAGCAAAACGACACGAAGGTTTTCAGCAAAAAAACTCATTGCAAATTCCTTTGTGCCGGTCAAGAAGGCTAAAAACTCGGTATGTCCGGGAAAATCGTAACCACCCAAATTTATCGCTTTTTTGCTGATGGGCGCGGTGGCGATGGCATCGATCTTTCTCTCCCGCCATAATTTCACGGCGGTTTCGATGTATTCGGCGGAAGCCTTTCCTGTAACAGCCGAGTTTTCGCCGACTTTTACTTCAGTTGTCAGATTTTTATGATCGTAAATAGAAATTGTGTCAGCAGAATCTTCGTCGGCTTTGAACAAGTCAATATCCAATTCTAAATCTTTCGCAGTTTGTCGAATAAATGCGCCGTCACCAATGATAAGCGGCTGGCAAATATTTCTTAAATCATCGTCAGCAAGGGCTTTTAGAATAATTTCCGTTCCGATTCCGGCAGCATCGCCCATCGTTATTCCGATACGCGGTAAATATTTATTCAATTTTCTCCCGACCGCCTTAGTTTTCACAAAACCAACATCTTTACTTTTGCTTCTTTTCTTTTATTTCTTCAACTTTTTCCTCTGCCTTAAATATATATTTGATATTATGTTTAAGAATCAAAAGATTAGGCGCGTCCTGTCGGTTAATTTTCAAAGCCTCGATGTCATACCATTCGATTGTCCCCTCGATCTCTTCGCCATCCTGTAAAACAAGGATCATCGATGTATGCGAATCTATCTGCTTCTTATAATAATAAGTTTCGGCGTTTGTTTCAGCGGGCGGCGGCTGTTTTTTGCGAACTTCCGCCGTATTTGCTTGGCGTGGAAAATTTTGCGTATTGAATTTCTCTCTCATATTATTGTTAGAACCATTTGCCCTAACAAATGGTTAATTTTTTGTTTCGAGCCTACCTAATAAATTCGATTTATCCGCAATCAATCACCCGCATCTTTCGTATAAATCAATTTATTCGTAATTAACCGCTCGCTACCGCAAGTGATTCAGACTTTTTAATCTGCTTGCCGACGAATGAACGTGGGAACATTTATATCTTCGTCTTTTTTCACATCCAACGGTTTTGCGGGCGGAAAGCCTCCCGGCGTGAAAATTTCGGGCTGGGTTGTCGGAGCAAGCGGTGTTTGCGGCATAGCAATTCGTGCCTGATTGTCAAAACCGGTAGCAATTACGGTTATTTTTACCGAATCTTTCATAGATTCGTCAAAAACCGTGCCGAAAATGATGTTTGCATTTTCATCGGCTTCGGCGTGAATCAATGAAATTGCCTCCTCAATCTCATCAAGCGGCATATCTTTCGAACCGGTAATATTGATAAGCGCGCCGCGCGCTCCTTTAATTGAATTTTCTTCGAGTAATTTTGAATCAATCGCTGCCTTCATCGCCTTGACCGAAGCACCGTCGCCGCTGCCGTGCCCGATTCCCATTAAAGCGACACCCATTCCTTGCATAACGCTTTTTACGTCGGCAAAATCCAGATTGATGATTCCCGACACCGTTATCAAATCCGAAATACCCTGCACGGCTTGAAGCAGAATGTCATCGGCACGGCGAAACGCATCGATAATCGAGATTTTTTCTTCGACATCTTTGAGTTTTGAATTCGGAATCGTGATTATCGTATCGACACAACCGCGTAATTCGGCTAAACCTTCATCGGCTTGATTCATTCGCTTTTTGCCTTCGACAGTAAAAGGTTTCGTTACGACAGCGACGGTCAGTGCACCAAGTTCGATAGCAAGTGCCGCAATTACAGGGGCTGCGCCGGTTCCCGTTCCACCGCCTAAGCCGGTTGTAACAAAAACCATATCCGCACCTTCTAAAACATCTATAATTTTATCAGTGTCGGCAATTGCCGCTTCTCTTCCGATTTTAGGGTTTGCCCCCGCGCCTAATCCGCGTGTCAAATCACTTCCCAGTTGAATCTTTACCGGAGCTTTAGAATCATTGAGGGCTTGCACGTCCGTGTTGACAACGATAAATTCAACTCCTTTAATTCCCGCGTCAATCATCCGATTGACCGCGTTGCTCCCGCCGCCGCCGACACCTATCACCACAATTCTTGCGCCCGTGTTGGGTGATTCTTCAAAAGCTATGTTTATTTTTTTATTATTATTGCTCATTGCTAAACCGTTCGCTGTCATCATTTTTGACTCCCCTTTTTGCTAAATTTAATTACTTAAACAACTTGTGAAAAAATTTCGAGAGAATTTGCAATTTCAACAAGATATTGTGTCTATGGCAAAGAAGCATACAATGATTTGGGGTAAAAAATCTAGTTGAAATATTAAATTTTTATAAACTTATCGAAATTTTTCTCGAAAACTCTCAAACCACTCGGCAACTTTTCGCGTCGGCGACTTTCCACCGGCGTTTTGTTCACGAATTTGTGAACGCATCGAAGAAAGCGCAAGTCCACCCGCAACTGCCCATTCCGGGCTTTGCACTTCGTCGAGAAGTCCGCCGAAATGTTTTTCTTCCAAAAACCCGAGTCGCGTCGGTGCATCGAAAACCTGTTCGGCAATCTCGACCATTCCGCGATTCAACGAACCGCCGCCTGTTAAAATGACTCCGCTCGAAATCTGACTGTTACTTCCAAAAACTTCGTGCGCGATGTGTTGCAGCAATTCAATCGCCCGCGGCTGCATTATGTCGCACAAGATTTCCTTTGACAGTTGGCGTGTTTCCTGTCTGCCGACGGGCGTTATTTCAATAATTTCCTGCCGTTCTTCTTCGTTCATCAAAAATCCCGCGACACAGCCGTAATGATGCTTAATTCTTTCGGCTTCAGGAATCGAAACACGCAAACCGACGGCAATATCTTTGGTAAAGTGCATTCCGCCGAATGGAAAAACCGTCGTATGTTGCACTGCGCCGCGCCCGAATATCATTAGACTCGTAATTTCCTCGCCTATATTTACTAATGCACAACCGTATTCTTTATCATCGTCGCTCAATGTTCCGGTTGCCGCCGCCAAAGGTTCGAGCATCATATTTTCGATTTCTAAACCGGCGCGATGAATGGCTTTCACCATATTTTGTCCGCCGGCACTCGGACTCGTAACGATGTGAACCCTGCTTTCAAGCCGCGCACCGTGCATTCCGATCGGTTCGATAATTCCGTCCTGTCCGTCAATGATAAATTCCTGCGGCAGACGATCAACGATTTTCCAACCCGCCGGAAGCTGCATTGCGCTTGCCGATTCTACGGCGCGTTCCACATCTTCGGTAGTAATTTCACGCCCGGCTCCGGCAACCGCGACGACACCGCTTTTATTTTCGCCTTGCAGATGTTCACCCGACAGATTTATGGTCGCCGATTGAATTTCCACGCCGCTTATCTGTTCGGCTTTTTCGACGGCTTTTTTAATCGATTCGGCAACCGCGTCAGTCGTCGTTACGATTCCGCGCCGTAGTCCGCGTGATTCCGCTTGTCCAACCCCGATGATGTTCATCACACCATCGTCAGACAGTTCACCGATCAAGCACCGAACTTTGCTCGTGCCAATATCCAATCCGACTGCTTGTAGTTCACGATTTGCCATCAATTTTCAGTTTTTTTTTCATACATCAATTTTGGCGAAACATCGCTGACATTGATTCCCGTAACTTCAGTCCCTCGATTTGCCAGATTTTCTAAACCTATCTGCAATTTCTTACCGAAATTATCTTTTGATAAAATCACGGTTTTTGTCCCGCTCGAATCTTGCACGGAAACTTGCGGTGTTCGCAAATCAGTCAAATCGACAACACTGACACGCTTTGCAAGGTCATAATTCTGCCATTCGTCCAACATTTTAATATAGATTTTAACGCGCTCTTGATTATCTTTCGTTGCTCTGTCAGTCTTGCTTTCGTCCCAGCCGGTCATCACGAACGGCGGACGCGATTCATCCTTTCCAACCAAACTGAACAATATCGCACCATCATCCGCCCACAAATCACCTCTATCGAGTCGGACAATCGCCCGTGCTTCACGCTCTATCACATTCACCCGCAAGCCATCAGGCAAAATACGCGAAACAACTGCCGATTTGACCTGCGTAATTTTCTCGATGTCATCTTTAATGGCGGTCAAATCCGCGTTCCAAACGCCCGATTTTTCACTCTGACGACTGACGATTTTTTCGATTTCTTCTTTTGAAACACGATTTATACCACGGATGTCAATTTTTTTGACATCGAAAAAAGCTGAGGCAGTTACCGTTCTATAACCCATAAACGTCAAAAAACCCAAACAAAATAAAATACCGACAATGAACACCAAAGGCACAAGAAAACTTGCTGCCGCTGTCGCTGTTGAATTTTGCTTGCGCGGCGTTGTGCTTCGCCGTCTTTTCGCCGTCGCGCCTGTTTTGCGTCTGGTTGTTCTTTTTTGTATTGCCATATTTTAAGGTTCAAAGTTTCAGGTTCAAGGTTTCAGGTTCAAGGTTAAAATAAACGATCTTGAACCTGAAACCTTAAACTTAACCTTGTTTTAGTTTTTCCAAAATCTCGTCGGAAAGCCGCGTAATGCTTCCCGCACCAAGCGTAATTACAAGATCATTTTCTTGTAAATCCGCAACAACTTTTTCGGCGGCAGTTTCAATATCGCCGAGATATTTTACATTTTTATGTCCGTATTGGCTGACATTTGCCGTCAAAACCTCGGCTGTGATGCCTTCTATCGGCTGTTCGCTCGCCGCGTAAATATCAAGCACATAAAGCACGTCGGCGTTATTAAAACACAGCGCAAATTCGTTCATTAATTCCTTTGTCCGCGAGTAGCGATGCGGTTGAAAAACAACTACCGTGCGCCTTCCGCCCGAACCGTTTTTTGCCGCTGAAAGTGTCGCCGCAATTTCCGTCGGATGATGTCCGTAATCATCAACTACCGTGATTCCTTTTGCCTCTCCTTTGTATTGAAAACGCCGGTCGGCATTTTTGAATTTTGTAAATGCCTCGCTAATGTCCGCGAATGGAATTTCGAGTTCCAAAGCAACCGAAATTGCCGCCAAAGCATTATAAACATTGTGTTTTCCCGGCACAGGAGAATTTATCTCGCCCAAAACTTCCGCACCTTTCCAAACCGTAAAAGTTGAGCCGAAATTTGAGTTATAAACAATATTATGACCTGAAACATCAGCTTGTGCGGTCAATCCGTAAGTTACGCGCCGACGCTTTAATTTCGGAATAATCAACTGCACATTCGGATCGTCAAGACACATTACCGCCGCGCCGTAAAATGGAACTTTATTGATAAAATCGGTAAAGCATTGAACGACATCATCCATTCCTTTGTAGGATTCCATATGTTCATAATCGATAATAGTAACGAATGAAAGCGATGGATTTAGCATTAAAAAAGAACGGTCGCTTTCGTCGGCTTCGGTTACGAACCAATCACTCGTGCCGAGTTTGGCATTTGAACCGAGCGTGTCAACCACACCGCCGACAACCGTCGTCGGATCAACTCCGGCGTGCCCGAGAATCGTCGCAATCATCGAAGTCGTCGAAGTCTTCCCGTGTGTTCCCGAAACCGCTACCGAATACGGTTTCAAAGTCATCAGTTCAGCCAGCATTTCCGCTCGCGGAATCACCGGAATTTTATTTTCTCTGGCAAAAATGACTTCCGGGTTATCTTCTTTAACCGCTGACGAATAAACGATAACCTGTGCGTCACCGATGTTTTCCGCCGCGTGCCCTTCGTAGACTTTCGCGCCCAATTTTTCCAAACGATCGGTATTTTTCGACTTTTTCAAATCCGAACCGGAAATTTGAAATTCGAGATTGCACAAAACTTCCGCGATGCCGCTCATTCCGATGCCGCCGATGCCGATGAAATGTATTTTTTTAACGTGCCGAAACATTTGGATTTTGGATTTTGGATTTTGGATTTTTTCAAATCTGCAATTTCAAACCTAAAATTAAATAGCTCCTTTTGCTAAACTTTCAATAATATCTACCGTAACTTCCGCTGCGTCCGCTTTCGCCATTTTTTTTGCCGAACTTTCCATCGCGGTAATTTTTTCGGGCGATTCAATCAAATCAATAATCTCTTTTGCCAAAACTGCACTATTTAAATCTTTCTGCAAAATCATTCGCGCCGCGCCCTGCTTGACTAATGCTTCGGCATTTTTGCGCTGATGGTCGTCGGCAGCGGTCGGCAAAGGAATCATTATCGCGGCTTTTCCGGCGGCAAGCAGTTCCGCGCAACTCGTTGCGCCGGCACGGCAAATTATCAAATCCGTTCTGGCAAATTCCGTTACCATTTCCGCAATATATGAACGCACATCCGCATTTTCCCAACCGGCGCGTTTGTATAATTCCTCGATTTTCAAAGCGTCAGACTCGCCCGTTTGATGCGTTATCTGCAATTTATTTTTATAACTTTGCAGATGCTCGAGCGCGTCAATCATCGTGCTATTGATGACTCGTGCGCCTTGCGAACCGCCAAAAATCAAAAGATTGATTTTTTCGCAGCGCACTTTCGGCTGAATATCAAAAAACTCTCGTCTGACCGGATTTCCCGTTACAACACCTTTTTTGCCAAAAAACTTGACGGATTCTTCAAACGTCAGCGCGGCTCTGGTAATAAACGGTGCAAGCCGCCGATTGGTAAATCCGGGAAGCGCGTTTGAATCCATCACCAGCGTCGGAACGCGTTGAAAACTCGCCATTAAAAGAACTGGTCCTGAAACATAACCGCCTGCACCAACCACCACATCCGGTTGAAATTCTTTTATCAATCTTCTCGAAGCAAGAAAACTTTTCGGCAAG
>JANMAA010000185.1:0-15300 GCA_031359215.1 Acidobacteriota bacterium | reverse complement strand
AAAGCGCGATTGAATGGCTAAAAAGCTATCTTGCTCTGCGCCGCAAAAAAGAAAATATCGAGATCAATAATCTTTTTGTAACGAGTTTAGGCAGACCAATAAACCGGCAGACGATTTTTCTTTTCATCAAAGAATACGCCGCAAAAATCGGACTTGAAGACGTTTCGCCGCACACGCTTCGCCACAGTTTTGCAACGCATCTCATTCAACATCAAGCCGACATTCGCGCCGTCCAACAACTTCTCGGACACGCCGACATTTCCACCACACAAATCTATACGCACATCACTGACACTCATCTGCGAAACACCTACGAGAAATTTCACCCGCGCGCACATACAATTTTCAGGGCGGAAAAAAGTGAAAATATTGACGAATGATTTGGTGAATTAATTAAAAAATTGTCGGCAAAATTTGAAAATAGAAAAATTCTATAAAAATTTATCGCCTCCATAATTTTTCCAGAGTTAAATTCTGATAAAATATCATCAAAGAATTTTTGAATTATGCTAACCAGAGAATTAGAAGAAACATTAAGCTACGCGGTTGATGAAGCCGTCAAGCACAAACACGAATACGTTACGTTGGAACATCTGCTTTACGCGCTTTTGCAAGATAGTGCGGCGCGGGATATTTTGTATAATTGCGGGGCGAAGATCGAGGAGATCGCCAAATCATTGGAAGAATATTTCAACGAAACTTTAGAAAAAACGCCGACAAGCGTTCAGATGATGCCGGAGTTGACTTCGACGTTTCAGGCGACGATTCAATATGCGATATTGCAGTCGGAAGGCAGCGGGCAAAAATCGGTGGACGGCGGAAATATTTTAGCCGCTCTCTATCAAGCCGAACAGAGTTACGCCGTTTATTTGCTGAAGCAACAAGGCGTTTCGCGGCTCGATATTTTAAATTATATCGCGCACGGCATCTCGAAAATCGATGAGTCGATAGATTTTAGCGGGCTTGCCGAAGGCGAAGACGACGAATTTGCCGAAGAACGTGTGCTCGGCGGCGGACAAAAACGCAAAAAACCGCTCGAAGCATTTACCGAAGAACTCGTCGCGCTTGCCAAAGACGGCAAGATTGACCCGATCATCGGGCGACAGGCGGAGATCGAACGCACGATTCAAGTTTTGTGCCGCCGCAAGAAAAACAATCCGCTCTACGTCGGCGAACCCGGAGTCGGGAAAACTGCACTGGCGGAAGGTTTGGCACTCAAAATCGCTGAAAATGACGTGCCGGATGTCTTGAAAGATGCGAAGGTCTATGCGCTCGACATGGGCGCGGTTCTTGCGGGAACGCGCTATCGCGGCGACTTCGAGCAAAGATTTAAGGCAATTATCACCGAACTTAAAAAACACGAAAATTCGATTCTGTTTATTGACGAAATTCACACAATCGTCGGCGCAGGCGCAGTTTCGGGCGGTTCGATGGATGCGTCCAACATTTTAAAACCGGCGCTTGCCAACGGCGATCTGCGCTGTATCGGTTCGACGACCTACGCCGAATACAAAGCCGCATTTGAACGCGACCGCGCACTTGCAAGACGTTTTCAAAAAATTGAAATTCTCGAACCGTCAATCGGTGAAACTTACGAAATATTAAAAGGCTTGAAACGATTTTACGAAGAACATCACGGCGTGAAATATTCGGACGAATCTCTGAAAATCGCCGCGGAACTTGCCGGAAAATACATCAACGACCGATTTTTGCCTGACAAGGCGATTGACGTAATTGATGAAGTCGGCGCGGCAACGAAACTTTTACCGGAAGAAAATCGCCCGAATATGATTTCCGTCCAAATGGTCGAAAACACGATTGCGCGAATGGCGAAAATTCCGCCGAAAACGGTTGTTGCTGACGAAAAAGATCGTTTGAAAACCTTAAAAGATGATCTCAAAGACGTGATTTTCGGGCAGGACGACGCGATTGATAAAATCGTGGACGCGATTCAGATTTCACGCGCCGGTTTGGGACATCAGACCAAACCAATCGGTTCATTTCTTTTCAGCGGACCGACCGGCGTTGGTAAAACCGAAGTTTCCAAACAGCTTGCGGAAATTATGGGTGTCGAATTTATGCGCTACGATATGAGCGAATACGCCGAACCGCACACGGTTTCGCGGCTCATCGGTGCGCCGCCGGGTTACGTCGGCTACGATCAGGGCGGCTTGCTGACCGAAGCGATTATGCGAACGCCGCACGCCATTTTGGTTTTAGACGAAATAGAAAAAGCGCACCCGAATCTGTTCAATTTGTTGCTGCAAGTAATGGACAGCGCAACTTTGACCGATAATAACGGCAAAAAAGCGGATTTCCGCAACGTGATTTTGATTATGACGACTAACGCCGGCGCACGGGAATTATCGTCGGGCGGTGTCGGTTTTCGCAATTCTTCGGACACGAAAGGCAACGCGAAAGGTGCAATCGAACGCACGTTCACGCCCGAATTTCGTAATCGGCTCGACGCTTGGGTGCCGTTCAAACCGTTAGATTTAGAGAACATCAAATCTATCGTTGATAAATTTATCAAGGAACTTAACGGTCAGCTTGCAGAAAAGCGTGTGTTGATTAAACTCGACGAATCGGCGCGTGAATGGCTGGCGAAAAACGGTTTCGACGCACGCTACGGCGCACGTCCGATGGCGCGTCTGATTCACGAAAAGATCAAACAGTCGCTCGCGCAGGAAATTCTTTTCGGCAAATTAACCGACGGCGGCAGTGTTTTGGTTGAAGAAAAAGAAGGCGAATTGCTTTTGAATTTCTGATAAAATGACGTTTGAAATCATTGACAAAATAAGCCATGTAGAAATTATCGCCGTTGGCAATAAAATCAGAGAAATCGCCCGTTTGCGCGAAAAATTCGGCGAAGGGCGTTGGAGAAAATTGAAAGGTGAAACAACAGTGCGTTTGATAAACGGCAGAATCCGGCACGTCGAAGTTCATTTGTATGAAGCCCACGGAATCGGTAAAAGAAAGATGAAAATCAAGGGGTATCTCGATTAAAGTTATGAAAGGAAACGGTTCAAAAATTCAATTTGTAGTTTGCATAAAAAATGACGATTGCGGAGATTTGGAACTACGAAAAATTTATGAAGTATTGCCGGATGAAAAAGCCGCCGAAGATGATTATATCCGCGTTATTGACGAATCGGGCGAAGATTATCTGTATCCGACAGTCTATTTTTATCCGGTCAAATTGCCACAGGCTGTCAGGGAAAGTTTCAAAATTGCCGCATAATTTTCATTAGCAAGAACTTTTGTCAAGCGAACAGCGGCAAAACGGGTTTGAATTTCCAGCCGATAATTCACTAATTTTCGGGAATGAAAAGGCAGATTCGCGTCTGCCTTTTTCTTTTGCGGGCGCAAATTAAACTTTAAATTCACGGCTTTTACTGCTAAAATTCGGAGCTATGCCAACCAATCTCGAATCATCCGCGCCGCCGCATCGGTTTTATCAATCGCTGTATTTCCGCGTGATTGTCGGAATTATTTTGGGCATCCTGCTCGGCGCGTTTTACCCGGATTTGGGCGAACAGATGAAACCGCTCGGCGACGGTTTTATCAAGCTGATAAAAATGATTATCGCGCCGATCATTTTTTTGACGGTCGTGGTCGGGATTGCGGGCATCGGCGATATGAAAAAGCTCGGTCGCGTCGGGCTGAAGGCTTTGCTTTATTTTGAAGTCGTTTCGACAATTGCGCTTGTTATCGGTTTAATTGTCGTGCGGACTTTTCAGCCGGGAGCAGGCATCAACGCCACGCCCGAAAGTCTGAGCGCAAAAGCCGACACCGTTCAGCAATACACGGCGCAGCAGATGACGGTCGTCGAACATATTCTGCACATCATTCCCGATACGATTTTCGGTGCGTTTGCGAACGGCGACATTTTGCAGGTTTTGCTGATTGCCATTCTGTTCGGTGTCGCGCTCGTTTCCTTCGGTGAACGCGGCAAGTTTTTGGTTAGAACATTTGATTCGATCTCGCACGTTCTTTTCGGCATTATTGCGATTATTATGAAAGCCGCACCTGTCGGCGCATTCGGCGCGATGGCTTTTACAATCGGTAAATACGGCATCAAAACACTTTTACCGCTCGGCAAATTAATGCTCTGCGTTTATCTGACGAGCGCGTTTTTCGTCTTCGTCGTCCTTGGCGCGATTGCTTATTTTCACAATTTCAGTCTTTGGAAATTCTTAAACTACATCAAAGAAGAGATTCTGATCGTTCTCGGCACGTCTTCGTCGGAATCGGCTCTGCCGCGAATGATGGTCAAACTCGAAAACCTGGGTTGCTCAAAATCGGTCGTCGGTCTGGTCATTCCGTCCGGCTATTCATTCAATCTCGACGGCACGGCGATTTACCTGACAATTGCCGCAATTTTCGTCGCACAGGCAACAAACACCGAACTTTCGCTTTATCAGGAACTGCAAATTTTGCTGATTTTAATGCTCACGTCAAAAGGCGCGGCGGCAGTTACGGGCGGCGGATTTATCACGCTTGCGGCAACGCTGACGAGCGTCGGGACAATTCCCGTCGCGGGCATCGCGCTGCTTTTAGGTGTGGACAGATTTATGTCGGAAATGCGCTCGATTACCAATCTTATCGGCAACGGCGTGGCGACCGTCGTCGTGTCAAAGTGGGAAAACGCCTTCGACGCAGTTCGTGCCGCGAAAGTCTTAAACGGTGAAATCGACATCGAAGACACCGAACCGCTTTTGAGTGAAACCGATATTTCCGTGGTAAAAGTTTGATCAAATGATGCCGCAAAAAACTACATCTGATGTTTTATAGATGTCTAAATTTGAACTTGACTTATTTTCCGATAATTATTCACCACGTTTGAAAAGCATTTATCAAACAATCCGGTGCTATTTTTCCGATTTTGAATATTCTTTCGCCAAAATGCTACTATCGAACTATAGATTTTTAGAAAGTTTGCAGGAAAAAGTAATGATTGGAAAAGAAGATTTGAAAAACGAAGAAGAACCGACCTTGAAGGTTACGGACAGACGTAAGTTTAATGTGGACGGAAGTGTGCGCGAAGGTGTCGAACTCAAGGCGGAAAAGCCGAAAGAAGTTGAAACTCCGATTTATGAACCGAATCAGGAAACGGTTGAAACTTACGAAAACGCCTCTGTCGAAAAACAGGTGCAAGCGGAAGCCGAAGAAGAAGGATTTGAAATGGAAGATTTTCCCGGTGCGGAAGATCCGGCGAGCTTTGTCAATTTTTTAACGACATTGGCTTCGCAAGCCGCCGCCGCGCTTGGCGCAATGCCGCATCCGGCAACCGGGCAACGCTCCGTCGATCTGGAAACCGGCAAATATTGGATCGATGTTTTGGCAATGTTGAGCGCGAAAACCGAAGGCAATCTTCACACGCAGGAAAAAAGATTGCTCGATGGTTTGCTTGCCGATCTGCGGATGCAGTTTGTCGCATTAACCAAAGCGACCGAAGAACAACTCAAAGCCCAAGCCGCGCAAAAGTTTTCGGCAAACGATATTCTCGGCAGAAAATAGTTAACAGAGTTAACAGAGTTGACAGGAAGTTGGCAGAAAGTTTGAAAACTTCTGAAACTTTCTGTCAGCCCTGTCAACTTTCTGCTAACTATCTGTCAACTATTCTATGAAATTGACTTTTCTCGGCACAGGCACATCAACGGGCGTTCCCTCGATCGGGTGTGATTGTGAAACTTGTCTCTCAAACGATACGAAAGACAAGCGTTTGCGCGTTTCGATTTTGATCGAACACGACGGCAAAACGATTCTGGTTGATACTTCGATAGATTTTCGGCAGCAAGCTCTGCGCGTCAAACTCAAGCATCTCGACGCGGTTTTAATTACACATTGCCACGTTGACCACGTTTTCGGCTTGGACGATTTGCGCCCGTTCAATTTTCGTTACGGCGCGATGGGCGTTTATGCCAATGAAATTGCGTGGAAGGATTTGCGGCGCATTTTTCAATATATTTTTCAACCGTCGCATTTCGGCGGCGGACTTCCGCAACTGATTCCGCACACGGTTGTCAATCATTCGCCGTTTTCTTTCAGCGAAAATCTGACGATTACACCGATGGAAGTCATTCACGGCAAATTGCCCGTCGTCGCCTATCGTTTTAACGATTTTGCATACGCAACGGATTTGAGTCTGATTCCCGAAGATACGCTTGACGGCTTGCGTGATTTAGACGTTTTAGTGCTCGATTGCGTCGGTCTGAAACTGCACACCACGCATCTGAATCTCGACCGTGCGCTCGAATATATCGAAAAACTCAAACCGAAACGCGCCTTTCTAACGCATCTCAATCACAGCATTATGTATGAACGCGATTCAAAACTGCTTCCTGATAATGTGCAGTTTGCGTTTGATGAATTGGTTGTGGAGGATTAGCTATATGAAAAATGCTATTTTGATTTTTCTGATTACAATTGTTTTTGCAAATTGTAAAAATATTGAAAGTCAGCAAAATTCCAATTCAAATATAGAAAGAAAGTCTAATTCAACAAGAGTAGTAGTCTTTCCACCTGCGGAAAATTTGCTTGAGAATTTAACAAGAAAACAGAAATTAAACCTTAATGAAAGTATTCCACCAAAAGTCAGAGAAATTTTGGATAATGTTGATAAAATATATATCTATTACAATTTTGATAAAGAAACGAAGGAGTTTAGAGTTTTGATGTTTAAAACTGTTCCCAACGCAGGAGCAATACTTTCTGATGCTTCCTTGAAAAAACAGTTTCTTGAAAGTTTTTATTATGACGTTTCTTCAAATGAGGGTGGCTCGATGTGTTTTAGTCCGCGGCATAAAATAACTGCAAGCTATGATAATAAGACAGTTGAAATAGATATTTGTTATGAATGTCACAATTTCGAAGGGAAAAGTTCTGAGGGAAATTTTTCGGGTAGTCTTCCAAATAAAAGCAAATCCTCATTGCTAATCAATAAAATTATCGAAAAATACGGAACTGAACTTCAATAATTATGAACTTTATATTTGATCAAGCAAAACGCGAAGATTTAGTATGAATTCCCATCTCACTTATCAATTTAAATAAAGATTTGATTTTTACAAAAATGAGACAGTTGCTCAAATTTAGTTACTTTTTGGGGCTAATATGCAGAAACAAGCTGTTTTTACGCTACCGAAAGCCTCATCCAATGTTCTTTGAACTTACTCAAAGCTGTAAACGCTTTACGGCAAGATGTAAAACTTATTTTCTCGGCGTAACTACCGATTGATTTTCGCCGATGTGGAATGTTCCGTAAATTTTAACCAATGATATTTCCGCGCCTGCTCCGAGCGGTGTGTCAAGTGCTATAACGGTTGGCTGAGTGCCTCTGTTGGCAATGTCAAAAGCAGTAGAAACGGTATGCGCCGCGTTTCTCAACACATCGGCATCGTGAAAACCGACAGCCATGTGAATTCCGATTCTGCCGATGGTCGTGTAAAGTTTCAGACTGCCTAAAGTTTGGGCAATCGCTTTCCATTTGGCGGCTAAAGAAATATTGAGCCCCCAATCTTCAACCGGAGTGCCGTCTGCTTTCGTTTGAACCGTGCCAATGTCGTTGATACAGTTACGGCTTCGGCTTTACCGCGAGTTAAATCGAAGATAATTCAAGTCCGAATTTCTTCCAACACTTTTCGCGCCGTTTCAACCGGATTTTTCGATCCGTTTACGACGCGCAAAATGCCGCTTGGCGAAAAGGTCGAACCTTCGTTTGCGGTTAAGAAATTCATCAATTTTTCAGGTGCGATTTTTGAGTTTTCTCCTAATTTAACGGCGAAACCGTCATTTGTTTTATCAACCGAAACGATGTGCATTTCTTCCGCCAACTTCCGAAGCCGCGCATATTCAAAAAGATTTTCTACCGATTCCGACATTTTGCCGTAACGGTCATTGATTTCCGCGTAAATGCGGCGCAATGTTTCTTCCGAATCGGCGGATGAAATGCGTTTATAAGTTCGCAGTCTTTGCGAAGTTTCTGAAATGTAATCATTCGGAATCGAAACGTCAACGCCCAAGTTTATCGAAACGCTCGTTTCGTCTTCGATCTCTTCGCCTTTTAACTCTTGAATCGTGCGCTCCAACATCTTTGTATAAAGATCAAACCCGAGCGCATCGAGTTGTCCCGATTGCTGTCCGCCAAGAATATTTCCAGCACCGCGCAATTCCAAATCGAGTGCGGCAATACGAAAACCCGCCCCTAAATCTGAAAATTCGCGGATCGCGCTCAACCGCCGACGTGCAATCGGTGTCAATTCTAATTCGCTTGGAATCAATAAATAAGCATACGCGCGACGGTTGGAGCGTCCGACTCTTCCGCGCAGTTGGTAAAGTTGTGAAAGTCCGTAATTGTCAGCGCGATTGATGATTATCGTGTTGGCGCGTGGAATGTCAATGCCGTTTTCAATGATGGTTGTCGCTATCAAAACATCGTATTTGTAAGCGATAAAATCGAGCATTATATTTTCCAATGTTTTTTCGTTCATTTGCCCGTGTCCGATGGCGATTCGTGCATTCGGCACGATTTTTTGAATGTGCGCGGCGATTGATTCGATGGTTTCGACGCGATTGTGGATAAAAAAGATTTGCCCGTTGCGCGCTAATTCTACCTCGATCGCTGATTTGATAACGCCTTCGGAAAATTGCACAACCTGTGTATTTATCGCCAATCTATCGCGCGGCGGAGTTTCGATAACGGACAGATCGCGCATTCCGAGCAACGACATATTCAACGTGCGCGGAATCGGCGTTGCGCTCAAAGTCAGAACGTCAACCTTCTTTTTCAACTGTTTCAATTTCTCTTTGTGGGCGACACCGAAACGCTGTTCTTCATCAACCACAACCAAGCCGATTTTCGGCAGTTTGACATCATTCGACAAAATGCGATGCGTTCCGATTAAAATATCAACTTCGCCTTTTTCCGCTTTGGTGACGACTTCTTTTTGCTCTTTCGGTGAACGAAAACGCGACAGTAATTCGATATTGACGGGAAACGCGGCAAAGCGTTGTTTGAATGATTCCGAATGTTGATAAGCAAGAATCGTCGTCGGAGTCAATATCGCAACTTGTTTGCCGTCCATCACGGCTTTGAACGCCGCCCGCATCGCCACTTCCGTTTTGCCGTAGCCGACATCGCCGACAACGAGGCGATCCATCGGCACGGCAGCTTGCATATCGTTTTTTGAATCGTCAATCGCGGCGGCTTGGTCGGTCGTCAGTTGATACGGAAACGCATCTTCAAACTCTTTTTGCCACGGCGTATCTGCCGAAAAAGCAAATCCCTGCACCATTTTTCTTTCGGCATAAAGACGCAAAAGTTCGTCTGCCATATCGCGCATCGCCCTTTTTGCTTTTGCCTTCGTTTTTTGCCAGCCGATTCCGCCTAAACGGTCTAAAGTCGGCGTAGCGGCTTCGCCCGACGAATAGCGCGAAACCAAATCCAATCTTTCGACCGGGACAAATAATTTAGCGTTTTCCGCATAAATCAACAGCATAAATTCCCGCGACACGCCGCCCGTTTCGAGAACCTGCAAACCCTCGAACCGACCGATGCCGTGGTCAACGTGAACGACAAAATCACCGGCTTTCAAATCGCGGAAATCAGACACAAATGCGCTTGTTTTGGTTTTTGGTCTTTGGTCTTTGGTTTTCGGTTTTTGATATTCGTGCTGCGTTGTTTCGCCAAAAACATCGGTTTCGGTTTGAATAATCAAATCGAGCGCAGGAATTTCAAAACCGTTTGATAAATCGCCGATTGCAATTAAATTTGCAGGCAAGGTTACATCATAGTCGCGCAAAATTTCCGCAAATCTTTCGGCTAAACCGCTCGATTGAAACACAAACTGACTTTGGGCTTTAAACTTTAGAGTTTGGGCGAGCGAAGCGATGTCGCCGTGAAACTTGCGCGTCGAACGCGATTGCAAATCGATTTCGATAGAACTTTCGGCAGTTGGAAAAAGAAATAGCGAATTTTGTCCTTTATTGTCTGCCGGTTCTTCGCTGATTTGAAATTGTTCGTCGGTTGCCGCCGCCGTTTTGCCCAAAGCACGAAGTTCGATTCGCTTTTGTTTGCCCAATTTTTCGCGCAATTCTTCAACCGACAAAAATAATTCAGTCGGTTCTAAACCGATCTCGTCGTGTTTATTAATTTCGTCAAAACGCTTTGTTAAATGTTCGTAAAACTCTGCCAAAGTTTGCTCGACGATAGTTGGTTCGTCAATGACTAAAACGGAGTCTTGCAGATAATCAAAAATGCTTGCAGTGCGCGGTTTGACGAGCGGAATTAGAAATTCCCAACCTGAAAAATCTTCGCCTTCGACGGCAAAATCGGTGCGGTCTTTTAAGTTTCGCGCAAAGCGTGTTTCGGAAAATCTCTCACGCGCAAAAAACGCCCAATCTCTAAAGTCCTGCTTGGTTGCCGCAAATTCACGCATCGGCGCGATGGAAATTTCCTTTAATTGTTTGGTTGAAAGTTGCGTTTCCGCGTCAAATACACGAATCGAATCAACCGTGTCGCCGAAAAATTCGATGCGAACCGGATTTGCCGCGTCAGGCGACCAAACATCGATGATTCCGCCGCGCACGGAAAATTCGCCGAAGTTTTTTATCGGTTCTTCGCGCACATAACCTGCCGCCGCGAGTTTTTCCAGCAAAACTTCGGGCGCAAAATCATTGTCGAGTTTCAAAACCGCGCCGAAATCGCGCATTTCGTTGGGTGAAACCGTTTTGGCGATTAGAGCTTTTGACGAGGCGACGACAAAATCCGGCGTTGTATTTGATAAATTCCAAAGCGTCAACGCGCGTTTTTCAAGTGTTTCGGCGTGCGGCGAAACGCCGGCGTAAATGTCGCTTTCCATCGAAGGTAAAACTAAAAGTCGGGAATCGTCATTTGGACATTGGGCTTTGGGCTTTGGGTTTTGGACTGAATTTTGCCAAAATTCCAAATCACATTCCCAAGTTTCGAGTTCTTTGTTGGAATCGGTAACGATGATGAAAGTTTTGCCTGTTTCAGCTTGTAATTGGCTGAGAACAAAGGCGCGTGAAGCAATCGAGGTTAAGCCGTTCAGGGAAATAATGCGCGTCCCGCTTTTTATTGTATCGTGCAAACGCTCTATTTCGGTTTTGGATTCGGTTGGAAAAGTCATTTTGTTAATTGTCCATTGTAAAAGTTGAAGTTTCAATTAACAATCAACTATTAACGATTATAAAAATTTCGTCTGTGGTTTATAATGCTTTTTTATCAAAGCAAACATTATGAACATTCCTGCATTTAACGAAATTATCGAACCGAACGACCAAACCGAAGCGCGAAAAGAACATTTGAACAAACTGCGCGGGATCGTCGGAAACGTCTATCCGAACAAGTTTGAACGCTCAAATATGACGGGCGACGAAGACACCATTACGAATATTGTCCAATTTGCGCCAATCGCGGAAATCGTCAAAGAACTCAAAGAAAACACGCCCGAAGGCGAAAAACCGAATCAGGAAATAAAGGCAAAACTCAACGAAAAATTAAAAGAATTCGGCAATGTGCGCGTGTCGGGCAGATTGGCTGTGCCGCCGCGGGTGATGGGAAAAGCGGCGTTTGTTCATTTGAGCGACGGCAAAAATCGTCTGCAAATTTATGTTCGCAAGCAAGAGGCAAAAGCGATGAGCAACGACACGCTTCAACCGATTGATGAAGAAGGTAAGGCGTGGGAACTTTTCGGTTTTTTAGATCACGGCGATTTTATCGGTGTCGAAGGCTATTTGTTTTTGACCAACACGGGCGAATTGAGCGTTCACGTTGAAACGATTCAGTTTTTATCAAAAGCACTTTTGCCAATGCCCGACAAGATGCACGGCATCGTTGACCCCGAATTACAACGTCGTTATCGCTACGCCGATTTGATTGCGTCGAGTTTGCAAGTCGAACACGAAGGTTTGACGACGCGAGAAGTTTTTGAACGACGCGCCAAATTGATTAGCGGAATGCGCCGTTTTCTCGACGATGCGGGTTATATCGAAGTCGAAACGCCTATGCTCACGCCAAAAGCGACGGGCGCGGCGGCAGAGCCTTTTGAAACTTATCATAAAGCACTCGACATTCCGCTTTATGCGCGAATCGCGCCTGAACTTTACTTAAAAAGATTGACAGTCGGCGGTTTTGAAAAGGTCTATGAACTCAACCGCAATTTCCGCAACGAAGGCTTGTCGCACAAACATAATCCCGAATTCACGATGCTCGAATTTTACTGCGCCTATATGGACGTGAACGGCATGATGGATTTCGCCGAAGCGATGCTCAAAGAATCGGTGCAGAAAGCAACGGGCGGAAGTTTGATTGTGAAATACGGCGAAAATGAGATTGATTTTTCGGATTTCAAACGTTGGACAATGAAAGATTCAATTGTTAAATGCTATGAAAATCGTCAACATTATTTTCCAGATGGATTCAAAAAAGAATGGCTCGATGATAATAAAAAAATTAAAGCACTTGCAATTTTTACAACTTCAAGAAAGAAAGAAGAAAACACTGAAACTGTATTAATTCTTAGAGATAAGAAATATTATTATAAGAATTTTAATAAAACATTGGAGGAAGAAGTTGAAGAAAGGAACGAGTATTTACAAGCAGGAGCAATAATTCCGGCTATGAAACAAACATCCCATGAGGAGCGTCAATTTATTTGGGAAAATAATCTTGATGTTTTAGAATCAAGTAATATTTCGGATGAAGAAGCCGAAAAAGATTTAGTAACTATATTTGATACTATTGTTGAGCCAAAATTAATCCAACCGACATTCATCATAGATTACCCGAAATCAATTTCGCCTTTGTCGAAAGCGTCGCCGGAGAATCCGAACATTGCCGAGCGGTTTGAATTGTTTATCAATGGAATGGAATGCGCCAACGGTTTTTCGGAACTCAACGACCCGCAGGAACAATACGAGCGTTTCGTTGACCAAATGAAGGAACGCGAATCGGGCGACGCGGAAGCGATGGTTTTGGACGAAGATTACATCCGCGCACTTGCCTACGGAATGCCGCCCGCCGCCGGAATCGGCATCGGAATTGACCGTCTCGTGATGCTTTTGACCAACAAACATTCGATCCGCGACGTGATCCTGTTCCCGCATATGCGTCCTGAAAAGCGCGATCATGAAAAGGAAAACGCGCCGACGAAAGAATCTTCTTCGGCAGATGATGCGTCGAATTAGCCAATTAGGTTCGGAACCCATCCGTTTAGGTTGTGAACCTAAATGATTAGGTCTCGAACCTAATCCATTAGCCTCTGAACCTAAACGATTAGGTCTCGAACCTTATCGTTTAGGTCTGAAGGCTAAAGATATGATTAAAAAGGCTAATGAATGAGGTTAAAAGATAATAATTTGGGGTTCGGAACGTCAAATTTACCTTTATAGGTCAAAACAAGACATTGCAACTGTAAAAATCGTCGGGTAAAACTTATGTTGATTAAGAAGTCCAATTTTGCCGTTCTGTTCGTTTTAGTTCTTTATGTCGGCGTGTTTGCGGGCAACGCACAAAATAAACGATCGAATATTTTATATCCCGAACCGGCGCGATTGCGGTTGAAAGGCGATTATAAAACCGTCAAAGAAGAAGAAAATTCCGTTTTGCTGAGAGAAAAGTTTTATCCGATTGGCTGGTCAAGAGACGGCAAATTCGCTTTTTATGTCGAACCTGTCGATGAAGCGTGCGGTTGTTATTTCGCGCAGCTTGTCATTCAGGATTTGCGGACGGACAAAATTCTCTGGGAAAAAAGCTACGATGGCAAAGAAGAAAAAGAAGAAAATCTGCAAACTTACTGGAAACAGAATCGGAAGGAATTTTCGCGCCGACTCGCTCAATACAAAATCGTTGCAGAAAAGAAATTTACCTTGCTCGATGCGCCGTTTAGCTTTCAAAACGATTCGTTTTCGCTCGATCTGACGCAGAATCTGGAATTTGAAGATATTTTTTCTGTTGGAAATGTAAATTTGCGGCTGATTTCAAAAGCGAATGGCGCGAAAACGATCTATGAGGAAAAATATGTGTCGAAAGATTACAGCAGTCTGCAAAGCGCGGAAATCAGCGGCAGTCTGCAAAGCCCGTTTGAACCGCGAGCCGCGATAATTATGGTCGAAACGCATCGCGGTTGGGAAGGTCCGCCGAATATCACGCGCATCAGAATAATCGGCGCGAGTCTGAAAAATCAAATCAAATAATGCAATACGATAAAATTATTTGAGTATATTTCAAGAAATTTTTGGTAAGATGTTTTCTATGAATCGTCCCGAAAAAACAGAATACGCCGAATATTACGAAACATATATTTCTTTGGTTGAAGAAACCGATATTATTTCCGCTGCGGAAAATCAAATAGACGAATTAAACAATTTGTTTAGCGCGATCCCGGAAGAAAAAGGTGACTTTCGATATGCCGAAGGAAAGTGGAGCATCAAGGAAGTTGCCGGACATTTGATCGATGGTGAAAGAGTATTTTCTTATCGCGCCCTGCGAATTGCGCGTGGCGACGAAACTCCGTTGGCTGGTTTCGAGCAGGACGGTTATGTCGTCAACGGGAATTTCGGCAATGCCAAACTATCCGATCTGATCGAAGAGCTTTCCCTGCTTCGGCGGTCGAATGTTTTATTTTTCAAAAATCTCACCGGTGAAGCGTGGCTTCGCACCGGCACGGCGAGCGATGCCGCAGTTTCGGTTCGCGCGCTCGCGTATATGATGGTCGGGCATATCAGGCATCACACCAACATTTTGCACCAACGATATTCGGTTTGATGAAATTTGACGCGATCATTATCGGCGCAGGCGCGGCAGGACTTTTTTGCGCCATCGAAGCCGGCAAACGCGGACGCAAGGTTATGGTTTTAGAACATAATCCGCACGTCGGACGCAAGATAATTATTTCCGGCGGCGGACGTTGTAACTTTACCAATATCAATGCCAAAGCGGAAAATTTCATATCTCGAAATCCGCATTTTTGCAAATCGGCATTGGCACGCTACACACCGCAGGATTTTGTCGAACTGGTTAAAAAACACCGCATCGAATTTTACGAAAAAAAACTCGGACAGCTTTTCTGCCGCGATTCGGCGCGTCAAATCGTCGAAATGCTGGTGCGCGAAGCCGAACAGGCGAAGGTTAAATTTTTGACAAACTGCACGGTCAAAAACATCGGCAAAGATCAACCTTTTGAGATCGAAACCGATCACGGAAATTTTACCGCTGAAAATTTAGTGATCGCGACCGGCGGAATTTCGTTTCCGAAAATCGGCGCGACCGATTTCGGC
>JANMAA010000175.1:0-14683 GCA_031359215.1 Acidobacteriota bacterium | reverse complement strand
ACCGGGCGATTATGACGGTGACCGGCGGCAGGATGTCGCGGTTTGGCGCGGCGGAGCGGGCGAGAACAATTTCTACGTTCGGCGATCGAGCAACAGTCAGTTGCAGGCATTCAACTGGGGCATCGCCTCCGACTACCCCGCCGCTAGTTGGCTTGTTGTTCGCTAATTCGATCAAAGTGTTGTGGTCAACATAGCACTTAATTGTTCGGAGTGCAGGGTTTATAAACAATAAGCCGTGCACTCCAAATATAAAAAAACTTTAATTATGTAAAATCCTTAGATACAAAAACCAAATTTTTGTCGGGAAAAAGTCATGAAAACAGATGTAATCATTGTCGGCGCAGGTCCAACAGGGCTTGCTCTGGCGTGTCAGCTTATCAGATACGGCATTGATTTTGTCATTTTAGACAAAAAAGAAAACATTACACCTTATTCAAAAGCCATCGGTGTGCAAGCGCGAACGCTGGAGATTTATGAACAAATCGGTTTGGCAAATGATCTAATTGCTCAGGGAGCGATTGCGGAAAAGGCGCGAATGATTGTCGGAGGCGAGGTTCGCGGCGAGATCGAGTTCGGCAAAATCGGCATAGGTTTGAGTCCGTATCCGTATGTGCTTATTGTCGAACAGGGCAAACACGAAAAGATTTTGTATGACTTCATCAAATCGCACGGCAAAGATGTTTTGTGGAATACCGAACTTGAAAATTTTACGCAAGACGAATCAAGTGTAAAAGCCAGCATTAAAAACTCGAACGGCGAAACTCAAGAGATCGAAGCAAAATTTCTCGTCGGTTGCGACGGCGCAAAAAGTCCGGTGCGTCATACTCTCGGTTTGACGTTTGAGGGCAGCACATTTGAACGGATGTTTTATGTCGCAGATGTGCGGATTGACTGGAATCTGAGCCACGACGCACTGACGGTTTTTCTGATGAAAAACAATCTGCTCGCGTTTTTTCCGATGATCGGCAAACAGCGATGGCGGATTGTCGGCACTTTCCCCGAAGAATTTGCTAAAGATGAAGGCGATGTTTTGTATGAAGAAATAGAAGAACAGATCAAAACAGATTCGGAATTCGAACTCGACATTACGGACGTAAACTGGTTTTCGACCTATAAAGTTCACACGCGCCACGTCAATAAATTTTCAAGCGGAAGATGTTTTCTCGCCGGCGATTCGGCGCATATTCACACGCCTGCCGGAGCGCAGGGAATGAACACGGGAATTCAGGACAGCTACAACTTAGCTTGGAAATTTGCGATGGTTTTGCGGGAAAAATCAGACGTGAAAATTTTGGAAAGCTACGATCAGGAACGGCTTGAAAACGCGAAAAAACTCTTAAAAACAACCGACCGATTTTTTAATCTTGTTGCCAGTCCCGAACCGATTTTGGCATATCTGCGAACGCACGTTTTTCCGTATATCGCCGGTGCTGCGTTTAGTCTCGATGCGGTTAAAAAATTTGTCTTTCCGCTTATATCGCAAACCGCCATCAATTACCGCCATAGTATTTTGAGCGAAAACGACGGTAGTTTTTCGGTCAAAGCGGGCGATAGAATGCCGTATTTTACGGTTGAAGGCGAAAGTATTTACGACGAACTGCACGAACCGAAATTTCATCTTTTGACATTTTTTGACGGAAGCGGAAGTCCGCCCGATTTTTCCGTAAGTTTCGTTAATCAATATTCGGCGTTAATTGATTTTCACCATTTACCTTTGTATCCGCACATTACGGAAATTTTTGACGCGACGGAAACTTTTATGATTTTGCTCAGACCTGACAATTATATCGGATTAATTTCGGCTGAAATTTCAAGCGGGAAGTTAGAAAATTATTTGGCTGAGATTTTACAAAAAAGTAAATTTTTAAATTCCTGATTTTGCCTGTCAGCCAAGTCTGTGCTAAATTCTCAAATATTATGAAAGTAAGCACCCGCTAAAACTGTCGCCAATTTATATCTGTTTCGTTTCATTCATTCTCAAATGAATTGGAGCGCATTTTACCCATTCTTTTCTTAAAATTTAAATTAGTATGTTGAATAATTCGGAAAAAACTACCGTGCCGACGGTTGATTCTGTCGAAACACATCAATCTTTTGTCTCGACCTTGCGCGAAGCATTTAGCGGAACACAGCGCGACTTAACACAGGGATCGCTCGGAACAGCGATTTTTCTGCTTTCCGTTCCGATGATCTTAGAGATGTTGGGCGAAAGTCTGTTTGCGGTCGTGGATATTTTCTTTGTGGCAAAATTAGGCGCGGACGCGATTGCCGTTGTCGGTTTGACCGAAGCGATGGTGATTATTGTTTATGCGCTGGCAATGGGCATTTCGATTGGCGCGAGCGCGACGATAGCACGGCGAATCGGAGAAAAAGATACGGAAGGCGCGGCGCAAACGGCGATTCAAGTTCTTTATTTAGGCTTGATCGTTTCGATCATTGTCGGCATAATCGGGGTCCTGTTTGCCCCGCAACTTCTTGCAATAATGGGAGCGGAAGCATTGGTTATCGCGCAAGGCACGACCTTTACGCGCATTATGCTCGGCGGCAATATCGTCATCGTTTTTCTGTTTTTGATAAACGGAATTTTTCGCGGCGCGGGCGACGCGGCGATTGCGATGCGCGTTCTGTGGTTAGCAAATATTCTTAACATTATCCTCGCGCCGTGTTTTATTTTCGGTGTTTGGTTTTTCCCCGAATTAGGCGTTACGGGCGCGGCGGTCGGGACGACAATCGGGCGCGGTTGCGGCGTTTTGTATGCGCTTTATTCTCTGACGAAGCGCGACGGACGTTTCAAGATCGAAGCCAAACATTTTACTTTTGTGCCGAAATTAATTTGGAAACTTGCCAAACTTTCGTCATCGGCGACTTTGCAGATGCTTATCGGAATGTTGAGTTGGGTCGGGTTGATTCGGATCGTTGCCGGATTCGGAACGGAAGCTGTCGCAGGTTATTTGATCGGTATTCGCGTGATAGTTTTCGCGCTTTTGCCGTCCGTCGGGATGAGCAATGCGGCGGCAACGCTTGTCGGACAAAGTTTAGGTGCGGGAAAACCCGAACGCGCCGAAAAAGCAGTTTGGACAGCCGCTTTTTACAATGCCGGATTTTTAACGATTGTCGGCATTTTATTGGCAGTTTTTGCCAATCCGATTGTCAGTATTTTTACAACCGAACAAAGCATCGCAGTTTATGCTTCGGATTGTTTGCTGATAGTTTCGCTCGGCTTTTTCTTCTACGGTTTCGGGATGGTTTTGGAAACCGCCTTCAATGGCGCGGGCGACACGGTTACGCCGACTTATATCAATCTTTTTATATTTTGGCTGTTTGAAATCCCGCTTGCTTATACGCTGGCTTACCATTTCAAACTCGAAACTCACGGCGTTTTCTGGGCAATTACAATTGCTTTTTCGATGTTAGCAATTGTCAGCGCGATTTTATTCAGGCGCGGAAAATGGAAGGTTACAAAAGTTTAAAATTTTTCGGCAAGTTCAGTAATTCCGCAACGCGGGCACATCAGTGTGCGATGAAATTTGTCCGCCCATTTTGCCAGTGCCAAATTTGAAAGTTTCGGCTGTTTGCTTTCGGCTTCGCCTTCGTTCATCAAACGCGAGTGTTTTTGGTCGGAATCCGTATTTTGATTACTCAATTCGCGCTCACAATGTTTGCAAATCCAACCGAAACCATCGTTGTAAAAATCGTTCAATTCCATAAAAATAAAGCAGCAGGCAAGAATCAAACTTGCCCACTGCTACTATCAATCATTCCAAAATTATCGTGTCGGACGACCTTGCGGTAAAGGCAAAAGTTTGACAGGAACGGTTAAAGTTTTACTGTTGCGAAAGATTTCAATCTGAACCGTATCGCCGATTTGCTTCTTATCGAGAAAGCGATAAAGATCATCTAAATTAGTCATTTTCACGCCGTCGATCGAGGTAATAATATCGCCCAAGACGACTTCGCCGTTCGCGGATTGGGAAAGTCCGCGAATCCCTGCACCAGACAGCGCACTTCCCGGCAAAACACTTCGCACCAACAAGCCGTTTTCAACCGGAAGTCTGGCACCTTGTTGCTGTAATTGTTCGATACCGTAAAGATTTGCACCGAGTTTCGGACGGCGGACTTCACCGAATTGAATGAGTTGCGGCACAACGCGCTTGGCAATATTGACCGGAATCGCAAAACCGACACCGACCGAACCGCCGGCAGGCGATAAAATTTGCGAATTGATGCCGATCATATTTCCGAATTTATCGAGCAAAGGTCCGCCCGAATTGCCCGGATTGATCGAAGCATCGGTTTGAATTGCGCCTTCGATCGGACGATCATTGCGTGCGCGAATCGGACGTTGTAAACCGGAAATCACGCCGGTGGTCAGAGTGCGGTCTAAACCGAACGGATTACCGATAGCCAAAACTTTTTGACCGACCACGAGTTTGTCCGAATCGCTAAACGGAATAATCGTTAAGCCTTCCTTCGGCGGTTCGATTTGAATAATGGCTAAATCGGTATCAGGATCGCCGCCAACAATTTTCGCCGGATAAGTTTTGTCGCCGCCGAGACTAACAGTTAGTTTTTGTGCGTCTTCGATGACGTGATAGTTGGTTAAAATATGTCCTTGATTGTCAATCACCGAACCCGAACCCGAACCTTTTCCTTCTTGAACGCCGCCCCAAAAATCCTGCTGATACGATGTTGACGTAATAAATGCTACGCCGGGCGAAAGTGTTCGATAAACTTCGATGCTATTTTGTTCGTCGCTGACGGCTGATGGATTAGAGATATTTGCCGGAGCATTTTCCGCTAACGCCACATTTGCCGTTTCCCGTAATTGCACGGCATTGCCTAAATTGCTCAAACAAGCCATTGTTCCAACGGCGATAAATGCCGCCGCCAAAGCTAAAAATAAAATCTGTCGTCCCGATAATTGATAAACTGCTTTTTTTGACATAAATGCTTACTTCCTTTTATAAAAATTATGCTGATATGATGCGAAACTTTTGTAATTTCGTTGTGTTTTTATTTACGAAAAAAAATAGCGGCGTGTTTCAACCGGGGTTGAAATACGCCGCTATTTTTCAGGAACACATTTGTTTAGACAATAAAAGCAAAAATACTATGTGAAAAAACCGAAAAATCGTTTATGAGTTTATCGGATATTAAACCGAAAGCGGAAAGTCCGGTAACGAAATGAATACCCATCAAAAAAGTATAAACTGCCAATGTAATCGCCAAACCGTATTTTGCCATTCGCAGATTGCGCCAACGCCAGAAAACAACCGCAGCCACTGCGCCGACCGCAGCTTTTACCAGCAAAAAAGGTATATTGCCAATATCGAGCAGTCCTGCCATCAATTGGTTTCCTTCGGTAGCAAATCCGTTGCGAACCCAGTAAATTGTCAAAATTGCATCTATAAAATTTAGCGAAAAGAGCAAAAATGTTTGAAGTAAAAGTTGCATACAGGGAAATTTCTTGCAAAAACTTGTTAAACCACTCTGTTTAAGCAACTTAACCCTCAGCTTTGATATGCTAAGGGTTAAGTCGGTAACGAGAAAATCGAATTGTTTTAACTGCTTTGAATATACGCATAATAAACCAAAATTTCAAATTTTTGTGCAAAATATTTTTTTCCGAAAATATTCTTGTAAATTCACTCTTTATCCGGGAAACTTTTAACCGGATTTGAAGTGCAATTAAATAAGATGCCAAAATACTTTGAGAAACACCTTGGAAACTTTTCGCTATCCTGACCTGCATAAACTTAAAAAATGACTAAAGCCGAACTTAGAAAAATATATCTCGCCAAGCAAAAAAGTCTGTTGCCGCTTGCGAGAAATCGAAAAAGTGAAAAGATTGCAGAAAACTTTTTGAACGGTTTCGATTTAACCAAGATAAAGTTTCTGCATTGTTTTGTAGCGATTGAAAAGTTTAATGAAGTTGACACATCGCTTATTTTCCAAAGAATTTGGCGGGATTTTCCACAAATTGAAACGCTCATTCCGCGGGTTAATTTTCAAACAAATAAAATCGAAAACTTAAAATTTACTGAAACAACAAAACTCGTCAAAAATGCTTGGGAAATTCACGAACCGGCTGAAAATGAGTTGATTGAAACTGAAAAAATAGATATTGTTCTAGTTCCGCTTTTGTGTTCCGATTTACAGGGTTTTCGCGTTGGTTACGGTAAAGGTTTTTACGATAAACTTTTGAAAAATTGCCGCGCCGATTGTTTAAAAATCGGTTTGAGTTATTTTGCGCCGACAGCGGAAATTTCAGATACCCGGGATTTTGATGTGAAACTGGATTTTTGCATAATGCCCGAAAAAATTTGGAACTTTAAAGCGAAATAAGGCGAAAAGCCGATTATTATTTCAAACCGACGTTTCACCTCAAGTTAAATTTATACTTTTTTATTTTGCTTTCAAAATATCGCGGATTTCCGTCAAAAGTGTTTCTTCCACCGTTGGTCCGGCAGGCGCGGCTTCCAAACCTTTGAAAAACTTCAACGCCCACCGCGCAATCAGGAAAACTACAAAAGCAACGATCAAAAATAAAACAATATCGCTGATAAATTCACCGTAACGAATCAAAGGTGCGCCGCCTTTGACGGCTTCTTCGATCAATTTCGGGTCTTTTACACCGTTGTATTTACCGCTCAAATCGTAAAAGAGCGTCTTGAAATCCACTCCGCCCAACGCATAACCGATTGGCGGCATAATTATTCCCTCGACCAGCGTCGTAACAATTTTACCGAACGCCGCGCCCAGTATCACGGCGATTGCCAAATCAAGCACATTGCCTTTTGCAATAAACGCCTTAAAATCATTTAACATATTTAATTACCTCACTTTAATTTTAGTTTTTATACTACAGCGGGGGCAATAAAATCTGTTTGTGCTTATTTTCGCAAATTGCCAAATAAGTCTTTTAATTTTTAGATTCAAGGCATCATATCACATTTTTTTACGTTGGCAACATACCTTTTATTTCTTTAACGATATTTCGCACATCTTCCTGATCTTCAAGCGCGAACATAAAGAAATCGTAGCTCGTTTTGAAGCAGACCAAGCCGTTGCCGAAAAACCAGACACCTTCAAGCATCGGGTTTCCTCCTAAAATCCAGTCAATCGGTGCGCCTGTGATTGTTTTCGGATTAAAGATATTAGTCATCATCACAGCGCCCGAAGCGAAACTGAATGCACCCAACAGCGGTGCGCCGATGCGCTTGGCAATGTCGCGTTCAAACTGAATTTTTTCAGCTTCGGCTTGTGTCAGTTCGCCTTTTTGGATGAGTTCGTCCTGACTCTTGAGATAATTTTGAAATTGTTCGCTCGCCTTTTGCACTGACCACGCCGGCAATGCCGAATTAAACAGCCAATGTGAACTGATACCTGTAAAAACTACACCAAGACCTGCACCAACTGCCATCGAAACGCCGGTAGTCGCGGCTTGAAGCGGTTTTTCGGCAATCCAATCGGAGGTTTTTTGGACGGTTTTAAAAGCCGAATCGATTGTCCGTGTCCAACTCGCACCGAGATTAAACGCTTTTGATACACGATTTGCGGTCGTGCCGAAAGATTCCCGCGCTTCGGCAAAGACTTCGCTTGCTTTTTCGCTGGCAACGCTCAAGACTTCGCCCGCTTTTTGTCCGGCGACTTTGAAAATATCGCTTGCGCTTTGTCCGGCTACCGAAAAAACCTCTTCGGCTTTTTCGCCGGCATCTTCCGCCGCGTCGCGCAGAGGTTCGCTCGCGTTCCAAGCCTTTTTTGCCGCATCTTCGGCAGTTTTGTAACTATCTTCGGCAACCTTAACGGCTTGTTTACCGACTTCCGATTTCTCGGCTTCCGTTCTGATCTTTTTCGCGCCTTCTTTTAAGGTTTCCGCGCCTTTTTGCGCCGTTTCTTTTGCAACCTTAGCACCTTCGGCAATTTTCTCTTTCAGCCCGATTTGCTTGTCAATATCTTCAAAGCGTTCTTTCGCTTCACGCTGCCATTTCTCAAATCGCTCTTTGTAATCTGCCATCGTTTTTCTCCCTTCTAAAAATCTTGTAATAAAATTACGCTTTTGTAAAATGTTTTGTTCGGTTTGATGCAAAAAAAGCATCTATTATGTCTGTATAATTATATCGCAAAAAGTTAATTTTTCCTGATTTATAAACTTTAGCGGATTTGTGGTAATCTGTTTTTTATTTTTATGCCAATTGTAAAATGTCCAACCTGCAAAAAAGAAACCGAATATAACGGCAACGAATTTCGCCCGTTTTGTTCCGAGCGTTGTAAATTACTGGATTTTGGTGATTGGGCAGATGAAAAATTTAGTCTGCCGACACAAGATACGGCTTTGAGCGAGGAAGATTTAGACGAATTGGAAAAAGCTCTGGCGAGAAAAGAGGATTAAAATATGACGATTGCAGCGATAATTTTTGTGGTTTTTTTGATTGCGGTAGCGGCGATCACATTTTTTGTCCTAAAGCGTGCCTTCAAAATGGCAATCCGGGCAGCAATTGTCGCGCTAATTTTGCTAATCGCCGTTATCGGCGGCGTTTCGCTGTGGTGGGTCGGCATGAGCGGCACTGCCGATAAACCTCCGGCAACAAATAAAAAGCCGCGCTAATTTTAACCGATGCTTCCTCAAATCAAACGCTTTTTCGGACGCTACACAGAGCTTTCAGGCAATGTTTTTGCCCTGAGCCTCGTTAGTTTACTCAACGATACTTCGAGCGAGATAATTTATCCGCTGTTACCTGCATTTCTTGCGCTCACGCTCGGCGCGTCGCCCTTAATCATAGGTTTAATCGAAGGTTTTGCGGAATCGGTTGCCGCATTTTTGAAACTATTTTCGGGCTATTTGAGCGACCGCTTCGAGAAACGCAAATTCCCCGTGTTTCTCGGTTATTCGCTCGCAAGTTTGACACGTCCGTTGCTGGCATTTGTCGGAAGTTGGCAGCAGGTTTTGTTTGTTCGGGTTACGGATAGAGTCGGCAAAGGCATTCGCGGTGCGCCGCGTGATGCGATCATTGCCGAAAGTGTGCCTGAAGAAAAACGCGGACTGGCTTTCGGATTCAATCGTGCCGCCGATCATCTGGGCGCGGTCATCGGTCCGATCATCGCTTTTACTCTGCTCTCATACTTTGCCGACGACCCGCAAAATCCGACCATCCGCGACTATCGTCACGTTTTTCTCTACGCTTCGATTCCCGTGGTGCTTGGTTTATTGGTCATCGTCTTTTTCGTTAAAGAAAAACCGAAAAAAGTTTCGGACAAAATCGTTCCCCCGATCAAACTTTCACTTGGAGAATTTGACGGCAATTTCAAACGCTTTTTAGTTGTTATCGCGCTTTTTACTTTGTCGAATTCAACTGATGCTTTTTTGCTTCTGCGCGCCGAACAATCCGGTGTTGCCGTGGCGGTTTTACCTCTTTTATGGATGTTTTTGCATTTGAGCAAAGTAATTTTTTCACTAATCGGCGGAGATTTATCCGATAAGATCGGGCGCAAAACTTTGATATTTTCCGGTTGGATCATTTACGCACTGGTTTATGCCGGATTTGCTTTTGTCAGCACGGCTTGGCAGGCATGGGCATTGTTTTTGATTTACGGCGTTTATTTCGGTTTGACCGAAGGCGTGGAAAAGGCTTTAGTTGCTGATTTAGTGCCGACCGAAAAACGCGGCACGGCTTTCGGGTTTTACAATCTGGCTTTCAGCATCACGGTTTTTCCGGCTTCGATTATTTTCGGCGCGCTTTGGACAAAATTCGGTGCGGAATATGCGTTTTTAATCAGTGCGTTTATTTCGCTTTGTGCTGCATTTTTACTTTTAACGATTCAAACTAAAAACAAAATTAACAGGGATTAAGAGGATAGTCAGGGATAAAATAATTAGTTTTTGATTATCCCGTTTATCCTCTTTACCACTGTTAATTTCCTTCCTACGAACTATTTGCCCGCGACATTTCTTTCATTATCGCCGACGACGTAGCTGTCTTTTGCCCGCACAACGACATTCGGGCGCATTACGCGGACGCGAATTTGTTTGCGGGTGCCTTTTTGCCCGACGGTTTCGGGATAATAGCCGATCGAGTATTGACGGCGCAATTCTTCGGCAATGCCCGAAAAAGCCGCGTCTAAATTATTTTTAGCTTCATACTCCCGACCTCCGCTATTACGCGCTAATTCTTCCAAATATCGACGACCTGTTTCATATTCCTCACGACTTGATCCGGCACTTCCGCGACCGCCGCCGCCAACCTGCACATTACCGCCGCCCAAGATAATTCCGATAATATCGCCGATTCCACCGCCGCTATTGCGCCGATTTCGCGGATTCGGATAACTTGTTCCGCCGCCGAATCCATTACTGGAAGTGTCATAACGAATCGGATAAAAAAGCGCATCCGCCTCTTCGATTGCCCGGATCGTGCCTTGATAGCTTGCCCGTTTTGAAGTCGTGTCAACGCCGTCAGTGAATAAAACCACTGCTTTACGCCCTTGTATTTGGCGCAGTTCGCGGTTGATAACGCGGTCAACCGCTTCATACAGGCTTGTTCCGTCGCCAAACTGTGCGCGCATTATTGCGTCGCGCAAAGCATTTCGATCATTAGTTACCGGACTCAGAACGCGAAATTTTTCATCAAAAGAAACCACCATTATCTTGTCATCGCGCCGTAACTGGTTGACAAACGCAATTGCCGCATCTTGAATCTGGTTGATTTGATATTGAGTCGAAGGACTAACATCGAGCATCAAAATCACCGTAAAGGGTTGCTCGACCGAGGCAAAACTCTCGACTTTTTGCTCAACGCCGTTTTCAAAAACCCGAAAATCCTGCTTTTGCAAGCCCGAAATAAATCTGCCGTCGCGGTCAAGAACTGAAACGGGAAGCGTTACCAAATTGGTTTCAACGCGGATAACTTCGTCATCTTCTACCACCGGCGATTGGGTTGTGGTTGGTGTTTGATTAGTCGAGCCTGTGCCGCCTTTTAAGATAGGCGGACGTTTGCCGGAATCTTTATTTGAAGAATCGTCTTGCGGAATGATTGGAGTCGGAGTTGTTACAATTCTCGGGCGCGTTCTGCCGCTCGTTTGAGCTAAAATCGACACTCCCAAAAAGCACACACAAACCAAAGCAACAATAATTTTTTTCATAATTTTTGATATTCCAAATCGAAATGTTCGGCTTCGGGAAGAGTCCGGAATTATGATTAAAAAATTGTATTTTGGGATGCAAAAAATTTTGCTTTTAACAGATTTTCAACTTTCTTTTGCACTTAAAATTTCCGTCGCAAGTTCGTGAAATTTGCGGCGCACCGAATTAATATTTACAAACGGCAATTCGTGGTCGTGTGTGCGATTTGTCAGGAGAATAAAAATCCGCTCGGTTTCAGGTTCGATCCAAAGCGAAGTTCCCGTAAAACCGAGATGCCCGAAACTGTCCTTTGATAATGCCTTTGACGCGGTTGATTCAGGCGTTTCGGCAAGTTGAAAAGCGATGGAACGTGCTTCATTTAATCCCGGAGTAAAGTTTGTGCGGAAAAGTTTGCAGGTTTCGGGGTTTAATAAAGTTGTCTGATTCGGGAGAAATTGCTGCGCGATTTTGAATACATCTTCAACCGGCGAAAAAAGTCCGGCGTGTCCCGAAACACCGTTCATAAACCAACAATTTCCATCGTGAACTTCGCCCCAAATTTGATAATCCCGAAACAGGTCAGAATCTTCTGTTGTAGTAGATGGTTGAAGATAGCCTTGTTCGATGCAAGTATTTTTCTCAAACTCATTTCCTTTTTCGCTTGCCGCAATTCGTCTTTGAAGTTCTTTCGGCGGATTGTATAAAGTATCCTTCAAATATAATGGTTCAAAAATTTCTTTTCGGGCAATCTCATCAAGCGGTTGATCATAAATCTCTTCGAGAATAAAACCAAGCGCAATAAAATTTAAATCGCTATAAACTATTTTTGAATTTAAAGGATTTTCATTCGGAATTTCGGAAACTATATTAAGCCAATCTGATGGACTAAAATCTGCCGAAAAATTTTGCAATACAAGATAAAGCGGTGACCAAGACTGAAAACCGGATGTGTGAATCAACAAATTTTCAATTTTGACTTCGCTTTTTAGTTCTGTACTAAAAAAATGTGAATATTCTAAAACTTTATCTGACAAATTTATCTCACATTTTTCGATTAACTTCGCGCACAATAAACCTATTACCAAAACTTTAGTCAAACTCGCCAAATCGTTAATCGTATCAACGCTTGCTTCGATTTTTTTTGGCTCCACAACTGCAAAACCGAGTGCGTCCTGCAAAACTATCTTGCCTTGTTCCGCTACCAAATAAACCGCAGACGGAAAATCTTTGGCTTCAATGCGGGATTGTAAAAACCCGGAGATTTTTTTGCTTTTTATTTTAGTTTCATCATTAGAAGTGAAATTTGTCATATATTGAGGAGAATTTAGCAATGGCAATCTTCCTTTTAGAAAATAAAATTATCAGATTGCTTTCAAAAATAGCTATATTCCCATTCATCTCTTAGTTTATCTGACATTCAACAAGTCTTTCAATGTTTCAAAACGCATCCCTTTTGAAGATTTTTTTTGGTATGGCGGATAATCTTTCTTTTTTCGCACTTTTATCCTCAGCCATTTCGAGTATGACTGTATCGTAGGCAACTGCATTTTCGTAGTCTTTAAATTCCTTCGGTAAATGAATCAAATCGTATTCAGTTTTGGTTGTAAATTGAACTGAATTAATAACTTAAAAAAAATATTTTTTGGCAATGATTTTATGATTTTATAAGTGCCTGCCTTTGATTAGAACGACATTTAGTTTAATTTATCAAATATGGAGCATTTTGATGTATTGATTGTGGGTGCGGGACTTTCGGGAATCGGGGCGGCGGCGCATTTGAAGATGGAATGCGCGGGGAAAAGTTTTGCGATTCTCGAAGGTCGTTCGGCGATGGGCGGGACTTGGGATTTGTTTCGTTATCCGGGAATTCGTTCGGATTCGGATATGTTCACGCTCGGCTACCGGTTTCGCCCGTGGACTGATCCGAAGGCGATTGCCGACGGTCCGGCGATTCTCGAATACATCCGCGATACGGCACGGGAATTTAAAATTGATAAAGAAATTCGTTACAACCACCGAGTCGTAAAAGCCGCGTGGTCAACCGCTGATGCGCTCTGGACGGTTGAAGCGGAAGTCGGCGAAGTATCAAAATCAAAAGTCTTTTTCACCTGCAATTTCCTCTATTTCTGCACCGGATATTACGATTACGAAAACAGCTACACGCCCGATTTTGCGGGAATGGATAAGTTTCAAGGGGAGATTGTCCATCCGCAAAAATGGACTGAAAATATTAACTATGATGGCAAAAAAGTCGTCGTCATCGGCAGCGGCGCGACGGCGGTGACGCTCGTTCCTGCACTAGCGACCAAAGCCGCGCACGTCACGATGCTCCAGCGTTCACCGACCTACGTCGTGTCGCGTCCCGCCGAAGACAAAATCGCCAATGCACTGCGTAAATATCTGCCGCCGAATGCTGCCTACACGCTGTCGCGTTGGAAAAACGTCTTGCTCGGAATGTTCTTTTACAATTTTTCGCGCAAACGCCCCGCCGCGATGAAGCGTCTGGTTGCCAAAGGCGTGAAAAAAGAAATCGGCGCAGAACTCGCGGAGAAACATTTTAGCCCGACTTACAACCCTTGGGATCAAAGACTCTGCCTCGTTCCCGACTCTGATTTGTTCCGCGCGATCAGCGAGAAAAAGGCTTCCGTCGTCACCGATCAAATCGAAACTTTCACGCCGAGCGGCATTCAACTAAAATCCGGCGAACATCTCGACGCGGACATCATCGTCACGGCGACCGGATTAGTAATGAAAATTATCGCGGGAATGACGCTCGAAGTTGACGGCGAAACGGTTGATCTGTCGAAAACGATGACCTACAAAGGAATGATGTATAGCGACATCCCGAACGCCGCGTCTGCGCTCGGCTACACGAACGCTTCGTGGACTTTGAAATGCGATCTGACCGCGCAATACGTCTGCCGGATGCTCAATTTTATGGACGAAAACGGCTACGCGATCTGCACGCCGAGGCTCGACGACCCAACCGTCGAACGAATTCCCGTCGTAGATTTCAACTCCGGCTACATCCAAAGAGCGATCCAAACTCTCCCCAGCCAAGGCTCAAAACACCCGTGGAAACTGCACCAAAACTACGTCAAAGACCTCCGAATGCTCCGCCACGGAAATCTCGAAGACGGCACAATGGAATTCAAACCAAAACCGAAATCAAGCGAATTTTAAAGTTTGGTTTAGATTTTCAAATCATCTATATCTTTGACATTAACGGTCGAATCTATATTTTGAAAATCGTCCCAATCGTCGCTCAATAAATCGGCGTTAACGTATTTAGCGGAAGCGAGGATTATCGCGTCGGGGAGTTTTATTTTTTTGGATTTGTTTTTGCGGTAGATGATCGCTTGGTCGGCAATTTCCTGATTGACTTCGATTATTTGAATGTTACGAAAAATTTCGTCGGTGATGTCTTTTTCAACCGAATTTTGAAAATCATACGCATAAACTTCGGCGTAAGTAATTACCGAAGCATAAAATCTGTCGTATCTCGAAAATAACTCGTCAACGTCAATTTTTCCTTTTGAAGCAAAAATGATGACATTGCTGTCT
>JANMAA010000040.1:0-9174 GCA_031359215.1 Acidobacteriota bacterium | reverse complement strand
TTGATTAACAAAAAAAACAAAACGACAGAAAAACATCTTTTCATATTGGTAAAATCCGATATTAAAAAGTAAATAAATGCAGAAGTTCACTATGTTTTCGAACTTTTACCATATTTACTTTGCCTTTTATTTTCCAAACTTTTGCCTGAATGTTACAAAAACATCACGTCATAATGCAACTCGAAACAGTGTTTGGAAAATAAAATAAGCAGAAGCTTAAGATAAAACCGAACTTTTGCTTTTTTACTTTTAACTTTCTTTCCTTGTGCATTTGGAAAGATATAATCGGATGACTATTCCACTGATTTATATTATTTTTTGTCAATGCTTGCTTAAAACCGCCATTCTAGGCGAAAATCCTAATTATGCCCGACGAAACAAATATTAGGCTTGAGGAAAAACTGCGCTCTATCATCGAAACGATCGACGCGGTAAATACACTAACCCAGCCGGTTACAAACTCGATTGAAAACCTCCTGCAAATTTCCGCTGCTGAAATGAATTCGGAAGAAGCCTCAGTGATTATCCGTGACGGTGATCAGGGAGATATGAAATTTTTAGCGGCTATCGGAAAAGTTGCCGACCAAATTATTGAAGTAAAAATTCCTTCAGGCAAAGGCATCGCCGGTTTTGTTTTTTCATCCGGGCAGCCGATGGCAATAACCGATGTCGGTGAAGAAGATAGTTTTTATGCGGAGGTTGATCGCCAAACAGGTTATTCGACCCAAACGATATTAGCCACGCCGCTGCGTTATGATGGAGAAGTAATCGGTGTTCTCGAATATATAAACCGTATCGGTGAACCGCCTTTTGAGGCATTTACTCCCGACGAAATGGACAAAGCCGGACTTTTTGCCGAAGCGATAGCCTCGCTCGTCAATGCCTATGAAACCGCCAAACTATTTCGTGACGTGAGCCATAAAATGTTGTCTAACGACGAACTTATCAAATTTGAAGAAATGCGCGAATGGCTGCAAAACGTGCGGGAAACCAGCGAACACAAAGAGATGATCGAATTAGCCCTGCTGGTGCGGGAAATTGCCAGCCGTGGTGAAGCCGAGCGAAAAATGTCCATCAAAATTTTGGATGCGGTTTTACAATTTGCAGACAATCGTGTGGAGACGAGTTTTTTAAATTTTTAACGGACCTATATGACAACTGTTTCAGGTTTTGAATCAAGAAAGAATTCAATATCGACAACCTATTTTCAAATTGATGACGGTTGGAAATCACGCACCGGAAAAGGTGTCAGCGTGGCAATTATTGATAGCGGTGTTGACGCAAATCATCCTGATCTGCAGGGCAAAGTCAAGGAATCGGTTGAAGCTCAAAAGGATAATAAACGGATAATTTTTGAAGTGTCGGAAACAGGCGATTCGGCAGGTCATGGAACGGCTTGTGCCGGAATAATCACACGCATCGCGCCGGATGTCGAGATTCACAGTATAAGAGTTTTGGGTGCGGGTGGTTTGGGCGACGGACAAGCATTTCTTGCCGGACTTGAATACGCCATCAAAAAACGCTGTCACATTGTCAATCTCAGTCTTGGCACGACTAAACCGCAATTTTTTGCACCATTGCACGATTTGCTCGACCGTGCCTATCAAGCCGGATGTATCGTTGTGGCGGCGGCAAACAATCTACCGCAACCGAGCTTTCCTTCGGTGTTTTCTTCGTCGCTGATTTCGGTTAGCAAAAGTGTAGAAAACGATCCGTTTAATTTTGGTTTCAAATACGGTGAAATCATCGAGCTTACCGCACCGGGCGTAAATGTTCGCACCGCATGGCTAAATAACGGCTATCGAAATTTGACAGGAAACAGTTTTGCCTGTCCGCACATCGTCGGAATAATCGCTTTATTGCTCGACGCTTATCCCAATTTAACGCCTTTTCAGGTCAAGTCCGCACTTTATGCCATAGCACAGGAAAATCAGCGGGAAGAAATAATACAGGAATAAAATTATTCGGAATCTTTTCCTCCGCATCTATTTTCATAACTTCGTAATATGACAAACATTCGTGAATTTTTCGGCGACATTGATATTTACCTTTTCGATCAGATTCAAAAAGGCAGGTTCGCGCCGGAAATGAAAATTCTCGATGCCGGTTGCGGCGGCGGACGAAACCTGATTTATTTTATGCGAACCGGCAGTCAAATCTTCGCCGTTGACCAAAGCGCGGAAGCCATCGAGCAAATTAAACACCTTGCCAAAATGCTTGCGCCACGTCTGTCAGCAGAAAATTTTCAAACTTCAACGATTGAAAATTTACCGTTTCCCGACGCGTATTTTGACTGGGTAATCAGCAATGCGGTTCTGCATTTTGCCGAGAATAAACAACAATTTAACCGGATGCTCACTGAAATGTGGCGGGTCTTAAAGTCAAACGGAATTTTATTTATCCGCCTTGCCTCATCTATCGGCATCGAAAACTTAATTGTTCCGACAGAAAACGGCAGATACGATCTGCCCGACGGCTCGGAGCGTTTTCTCGTCAGCGAAGATTTTTTAATGTCCGAAACTCACAAACTCGGCGGAACATTGCTTGAACCGCTTAAAACAACAAATGTCCAAAATTTGCGCTGTATGACGACGTGGGTTTTGTATAAAAACTGAAGTAAAGTTTAAGTGAGGACGAACGACTAAAAAATCATCAATTTTATTTTCAAACAAGTCCGATAAATTTGTTTACGCTTTAGTAAATTTGAGTGCCACACCATTCATACAATAACGCAGTCCGGTTGGTTTCGGACCGTCATCAAAAACGTGACCGAGATGAGCATCACACCGATTACACAAAACTTCCGTGCGCGTTGCTCCTAAACTATTGTCAACTTTTTCCTGAACATTTATTGCATTGATCGGCGCAAAAAAACTCGCCCATCCGGTATGTGAATTAAATTTGGTTTCAGAGCTAAAAAGCGGTAGATCACAGCAAACACAGGCAAAAATACCTTTGTCTTTAATGTCGGTGAGCGGACTCGTATAAGGTGCTTCGGTTCCGGCTTCCCTGGTTATATGGTATTGTTCGGCTGTCAAAATCTTTTTCCATTCGGCATCTGTTTTAATCACTTTCTTGAAGGGTAGATCATCTGTTTGATTCACAATCTTTGTTTGATTTTGACTGACAGCAGCCGTCCGCGCATTACACGCCGAAGAAAGCGATATTCCGCCGAGTGTAAGCAAACTCCCTAAAATTGTTCCCGACTTTATAAATTCTCGTCTGTTCATAATTTTTCTCCCGCTGTCCAATAATTACTTTTTCTACTAATTGTATTCGCCTTTCAACCATTTTCGGATTCATTTAAGACCGTAAATACAATGGTTTTCGAGCAGATATATCTACTTCTAAATGTAAAAATTTCACTAATTTATTCCACATTCTGAACCGGAATGGCGAATTTATTACATTTTTAGGTGATTTACTTACAGAAAATAATCGTTCGATTATTTTCGACCGATTGCAGTAACAGAAATTAACATAGCTTTGTAATTTTATTTACCATATCAGTTTCAAAATGAACAGTTTAAAAGTCGAAAAGTGCACCACTAAAATCTTTGGTCACCATAAATTCTTACAGTAGCTTGGTGAAAAAGTGCTTATGCTGTTAAAATGCAATACAAAAAATGTCAACTGAAATTACCCAAAACCGCTTGCTTTCGTTGGACGTTTTTCGCGGAATTACTATCGCGGGAATGGTTTTAGTCAATAATCCGGGAACTTGGAGCGCGATCTATTCTCCGCTCGAACACGCTGAATGGCACGGCTGGACACCGACGGACTTGATCTTTCCGTTTTTTCTTTTCATTGTCGGCATTGCAATTCCGCTCGGTCTTGGCAAAAGATTGGAGCAGGGAATTACCAAAGACATTTATTTTAAGATTTTCCGCCGCGCACTTTTGATCTTTTTGCTCGGTTTGTTTCTTAACGGTTTTCCATATTACGATCTTTCAACGCTCAGAATTCCCGGCGTGTTGCAGAGAATTGCGGTTTGCTATCTCGTTACTTCGCTGATTTTTATTCACACCAATTGGAAACAGCAAACAATTATCGGCGTTTCGTTGTTGTTGGTTTATTGGATTTTAATGACGACGATTCCCGTGCCGAACTGCGACATTACAACGATTGACGATAAAGCGTGCAATCTTGCCGCGTATATTGACCGCACGATTTTTACCGAAAACCATATTTGGCGGCAAGCAAAAGTCTTTGACCCGGAAGGAATTCTTTCAACAATTCCATCAATCGTTACGACCATTTCCGGCGTTTTGACCGGATTGTGGCTGAAAACAAAGCGCACCGATCTGGAAAAAGTCAGCGCGATATTCTTTTTCGGAATAGTTCTGGTCGTCATCGGATGGTTTTGGGGATTATTTTTCCCGATCAATAAAGCTCTTTGGACAAGTTCGTATGTTCTTCTAACTTCGGGAATCGCGCTTTGTCTGCTCGGTTTTTGTTATTGGCTGATTGACATCAAAGATTACAAAAAATGGACAAAACCATTTGTAATTTTCGGTGTCAACGCGCTGGCACTTTTCGTGTTTTCGGGTTTGCTGTCAAGACTTTTGGGCATAATAAAAGTTTCTGACGCGGATGGTTCGTCAATTTCGATACAAGAATGGATTTTTGAAAACCTGTTTTTATCCGTTGCCTCTACTATAAACGCCTCGCTAATGTTTGCGATCAGCTACATTTTCCTGTGGCTTTTTCTAATGTGGCTTCTATACCGCAAACGTATCTACATTAAAGTTTGATAAATTTTTCACCGCTGAGGCGCAGAAACGCTGAGTTCTTTTAGAATGTTTAATAAGAAAAACTCAGCCTCTCAGCGTCTTTGCGGTTCAATTTCTTTTCGTTGCCCCTATTGAATCTCGAAATTCTTTATCTCGATTGCCAACTCACGCTCAAGTCGTTCTTTTTCGTTCGATAATGTTTGGCGTTCTTTATTTATTTGTTCAAGTCGTGATTCCTGTTCGTTGGCTTTGGCAATGTAACGAGCGATTAGTTGTTTGGCTTCGGGTGTTTTTGACAATGCTTCGATGTTTTCACGGAAACGCTCTTGGTCAGCTGTAATTGCTCCAATTTCTGCATCAAACTCAACTAATTTAGCGTTGATCTGATTGATTTGCATTCGCAGATCAATCAATTTTGAAAGTTGGGCGCGGGACTTTTCATCAATAGATTTCCGTGCGACGAAAAATTCCAAATCCTTTGGTGAAAGAGTTGAAAGTGTATAGCTGTCTTTCATTCCCTGGTTTTCAACGACGGAAATTTCTTTTGTTTCAAATGGCTTTAATTCAAGCCGAAATCGGTAAAAACGTGGCGTTGTAAAATCCGGTTTCGCTGAATTGTTTGCCAATATCCAATTTTGACGAACAGGATGCTCAATGTAAATAGTTTTATCGCGGTCTGTTTGATTAGTTATTTTGTAGGTTTTTCTATCGGTGCGGAAATAATGAATCTCGAAAATGCCATTGACGGCTTTAACGATCTGCGCCGGTTCGCGGTCTTCTTTATTCTCAATGGTCACCAAAGTTCCCAGATCGAGCGCAAAGGAAATCAGACGTTGTTCTTTCGGTTTAAGGCGTTCCATTAAAGCCTCGCCCGCATAAGCATCGCGGTCAAGCACGGTCATCGAACCGCCTTCAAAAGTCATCGCTGTAATGTTTTTGAGCAGAAGTCCGCTCATCGGACGCGGTTGGTCATTTTCCGTGTTTTCCCGGAAGATCGAAACTCTTTCGCCTTCCATTTTGGTTTGGACAATCGGAATCAATGCCGAACGATTGCGAGTAATCGTAATAGGTTGTTCGATATTATATGCAAATAAATCACCGATTTCCGCACCGTTAGCTGCCGTTTGCACCCCTGACTTCTCATTTATCAAAGCATCGCTGACACCGGTGTCTTTAAAACCTGTCGAAACAATAAAATTATTATTAGCACTTTCAAAATCAGGTTTTGGCGGCGGAGGCGGTGGCGGCGATTCTCCACCACCACTACCTCTGCCGCTTCCTGCTCCATCACCACTCCCATCACCAAAACCATTTCCACTTCCACTCCCGCTTTCGGGGTCATAAATTTGCGGCTGTAAATTCAAATCTTCGGGAATCGGGATAATCGGACGATAGCGGTAAAGCGGTTTTTGAATCGGTTGGATGAACGAGATCGGGGTTCCCGAAACGAGCGAAAGTTTGATATTTGTCCAATCTTCGTCACTGACATTATCCACAATCGCCCAACCCTGAAAAAACGGTTTTCCCTGTTCGTCCAAGACCACGCGATAAGTAGTTTTCCAAATCGGCGCGGAAATCGTGTAACTGATAATCATTTCCCTTGAGCCGTTACCTTCGGACGTAACAGTGATTGTTTTCGCATCGCGCCTTCGTGCGGAAGCCGTTGCGTTGGCAAATTCGTTAAGGTCGCGCTTTGTGTCTTCATCGAGAAGTTTGACCGAGCGAATTTCACTCATCTCAAAACTCGAAATTTCGCCGGATTCGGAAGCAATAACTAAAGCATAATCAGTTGAGATCGATGTTTTTTCGTCAGCTTTATTATTTGAATTAACATTACGTTTCTCGACGGTCAAAATCGATCCGGTTGCAGTTCCTCTGCTTGCTGTAACAATAACTTTTGCACCTTGCAATTGTGCCAGAACCTCAGCCATTCCACCGACGTTTTCTTCCGAATTTTCCGATTTCGATTCAACGGAAAACGGGATTTCGGCGGTTCGTGCTGAAACTGGTTGCGAAGAATTATACGAAACCGCGCCAATTCTGCCTTGCCCTAAATCAAGCACGACCATTGATTTGAGAACATCGTCAACCTGCGATTGCTTAAACGAAAGATTGATTTCGGCATTTCCCGAAACTATGCCGCGCCGTTCGATATACGCCACACCATTTGAATAAATGCTGACACGCTTTATCGGCAAAGTGTCGGCGACGGCTTGTTTAATTTCCGGTGAATTTACCTTAATTGACCGTTTAGTGGTGCGAACCTGCGCTTGCACTGAGATTGAACACACTAAAATCAGCGCGAGAAAAAAATTGATTCTCATTATATTTGTTTCCTATTTATTGATTTACTTTGAGTTACTCAGTCTTAAAGATGAGGTCAGATTAAAATATGGTTGCCTAAAGCGCACAGAAAAGTAGAAATCAAAAAAAATGAAAAAGCTATTTTCACTTCCAACTTTCTTAACTTTTACAAATTTACCTTGTTACTGTTCACTTTTCTTTTTCTCTTCTTCGGCTTTGTATTTGTCGAGTTGTTTTTTGTAATCACGACAATTTTTTGCCATATCTTCTTTTTTGTTCGGATTGTCTTTGTTTTTTTCTAAATCCTTTTTTATGCTTTCTCGAATCTTGTTAAAATAAAATTCGCGCGTCGCTTTGACGATATAATTTTCATCTTCGGATTTGGTTTGTTCGGCAAAAAAATCAAACAATTCGTCGCATTCGGGAATGCCGATTCGTTCCTCGCTTTCAGTTTCGTCAGGCGAATCTTCGGAAACTGATTTATCTTTTTCGGATTCGGATTTTTCCTTTGAGGTCGGCGTGGAGTCATTTTTTTTAGAATCCGAAAGTGGATTGTAAAAACTACAACCCAAAACCAAAGTTAGCAAAACCAGGAATATAATCGAAAGATTAGATTTGTTTTTCATATTTACTCATATTCGTTAATGTTTTGGAAGTTATTCAATTTCTCACGCTTTCTCCAAATCCGCAAATTTTTCCATCAATTTCTTTTGTCCGAAGCCCGGAAAACTAATGGTGAGCTTAACTTTATCGTCCGAACCTTCACGCCGCAGAACCAAGCCTTTGCCGTATTTGGCGTGGCGAACGTGCGAACCGGGAACAAATCCGTCAATTTTGGATTTTGGATTTTGGATTTTGGATTGGTCGGACGATAAAGCCTTTAATTTATCGAAGCCCGTCGTTTGTTTCGGTTTTTCAAATATTGAGGTTTTGTTCTCACCTTTTTTCTTTTGAAAAAATTCGGCGATAGCATCGGCGTTGTCGTAGGTTTTTCCCGTGTAGGTCGTGCGCGGTTTTTCTTGAACGGTTTCGCCGCGCAAAGCAGTCGCGGCGCGTTTGTTTTCGGTAACGGTCGAACTTCGCGCAAATGAAAGCCAACTCGAACCGCGTGATAAATCTTCGATCAATTCGAGCGGCATTTCATTCAAAAATTGCGAAGGTTCGGCGGTCATTTCAGAACCGTAAACTCTGCGGCGCATAGCGTGTGTGATATACAGCGTTTTTTCGGCGCGGGTAATTGCCACATAAGCCAGACGGCGTTCTTCTTCTAATTCTTTCGGATCATTGATCGAACGCGAATGCGGGAAAATTCCGTCTTCTAAGCCGACGAGAAAGACAATCGGAAATTCCAAACCTTTCGCCGCGTGAACCGTCATCATCGTGACGGCGGCGTTGCGGTCGTATTTGTCGGTGTCGCTCGAAAGCGCGGAATGGTCAATAAAATCCCTGAGTCCGTCGGCTTCCTGCTTGTCGTAATCAATCGCCGCGTTGACTAATTCCTGTAAATTTTCCAGTCTCGATTCGGCTTCTTCCGAATTTTCTTCGCGCAGCATCGTTGAATAACCCGTGTCTTCAATCGCCGCGATAACGACTTCGGAAACGGCTCGGTCGGTCTGCGCCGCTTCGCTGACTAACGTCGAAAGTTTTTCGATAACTTTTTTGAATTCGCGCAGCGCGGTCAATGCTCTGGGCGTTAAATTGCGCGGCTGTTCATATTTTTCGTCGGTGATAATCGCCAATGCTTCCCACATCGAAGTCCCGAAATCTTTGGCGCGAAACGATAATTCGTCAAGCGAAGTTTTCCCCAAACCGCGCGTCGGCGTGTTTATCACGCGCTGCAAAGCGATGTCGTCAAACGGGTTCATCGCCATTTTCAGATAGGCGATAATATCTTTGACTTCGGCGCGTTCGTAAAAAGAAAATCCGCCAACTATATTATATTCAATCCGTTGGCGGCGCAGTGCTTCTTCAAAAACACGCGACTGCGCGTTCGTCCGATACAGAATCGCCATTTTATCTTTCGGACTGTTGCGCCGGTAATCAATAATTTTCGAGGCGACGAAACGTGCTTCATTGTCAGCATCCATCGCTTGAAAATAATAAATTTTTTCGCCGTCAACTTTGTCTGTCCACAACT
>JANMAA010000269.1:0-13580 GCA_031359215.1 Acidobacteriota bacterium | reverse complement strand
CAGTGCGGGCGCATTTGGCAACCTTGGAGCGCGACGGACTGCTCGAGCGGAGCGGTAAAATTCCGGGATTGCGAAAACCGCACGTTGCCTATCAGCTAACGGACGAAGCGCGGCATCTTTTTCCAAAAGCCTATCACACGCTGCTCAATCAATTGCTGACAGTTTAGAAAAATCGGCTTGACGCGCAGGAATTGCAGGATATATTAGGCGAAGTTGCGCGACAGCTTGCCGCCGACCGCAAATCAAATGACTTAAACGAAACGGTTGAGAGTCGGGCGCAAAGAGCCGTCGCCGTGATGGAAGAGTTGGGCGGCGTGGCGATACTTGAAAAAGAAGGCGACAAGTTGTTGATTCGGAGCGGCAGCGGCTGCCCGTTCGCCGATACAGTTTCGGAACACCCGGAAATTTGCCGCCTAGCCGAAACACTTTTGTCTGAAATTACGGGTTTGGAAGTGCGCGAACATTGCCTGCGCGGGAAATCACCCAAATGCACGTTTGAAATTATCCCCGAAAAGATTGTATGAAACCTCTTCTCAAATTTATCAGCCGCGAGCTGCTCGAGTCGCTGAAAAGCCGGACGGACAAAAACTTTTAATGATGAAGAAATTTGCCGTGAAAGCAAAGCAGCTCAACTATTGATTTAACTCCAACGCCGTTGATAAAACGCGATTGCTAAAATTGATTATAGCTGAAATCTCATTGCTCGTTGGCAGCTTTGTTCTTTTGAATTATCTCTTGGATTGTATCGGTTTCGCCGATTTCGTAAAGACTGACTAGACCGTCTTCAATGGTAAAAATTTGCCGGACTTCCATATCGGCAAGCACATTGCCCTGCAAATCTTTGATGATTTGATGAACGGTGACGACGTTGCGATTCTGTTCGTCCGTCTCGAATTTTAATGTTTCGAGTTCGGGTTGAATCGCCTTAAATTGATTAGTCCAATATTCGCGCACCGCATCGCGTCCGTGAACGAAACCGCCTTCCAGAGCGTTCGCCCATTTCACGTCGGAGCGCATCAAGGAGATGATCGTTTCGATCTCGCGTTTGTTAAAAGCATCATATAAATTTTGCAGAAACTCTCTATTTGAACTCATAATTATTCAACATATACGACGAGTAGCGTTAAAACAAGGAAGCGGCTAATTATTTATTAACTTCAATGCCGTTGGTAATTCGCAGAATTATGATTGCTGTCAACGTTGGATATTTAAGTTGTGGCGCGATAAATTATTGATATGAGCAATGATTTTTCAAAACTATTTTCGGGCTTTCTCGCTTCGTCGTTTTCGGGTGAAAAGCAGGGCGAAATTGTGACGCGCGATATTTTTCTCGACGGCGAAGATTATGTTTATCAGGCGTATTTGCCGCCGCACATCAGTAAAGGCGATAAATTGCCGCTCGTCGTTTTTCTGCACGGCATTCGTGAACGCGGCGCGGGCGGTTATATCTCAGCGATGTTCGGGACGGTTATCAAACAATATCTGAAAACCGTTCCCGCGATTGTTTTGCTGCCGCAATGCCGTCCGAATGTTTATTGGACGGACGCGAAAATGGACAAAATGGTGATGCGGCAAACGGAGGCGTTGGAAAACGAATTTGCGGTTGACGAACGGCGCAAATATCTGATGGGTGTTTCGATGGGCGGTTACGGTGTTTGGCATTTGGCTTCAAATTATCCGAATGATTTCGCCGCGCTTGTTTCAATTTGTGGCGGAAGTCCTTTGACGAGCGGGAATCGTTTTGCGCCGATTGCCGAGAAAATCGGTAAAACTCCCGCGTGGCTGTTTCACGGCGCGGAAGACAACATCGTGCAGGTCAGCGAATCGCGCAATCTGACGAAAGCAATAAAAGACAACGGCGGCAACGTCAAATATTCCGAATACGAAAATGTCGGTCATAACGTCTGGCTTAACGCGCTCGGCGAAAAAGAACTGTTGCCGTGGCTTTTGGCGCAGGAGCGCGGTTGAAAAAAAGGTAGAAAAATTTAGCCGCAGATTGCGCGGATTACGCGGATTAAATCTTTGAATCATTCTTAAAATCCGCGTAATCCGCGTTCATCTGCGGCTAAAAAATTCTTATCTCAATTTTTCGAGCTTCGCCCGTGCCGCTTCCGCGCCCATCATTTGTGCCATTGTTTGCGCGGTCGCGCCGTCCATTGATTTTATTGAAATATCCGCGCCGTGTTCGACGAACAAATCAATAATTTCAAGTTGATTGAACATCGCGGCGAACATCAGAGACGTTTTGCCGTCGGGCATTTGTGCATTAACATCCGCGCCGTGTTCGATCAACAGTTTCGCCATTTCGAGATTGCCTTTGAACGCCGCGCCTGCGAGCGGAATTTGTCCCATATCGTTGGCAATTTGCGGATCGCCGCCGTTTTCAAGCAAAACCCGCGTCATTTCAAGCTGCCCGTTATAACTTGCCAACATCAACAGCGTGTTGCCTTTGCCGTCACGAATGTTCGGCGCGTCGAAACCCTTTTCAAAAAGTCCCTGCAAACGCGCCGCATCCGATGAGCGGACAAGTTGAAACAATTGCTGAATCATTTCATACGTTTCTTCGTTCATTTGCGGTGCGGTGTTTGAGTTTTCTTCGGTCATAAAAAGTTTGTAGTTTTGAATTTTTGACACCCTTGCTTACGCGCAGGTTTCTGCCTGTGGCTTTACACCCTTGCTTACGCGCGGGTTTCTGCCTGCGGATTTACATCCTTGCTTACGCGCGAGGTTCTGTCTTTTGTTGTCAGAGCACGCGGGTTTCCGGCTTTGATTAGACAAATTATAAATTTTCAATTTCATTGGCGACGGCAAAATCAAACGCCGTGATCCCGCTACGGTCGTGAGTGGTCAGATTTATTTCGACATAACCCCAACCGAAAGCTATGTCGGGATGATGATCGTGTTGTTCGGCAATTCTGCCGACTTGATTGACAAACGCTAATGATTCGGCAAAATTCACAAATGTGAAGCGTTTTTTAAGCACATCGTTTTCAACTTTCCAGCCGTTTGTTTCGCTCAAAGATTTCTCGATCTCGGCGGCAGACATTTTTTTTCGTTCCACCCGTTTTTAACTCCATCGTTTTTTGGTTATACTTTGCTTTTATTATAACGATGTTATAAGGATTTATTCAAAGATGCGTTTTTCTTCCAAGTTTATAATTTTACTGGTCTGCTTTGGTTTATGGGCGTGTGCGGGCGGCTCTTCGGCTTCGACACCGCTTGAAACACTCAAAACTTATACGGCGGCAATCAAGAAAAAAGATACGACAACGATGAAACTTCTGTTGTCCGATGCCTCGATAAAAATGGCTGAAGATGAGGCAAAAGCCCAAAATGTAACGGTTGACGATATTGTTACACGCGAAACACTTTTCAGCCAAAGTCAAACATCGCTCAAATACCGTAACGAAAGAATGGACGGCGACAAGGCGATTATCGAAGTTGAAAACTCTTTCGGCAGTTTTGATCCTGTTTTGTTTGTTAAAGAAGAAGGCGTGTGGAAAATTGACAAACGAGGTTTTGCCAATCAAATAATGCAGCAGGCAGAAGAACAAAATCGAAAACTCGACGAAATATTTAATCAAGGCAAACAGCCTTAAGAACTTAAAAATAAAAAAATAAAACTATCAGAGTGATATTCAACTAAGTATTGAATTGATATTTTGTAGTTTCCCGAAATAGAAAATAATTTATGAAAACTTATCAATTAACTATAATTGCAGTCATTGTGCTGGCTTTCGGTGCTTGCAGCTCAACTCAGCCGACTAACACGGCAACAGTAAATCAGCCTGCTAATGACATAACTGCTACAACTGAAACAAAGACGACTAATGACAGTCAGCCGTCAAGCCAACCGGCAGTAACCGGCAATCCAAGTGAGGTGTTAAAATCTTTTACCGAAGCAACGCAAAAGAAAGACATTGAAACTATCAAAAAAACACTTTCTAAAGGCACCTTGAAAGTATCTGAAGAGTCCGCCAAGAAACAAAATATTTCGCTCGACGAAATGTTGATGAAAATCGAAAATACAAAAGATAAAAAATTACCTGAAGTTAGAAATGAAAAAATTGACGGCGATACGGCGACGGTCGAAGTCAAAAATGAGGGTTCGGGTGAGTATGATGTGATGCCGTTCGTCAAAGAAGACGGTAGCTGGAAACTCGCACTCGATTTGTTTATGGAAGGAATGCGGAAAAAATTTGAAGAAGAAAGTAAAAAAACCGCACCCAAAGCAACACCGTAAAAGTGAGAACCGCAAGTAATGCGGAGAGATCAAACAGTGCGTCAGAACTGCCCGCTTGCGCCGGTGTTTCTGACGCACTTCAATATACGAGGAGAATTTGTGGCAATTATTAAACCTTTTCGCGCGTTGCGACCGTCAACGGAAAAAGCAAAGAGCGTTTCCTGTGTTCCTTATGATGTGATCTATGAATCGGAAGTGCGCGAATATATCAAAGAGAATCCTCTCAGTTTTTTGCGCGTAACCCGTTCGGAAGCCGATTTCCCCGAAGATTCGCAGCCATCGCCCGGGGACATATTTGAACGTGCCAAGGAAAATCTGCAAAAATTTATCGACGACAAAATCTTTGCATCCGAAGCCGAAAAGTGTGTTTATATTTACCGACTTTCGACCGGGCAGCATACACAAACAGGCATCGTTGCTTGCTGTTCGCTGGACGAATATGAAAGGGATATTGTCAAAAAACACGAAAAAACCCGTCCTGATAAAGTCGAAGACCGCACCGCTCATATGCTTGCCGTTGAAGCCCAAACGGGTTTGATTTTTCTGGCTTTTCGCAATACTGAAAAGATTGAAAAACTGATCTTCAAAGCCGTCCAAAACAACCCGATTTACGATTTTTATTGTGTTGACGGTATAAAACAAACAATTTGGTGTATGGATTTGACCGATGATTTTGTTACGGCTTTTGCTGAAGTCCCCGCGCTCTATATCGCCGATGGTCATCACCGCATTGAAAGTGCAAAATTGGCGCGAAACATTTTGCGTGAAAAAAATCCGAACCATACCGGCGAAGAAGATTATAATTTTGTTGTCGCGGGAATTTTTCCTTCGGAAGATTTACAGATTTTGGCTTATAACCGCGTTATTAAAGATTTGAACGGCTTATCGGAAGAGGAATTTTTCGCTAAGGTTGGCGAAAATTTTATTGTCGAAGAAACCGACGAAAAAACTCCGAAAAATCACGGTGAATTTTGTTTGTATTTGAACGATAAATGGTATAAATTACGTTTTTCCGTCAACTATATTCGCCAACCCGATCCAATTGAAAGATTAGATGTAAGCATTTTGCAGGATCATTTACTAAAACCGGTTTTGGGAATTATCGATGCCCGAACAGATAAACGCATCGGTTTTGTCGGCGGCGCACGAGGCACGGACGAACTTGAAAAATTGGTGGACGAAGGAACGGCAAAACTCGCTTTTTCGATGTTCCCGACGACGATGGAAGATTTGTTTGCCGTGTCCGATATGAACGAAATAATGCCGCCGAAATCAACTTGGTTCGAGCCGAAATTAAAAGACGGCTTGCTGATTCATTTAATTTAAAATTACTTGCGAAAATTAAAGTATGAAACTCTATATCTTAATTTTGTTACTCATCTTTATTGTTTCGTGCGCTTCCGTTTCACAGGTTGAAAATGCCGCCAATGAAAATTTGAAACAGAAGAATAAACTCACCGCTGTCAAAAACGAAGTTACGGAAATTACTGTGCTCGCTCAAAAACTCGAACAGCGAAGCAGAGGTTTAGATGCGTTTCGCTCTTATCCTAAAGCCGAGAGTTTGCGGGAATGCAATTTGACACTCGAAAATATCAAAAAAGACACGACGGATTTAGACAACCGGATAATAAAACTGCCCGAAGATTATAGAAATAAATTAATACCGATCATCGGCGAGCTAAACCAATGTGCGTCTTGCACGAAAGACACGTTGAACGACTGCAAAAAAGCGAGAGCATCAATCAATCAGGCAATAAAGGAACTTTATCCGTAACTATTTGAGTTCCGGTTCTTGTTTATCGGTAAATTTTTTTGAAATCAAATAAATTTCTTTTTTCACTTTTTGAAATTATGTTTGAAACTGCAAGACTTTTAATGCGTCCGATGCTCGAAAGCGATGTGGACGCGATTTTTGCGATGCGAAGCGATGAAGAAATAATGCGCTTTATCCGCGAACCGCAAGGACTTTCAGAATCTTTCGATTGGATACAACTCGTTTCGGAGCGTTGGGAAAGCGAAAAGCTAGGCTTTTGTGCCGTGATCGAGAAAGAAACAGATAAATTTTTAGGTTGGTGCGGCTTGTGGCGACTCAAGGAAACCGAGGAAATGGAAATCGGTTACGCGATTGAAAAAACGAGTTGGGGAAAAGGCTACGCCACCGAAGCCGCCGAAAAATTTATGCAATACGCCTTTGAAGAATTGAAAACCGAAAAACTCGTCGCCGTCGCGCGTCCTGAAAACACGGCTTCGCGGCGCGTGATGGAGAAACTCGGAATGCAATTTGTCAAAATAGGGAAGTTTTACAATCAAAAATTGGTGCAATATGCGATCAAAAAACACGAGTATTTTTATCAGAATCAACTATGGTAGCCGATGGTTAAAATTTCAAAATTAAGTTTATGCTTGAAACCGAAAGACTATACATTCGACAATTTACGAACGATGACTTAGCTGAACTTATCGAACTGCGTTCCGATGCAGAAGTCATAAAATATCTCGGCGGCAAAAAAATGCAAAACCCGGAAGCTCTCGAAATACGCTTGCAGTTTTATATCGGCTGTTACGAAAAATTCGGTTTCGGAATGGCGGCGATGATTTGGAAGGAAACCGGCGAAATGATCGGCTGGAGCGGTTTGCAGCCGTTAGACGGAACTAACGAGATCGAAGTCGGCTATGGAATGAGTCGTGAATTTTGGGGCAAAGGCATCGGTTTTGAAGCGGCAAAGGCGTGGCTCGAATTCGGCTTTGAAAAAGCAAACTTGGAAAGAATCGTCGCCGTCGCTTATCCTGAAAACATCGGTTCGCGGCGAATTATGGAAAAATGCGGAATGAAATACGAGAAAATCGAAGCGCATTACGGCGCGGATTGTGTTTTCTATGCGATTTCCAAAGATGAATTTATGCAAAAAAATAATTTGATCGTTTGATTTTGGTGTAAAATAGTAGGAATTTCGCTTTTTAGCGTAATTCTCTCACCATCAATTTCTTTTAACATCCGAATCAATTATTTATGCAGATCAATTATCCAAAGCTAATTTTTGCCGTCTTATTGAGTAGTTATTTTCTTTCTATTGCTTATGCGCCTTTGAATGGTAGTTTTCTCGACATCGTGGATTTGCCGATTCACGAAACGGGACACCTTTTATTTCGTCCGTTCGGGGAATTTATGATGATTGCGGGCGGCTCATTGTTTCAGGTGATCATTCCCGCCGTGTTTGTCGGATATTTTGTTTGGTATGAGAAGTATTATTCGGCGGCAATTGTATTGTTGTGGGTTGGGCAAAGCGTTTTGAATGTCTTTGTTTATGCGGCTGATGCGATTGTGATGCAAATTGTTTTAACTAGCGGTTTGACTGGAAGCGAAGGCAGTTTTCACGATTGGAATTATCTTTTGAGCGAAACCGGATTGATAAATTCGACTAAGACAGTTGCAGGATTGATAAGATTTTTGGGAACATTAACTATTATTGCGGCTGGAATTTTATCGATCTATTATTCAATTTATCCGCAAAATGAAACGGATTTATGAAAGTTACGCTCATCACAGGCGCATCGAGCGGCATCGGTGAAGCCTTTGCAAGACGACTTGCGGCGGAAAACCACAATTTAGTTTTAGTCGCGCGTTCCGAAGAAAAACTGCACGCGCTATGCGATGAATTGATGCTCAAATATCAAATTACGGCTCATTACGTTGCTATTGATTTGACTGAATTTGAAGCCGATAAACGTCTTTTTGAAGAAACGGAAAAACATGGACTCGAAGTCGATTGGCTGATAAATAATGCCGGATTCGGTTCGATGGGCGATTTTTCCAAACTCGAACTCGAGCGCGAACTCGAAATGATCAGCTTGAATATTATGGCATTAGTTGCGCTGACGCATCGTTATCTGCAACAAATGCGCTCCCGAAAAAGCGGAACGATCATCAATGTTTCGTCAAGCGCGAGTTTTCAACCGCTGCCGTTTATGGCGACTTATGCGGCAACAAAAGCATTTGTTACTTCATTTAGCGAAGCTATTGCCGAAGAAAATCGTCCACACGGAATAAAAGTTTTAGCACTTTGTCCGGGCGCAACCGAAACGAATTTCTTTGACGCGGCGAATATTAAAGAACCTGTTCAGGTGAAGGGAATGCAAACGCCCGAAGAAGTTGTCGAAACAGGATTGAATGCCGTTAGGAAAGGAAAATCAAGCGTGATTTCAGGTTGGACAAATTATGCAGTCGCGCATCTTGCAACATTTGCGCCGAATTCTTTAGTAACCAAAGCCGTAGCTAAAGTTTTGCGCCCGAAAGTCGAGGGCAAAAAGTAACATTTAAAGATGAAATTTACAGTTCTCGGAAGCGGTTCGACGGGAAATTCCGTTCTGATCGCTACTGAAAAAACACGGGTTTTGGTCGATGCCGGATTGAGCGCGAAGCAGATTTTAGAGCGCGTTGCGGCTGTCAATGAAGATGGTGCCAAACTCGACGCGATTCTCATTACACACGAACACGGCGACCACGCCGGCGGTTTGCGTGTTTTGCTCAAATCTGTAAATTGCCCGGTTTATATTTCAGGCGAAACAAAAGATGCGTATTTCTCGACCCGAAAAGGTATTCAAAACGGCGACAGCGAGTCAAACAAACGCCGTGACGTTTTGAAAAACAGAACGGTCGAGATCGAATCGAGCCGCGATTTCCGCATCGGCGACATTGATTTTGAACCTTTTTCAGTCCCGCATGATGCTGTCGATAATTTTGGTTTTGTCGCCAAAAAAGATGGTGTAAGAATCGCAACTTTAATGGATTTCGGGCATATTACAACGCTCATCAAAGAAAAACTTCGCGGTTGCGACGGCATCGTTATCGAATCGAATCACTGTTTCGATATGCTCAAAACTTGCCCGATTTACAGTTGGGATTTGAAACAGCGAATCGCCTCGCGCACCGGACATCTTTCCAACGAAGATTTATCTGACTGGCTGACCAACGATTTCGACGGCTCGGCTCGAAATATAGTTCTCGCGCATTTATCGCAACGCGCCAACGAACCGCATCTTGCCAGATTAATGGCAGAAACCGCGCTTCAAATGCGCTCGAATTTCCTCAAAGTTGAAACCAAAATTACTATTTCTTATCACAAACAGCCAACTGATTGGATCGAGTTTTAACAAAAAAACGCGCGACTCAAATTTGAATGCGTTTCGTTTAATTATCTAAAAATAATGGTCGCGTAATGCGCCGTCGAATTTATCTTTTCGCAGACAACAGTTTTTGAAATCTGCGATTTGAACCGCACGGACATAAATCGTTGCGACCAAGTTTTTCAACTAATTCTTTATTGCCGTGAACGATTCTCAAACCGCGTTTGACTTGAGTTTCCGACGGATAACCTTTGCGGCGTTTGCTGGTGGTTTCAAAAGGAATAGTCTTCCTCTAAATTAAATTTCTTTGACATTGTTTTGTCCTCCTAAAATCTTATTTTGGTATTCCGCCTAAACGGAATGGAAAGTTTAGCAGACAAACTTTGATTTAATCAATATTTTCCGTCAAACAAACACGAAGCCCGACAATATTGTAGTGATTGTGCGCGATGTCGCCGACGCGGAAAGCTGAACGGCAAATTGATGCGCGGTCAATCCACGAACCGCCGCGCTGAACGCAGTAGCTTTGGTCGCCGTTGGTCAGCCACGCGCTACCGTCATTCGGCGCATTAACATAATTTTCGTGCCAAATATCCGCGCACCATTCCCAAACATTGCCGTGCATATCATAAAGTCCGAAAGAATTTGGCGGAAAATGTCCGACAGATGTCAGGCATTTTCTAAATTCGCTTTTGGGTGTGTGTATAAAAGGTATTTCACCGTTGAAGTTGGCTTGAGCGGTCGTAATCGTGTCGCCGAAACTGAAAGGTGTGTTTGTTCCTGCGCGGCAAGCGTATTCCCATTCTGCTTCGCTCGGCAAACGAAATTTTTTACCTGTTAAATTTGAAAGTTTCGAGCATAACTCAATTGATTGCTCCAAATAGACGTTAACGACCGGCAAATTATCGCCGCGAAAATCTTTGTCAATTTTCGGCAAATTTCTCATCACGGCAAACCATTTCGCTTGCGTTACGGGAAATTTGCCGAGGTAAAATGACTGTAAATTTACTTCGTGTTGCGGAGTTTCATTTTCGCGTTTTTCCGCTTCAAATTCCGAACTGCCCATCAAAAAATTTCCGGCGGGAATTTCCACCATTTCAAGATTTATAGCTTCTGAAAGTTTGAATTCGACAGTTCTCACTTTGATTGAAAAATTTCCTCAATCACTTTATATCGATAATCGAAAATATATTTCAACTCTTTTTTGACGTAAAAATGTGCGATGTCGCCGAGCGGTTCGAGCGGCAGGCGATAGCGAACTTTGTCGCGCATAATCGTTTCGCCGTTTTCGCTTTCTTCAAATGTGTGCAGGTGAATCCACTGTTTATAAGGACTTTTGAGCGCAGTATCGACAAAATCGTGCGGCGGATTCCACTGCGTAATTTCGGTTTTCCAAGTAATCGGAATGCCGCGCAGTTTTAGTTGATAATCAATCAACGCACCTTTTTTGATGTCAATCGGTTGCGGCGAAGTGATTTTGAAATTGAGTTCGGGCGGCGTAATTCGCTCTAAATTTCCCGCGTCGGCGAAAAAGTCGAAAACTGCCGCAACCGGGCTGGCGATTATTTGTTTGCGTTCTAAAATATACTCTGCCATATATGAAATAAAATATGTTTTCTTTCGATCAGAAAAGGAACTCGGACACTCTTGTCCGAACAAACGCACGGCGTTTGAAACAGTTTGATAACTCTTTAACCTGAACTGAACTTACGGTTTTGAGCATTTTTCAAATACTTTCGGACAAGAGTGTCCGAGTTCCGTTCAATTATCGCTATTGCATAGTTTCTAATGATAAATAGTATCAGTAGTTTGATATTTTGTTTGGTTTGATTTTAGACTTTTTTTGAAATATTGTTTTATTTTCAATTCGATAGTAAATTTTATAAACAATTAACATATTTTGTGGAAAAATAGGTGCGTTTATGAAACATACAAAAATCTTTCAAAAAGTGCGAAAACTGATAGACGAGCGTGAACTCGATGAGTCGAATTTGGAATCGGCGCGGGATACGCTTTTTGAACTTGTCGAGGAAGATGCGGAATGCGATTGGGCTTACGGATTGTTGTCGGAGATAAATTACTGGCTTGGCGAATACGCCGATGACGAAGATAAACTCGCATTTTTTGACGAAGGTGTCGAGTGTGGAAAATCGGGCATCGAGATAAATGAAGATTCGCTGGAAGCAAATTTTTGGCTGTCCGTGAATTATGGTTCATACGGACAGGAAAAGGGCATTATGCAGAGTCTCACGCTTATCACACCGATCAAAAACGCGGCTGAAAGAGCAATCGATCTGGACGAAAGTTATTTTTACGGCGGACCGTGGCGTGTTCTCGGCAGACTTTATCACAAAGCTCCCGGCTTTCCGTTTTCGATTGGAAGCACGAAAAAAGCTGTGGAATGTTTGGAAAAAGCGGTCGAACTCGGACCGAAATTTTATCTGAACCGGCTTTTTCTCGCCGAAGCATATATTTCAAACCGTGACAAAAATAAGGCACGCGAACATCTGGAATGGATAATTGACGCGCCGCTTAACAAAAATCACGAGGTCGAAGATGAAGGCTATAAACGCGAAGCGGAATCTCTTTTACAAAACCTGTAAAGGAATAATATTCGGTCGTAAGCTAAAGGTCACGCTTTTTAATCTTCTTCGATAAATAGCCGCCGACGATCAGTCAAGATGGGAGAAAATCCAGACTGGTCAAGCGTGCTTCTCACACGGGACGGTTCTGACCTTTTCCTTTCTAATATACGGACTGTTCACTTGTTTCAGCCGTCAGTAATTACCAAACTCCGAAAAACTTCAAAATTATTTCTAACAATAATTCAAATATGACGGGATTAAACATTTTGCTTTTACTCCTTGATTTTGAAAAAAATCATTGAACATCTTCTGCACTGTCAGAAAAAATATCTACAAAACTATTGAATTATTATATGCTCGAATTAAGCAGTCAGGCGTTAAGCTTCGGTTAAGTGATGTTAAGAATTGTTAAGTTGGTTTACAACTGAATTTGAAAAGGGAAATTTGCTTTCAAAAGTTGGTGTTTTTATCTTGTATGCATCGGAGAAAGAGTTATGTTTTTAGCTCCAAACGCCTTCATTTTCAATAAGAAGTTGGTTGAGAACCGAAAAATCTTTGTGTTTGTTGTTGAGAAGTGCCTGGGCAAGTTCGTAAAGCGGTATCGGAATTTCAACCGTTGCTACTGTTTCTTCCGATTGCGGATAATGAGCATAAAATTCCAATTCCGAAGCGCAAAATTCACAAACGGTGAGATGTGCCTCGATTCTTTCCTGTCCGCAAAGCGAAATTTCGCCGTCTTGAAACGACAGCAAATCCGTTGATGAAGGACAAACCGCGCTTTTACAAAAAGTTACCATTTTTATCGAAAACATATTAAATTTTTAATCGAACATTCCTGAACAACTGCGCTCAAAATTTAGAAGGCAGAAATGTATTATAGTTACAAGAAAAGTAAATCTGTAATGACCGCTTCCTTCCAAAACTAAACAATTAAATTTTCAATATTTTGCTGAAAAAACTCCATCATTTTTTTAATCAAGCGCGTAAGTCAATAAATAAAAGAGTTTAAGAGATTTGTTTAACACAGTAAAAAAATACAAAAAACTGTTGCCCAAATTGAAAATAATTGCTACCATTTAACTTGTAGTTGGTAGGAGAAACAAATCTTACCAATCAAGCCCCAAATTAACTGTAAAGCTCGGTGGTTGATTTACAAGTTTTTTTCTACCCAAATCCAGATTACGGAATGTTCACTTAAAAAGTGGAGAATATATCTCTTTCGGGAAGAGAGCAGTGCATTAATGCGTGCGGGCAGAACTGTCTAAAAAAAACAAATCAGAACAAATTAAATGACACAATCGGAAAGTTTAAGTATGAGTTCAACAAACGGGCATAAACGACTGCCGAAATCCATCCAAAACAGACAAATAAAAGTTGGAAAATGGAATGAAAGCCTCAAAAAATCTGATGTAAATCAGATTTGGTCGGAACTTCACCGAATAGTTTCTTCGCATCCATTAGTTAGAGCTTCAAAGCGGGCGGGTTTTTTGGTAGAAGAAGGAAAACACAATGCTTACACGGATTTGACGCAAGAGTTATTTGTCGCACTTTTAGGCAAAGAGCGTTTTCAGCATTATCTCGATACAGGGATGACAGATTCGGAAATCGAAGCGGAAATCAGCCAGATC
>JANMAA010000247.1:0-34015 GCA_031359215.1 Acidobacteriota bacterium | reverse complement strand
GTCGGAGTTGGTGTTGGTGTTGGAGTAGCCGTTGGAGTTGGTGTTGCGGTCGGAGTAGCTGTTGGAGTTGGTGTCGGTGTCGGAGTCGGAGTCGGAGTAGCTGTTGGAGTTGGAGTTGGAGTTGGAGTTGCCGTTGGAGTTGCCGTTGGAGTTGGGGTCGGAGTCGGAGTTGGTGTCGGAGTTGGTGTCGGCGTGGGCGTGGGCGTAGCTGTTGGTGTTAGTGTCGGTGTCGGTGTAACTGTTGGAGTTGGGGTCGGGGTCGGGAGTGCCGCACATCGGGCGCGAACATTGGCGGCGTGGAAAGTGCTGGCTGCTCTGAGCGTGAAATCTACTGCCTGATTCGGATCGATCGGCGTAAAGGTCACTGGCACCGGATTGTAGGTGCCTTGCGTAAATGCCGGAATCGTCACGATCGCATTGACCGGAGTTCCCAGCACTGTCAATGATTGCAAACCGGTTCCGGCATTGACGTGATCGACTGTAACAGAACCAGAGCCACTGGTCACACCATATGAGACGATACCACCGGGAAACAGATCGCCTTCGGTTACAGTCGTTATCGGTGTGCAAACACTCGGTGTCGGTGTCGGAGTCGGAGTAGCTGTTGGAGTTGGTGTCGGAGTTGGTGTCGGAGTCGGATTTGGAGTCGGGGTCGGGGTCGGCGTAGCTGTTGGAGTTGGAGTTGCTGTCGGTGTCGGAGTGGCGGTCGGTGTTGGAGTCGGAGTCGGAGTTGGTGTTGGAGTAGCCGTTGGAGTTGGAGTTGCGGTCGGAGTAGCTGTTGGAGTTGGTGTCGGTGTCGGAGTCGGAGTCGGAGTAGCTGTTGGAGTTGGAGTTGGAGTCGGTGTTGGTGTCGGAGTTGCAGGAACTCCAGTTACCATAATGTCATCGACACCGATCCACTCATCGTTGCCGACTGCATTTATTGTTACTACTCTTATTTCAAGCGATGGATGACCATTGGCAATTGGGGGAAGTGTTACGTCAATCGGCGTAATTCTGGTTGCTAATCCCGGATCGGTGGCATCGGCAATATATGCTGCCGGAACATCCGTAAATGGTCCGGTTTCATCATCCCGATACCTAAATTGCAAGGCGACTTGTTGAATTGCATCAACCGCCGTGCTGTCTAAGTCACGAATATTAGCGCGAAAGCGGATGTTACTAAGATTACGCGAGTCAACTAAAATATTTACATATGGAGACTGTGCTGTATCAGAACCCTTCAAGGCAATAGTCGGGTTGGCGATTTCAAATTCGGCGACTCCGCCTTCGACCAAGGTGTTCGGATCGGTCTGGTTTGCCTTTACGTTTAGAGCAAAAGATTCAGCTAAAACCGTGCGCGCATCCTGTCCGGGCGTAACAGGTGTGTCCGAACCCGAATAACCTCTGACTCCCAATTCATTACTTACACTCCAAGTGTTGTCAGTAGTAATCAGGTTTGTATTTGACCAATTAATCGAATAAGGAATACCATTATGTGCTTCTACTAATAACAACAGTTCGTCGGAAAAAGTAAAAATTCCAACAATAAAAAAAGTTAGAGTGCTTAGAAATAACGCATTCCTATATCGCTTCAAAATCTTTCCCATTTGATAGTCTCCTGCAAAAATAAAAAAAGCATTATTGTTAAAAGTTATTTTTGATAAATAACTTTCTTTTTTTAATTCGTAATGAATTAGTTTGGATTTGTAATGAAGGATATTACAGAAAAACTATAAAATAATCAAAAATTATCACGTTAAAACAAAGCATTTTTTAATAATAATTTGCAAATCGTGAAAAATAGTCAAAAAAAGGGATGAACGAACCATAAATTGCGTCATTCATCCTTTTTTTTATAATTAAAAAGTCCCTATTTTTCCAGCAAAAACCGCTGTCGTTTGGTCTGAATCTTATTTGGATTATTTTGGTTTGCCCCGCAACCTAAGCGAATGATGATACCGTGAAAGGCATCGGTCGCTCTGAGAGTAATGTCAACCGGCTGTGAAGGGTCAGTTATCGTATAGTTTATTACTACTTCTTCGACCGTTCCGGGTTCAAAAACCGGAATCTCGACTTCTGCATTAGTAGCATTGACGACCGAAAGTGTTTGTAATCCTGATCCCGAATCAACATGGTCAATTACCACTTCTCCAGGATCGAAGTCAACGTCAAAGACACTTAATCCGCCGGGAAACATATTCGGATCATCGGAAATCGTCGGGGTCGGAATACAGGCGCATTGTGCTCTAATCGAAAGCCCTTGAAATTGGTTTGTTGCTCTCAGTATGGCATCGAACGGCATACTTGAATTATTCACGACAAATGTCGCTGAAACCGGATTATAAGTTCCAGATGTAAATGGAGGCGTAGTAACTGATCCATTTGTTGAATTCATAAGTGAAAATGTTTGCAATCCGGGACCGAAATTAAGCGGATCCACAGTGATTTGACCATCTGCACCTGCTATCTGAAAAAATCGCCGCTGCGTCGGTATATCCTGAGTAACTGAAAGTATTGGATCACAAGTTGTCGAAAATAATGCAGGCGATCCGGTTACCATTATGTCATCAACGCCAATCCACTCATCGTTTCCAACTGCATTGACTGTCATAATTCTTATTTCTAAAGCAATACGATTGTCGGTGATGTTTGGTAATATTACATCAATCGGTGTAACTCTGGTCGCTGTTCCCGGATCGGTAGCATCGGCAATGTAAGCACTCGGAACATTTGTATAAGGTCCGGTTTCATCATTAGTGTAGCGGAACTGGACGGCAACTTGTTGAACTGCATTATTCGCTGTGCTGTCCAAATCACGGATGTTTGCTCTAACCCTGATATTGGTCAGATTACGCGAGTCCATCAGTAAATTGATATATGGAGCGTGAGCACTATCAGAACCTTTTATGGCGATGGTCGGATTGGCAATCTCAAACTCGGCGACTCCTCCTTCGACTAAAGTATTTGGATTGGTTTGATTAGCCTTCACATTAAGCGCAAGAGAGTCAGTCAAAGTTTGACGGGCATCCTGTCCGGGTGTTACGGGTGTATCAGCACCCGAATAACCTCTAACCCCTAATTCAGCACTTACACTCCAAGTATTATCGGTTGTGATTAAATTACTGTTTGACCAATTTATCGAGTATGGAAGCAGATTATGCCCGAAAGTTACTACCGCAACGACTAAAATGACGGCAATTGTAAAGATAGACGTTGATTTCCATCTTTTGATATTTCTTTTCATTTGTAATTCTCCTAAAATTTAAAAAGTTTGAGTTTAGTTAAGCAGAGTTGTTAATTAAGATAATAAATAACTTAATTTTGAATTATTTCGATGGAAGTCAGAACCTATTTGTAAGTTTGTTGCCAAATTACTTGTCGAAACTTTGCCACACTAATAAAATAGAGTAATCACGAACAATTTGCAAGAATAAATTTCCCCTTATTTATATATAAAAATGCTAATTACCGAACAATAATCGTGCGATGCAGTATTTTGATATTGAACCAACTGTAAGCAAATGCGAGGCTGCTGTATAGAAAATATAAAATGTGCATCGGCAAAACACCGAGCGTAAAAAATAATCCTTTGCGCTTTAGAAAGAATTTGTAAAAGTCGCGGTTTATGGTAATAAGCGCGAGCAAAAACACTATTGATGCAATACTAAGCCACCAACTTAAAACGATAAAAGGCAGCGATGATAAAAATAAACCGGCTAAAACCGCACTGATTTTTTGCGAGTTTTTGACATTCAGATTGTGTGCTACTTGCGGGTTTAGCAAAATCAATTCCGCCCACGGCACAGCGCGTTGCCAAAAATCCGTTTGCAGAATTGATGCGAATGTCCATTTTTTTAAGTGTTTTGCCTCGAGTTCGGGAACGAGCAAAATTTTATAACCTTTTTCACGCAAACGATAGCCGAGTTCAATATCTTCGACCGACGGAATCTCGAATTTTTCCGCGTCAAAGCCGCCGACATCCAAAAATGCTTGACGTTTGACCGCGCCGAAACCCGACCAAAAAGTATCGGCATCGCCGCCGCCGGTTTGATGATAGAAACGATGCATTAAGTTCCGGTATTGCGAGAAAAAATCCGGTTCGCCGGGTGTTTCGTCGTAAGAGCCGAAAATCGCCGTATATTCAAGGTTTTCCGCAAATAACCGGCGCACATCCCGCATCGTATCGGGTTGCACAACAACATCAGCGTCCACGAACAAAATGATCTCACCTTTTGCCTGCCGGACTCCATTGTTGCGCGCATTTGCCGCGCCGCTTTTTTCGGGCAGCGTAATAATTTTTACCCCGAATTGTTTGCCGATTTCTGCCGAATTATCGGTTGAACCGTCGTTTACCAAAATAATTTCTGTCTGCTCGTCAGCCGCCTTCATCAGTGCAGGCAAACACTTTTTGAGAAAATCTGCACCATTATAGACGGCAATTACAATTGATAAACCCGGGACATCTAAAGAGTTTGCCAAATTATTTTTGTGAGTAAACCCTGTCTTTTTCATTAAATTGAAAAGTTCCTGAAATTTCGAATAAGTTTAAATATCCTTTCGCACAACAAAGACTATAAAATCAGCCAAAAATTGACTAAATTCACTGCTGAACACGAAAGGTTCTGATTTGCTGATTATTTCCTGCAACCAAATTGGCAACCTTCGTGACCATAAAAAACTCAAGCCTTTGACAGAAACTCGTTTTCCTCCATTTTCAAGTAATTTGAGCAAATAAGGTGGCGAGATGGCAAACTCATAATTAGAAGCACCTGAAATAAAGTGCATCAACTGAAATTTATTTGCGATATTCATTGCCAGTCCGCTTGGTGAAAAAGAAGAAGGCTCTCGGGCAACCATATAACCGCCCGATCGAAGCACACGTAAACCTTCATCTATGGCTCTTTCCATTTCCCCCTGACCGACTAAATGGTGAAGCACATAATCAAACAAAACAATATCAACAGAACCATCATCAAAAGGCAAAAGATTAGCGTCAGCTTCTACTGCATTAAAAATAGATTTTCCTTCATTAACCAAAACATCGTGATTAATGTCCACACCGATCCGAATAATTTCAGGTTCTTGCCAAACTCTTCTATATAAACTACCGCCTCCCGCACCAATGGCGAGAATGATCGGTCGCTCGAATTCATCGGCAAGCGATTTGACACTTTCTACCGATCTGACATTGGTTTTATCATCATGGTGAATACTCCAATGATGGGGAATTATTTTATTCAAAAATCCCTGTTTTGCTCGGGTTTCATACAAACGATTATCTCTTTCAAAATCAAACGCCGCTTTTTTGTCCATATTTTCCATCCCGAAGTAAATTAAAGTTTTGAGTTTGAAGTCGTTGAATCAAATTCATTGACTGGTATTTTACCGCTTTAAAAAAATCTTCTTTATTTGTTATAAAGAAGTTTTTCGAAAAAGTATATCTCAATCGCATACCAATAATTTAAGAAAAGCAAAACCAAAGCAGACACTATTGATTTGTAAAAAATAATCACAAACATTTTTTTAACTGAATGTTCCAAGCCGGACCAAACCTTTTTAACAATTGAGAAAATACGGGAAGTTTTTTAATTATGCGGTAAGTCTGCACCTGAAATCGTGTAAAACTCGAAAATTGCTCCATTATTTCAGGTGCAACATCAGGCAAAGTAAATCTGTTTTCGGGAAAACGGACGTGACTCATCTTTTGAAACTCACCGTAAGAAAGTGTTCTGACGTTTTCATAACTTGCTCCGCGCCGCCAAAAAACATATTTTGCTTGCACTGAACGCGGCAAAAAGCCGATGCCCCAAAGATACGCGTAAGGGTCTCGCGCTACCGAAAAACGATTAACCGAATTGAGATAAACTTCACCGTTTTTATTGAGCGTGCGATCAAGTTCGGCTAATGCTTTCGGCTGGTCGGCGATGAATTCAAAGGTTGAAATAGCCGTCGCAAAATCAAACGAATCATCAGCAAACGGCAAATATTCGGCGCAGCAGCAAACCAACGGCGGCACCGGAACGCCTTTATCCATAAACCGTCGGCGGCTGACGTGCAGCCAACGCATTCCGATGTCAATTCCGACAACCTGCTTAAATTGCGGTGCGGCAATTGTCAAAAAATTTCCTGTTCCCGAACCGATTTCCAAAACCTTTTTCGATGATAAGTCACCCTCATAATTATTTTCTTTAATGAGATTCAGTATCGGCTGTGCTTTTTGTTCACCGAGCATCGCGCTTCGCACAAATTTCGGGCGCAAATCTTCAGGCGTGATGTCGCTGAAACTCCAATAATAAGTGAGCAATTTTTCCAAATCATATTTTTCAAGTCCAGCAAGCACGATTTCCGTGCGCTCAAAATCTTCCTGAAAATTCAAAAACGGGTCGGGAAAAACCCGAAAATCGGGAATGCCGTCGTGTAGCAGATAATCTTTTTGACACGCGGCGCAATGATAGCCGTTTTCCAGAACATCCAACACGCCTCGACATAATGGACAGACAAAATCAATTTCGTGCAACGACGGCAGTAAATTTTGCGGATGTGTTTTGTTTGATTGTGTGGTGTTCAATTGCGGTTGCATAATTTTTAGCCACAAAAAAGCACAAAAATCTCAAAAAAATATTTTTGTGTCGCGGAACGTCTATGCTTTTTTGTGGCTATTCAAAATCTTTTTAACAAAATTATGCTCAAACCGAAGCAACTGAATCTTCTTTCTGCGCCCGTTTTGCGCCGACGATTGCTCTTGTCAACTGCACGGGTTGATAGACGATGCTCGACCACAAAAACACTTCGTTGGTGCAGTAACATTCTTTTGCCTTGATGCTTGCCCGCAGTTTTTGCGCTTTTTCGGAATCCCAAATTTCAAAAAAACTGTTTTTGCGTAAATTACCCAGCGGACGATGTTGTTCGCAAACGCTGACATCGCCGTTAGCATAAACTACACCCGTCAAAACTACGGCTTTGCACGGCACAAATTGCGATTCGCTTTCGATAGTTTTTACCTTTGCCCATTGCAGCATCGGTTCGACGCTTGAGCCGAAACGCCCTTTTTCGCGGTCGCTCCAGACTTCGGCGACGTGGCGATAAAGTTCTTTGTATTTTTGTAGATGCGGACCTTGCAACGACGGATTTTTGCGGTCGCCGCGAATAATCGCCAAATTATGATGTTCCATCATCGGACAATTATCGTGCAAATATTCCGTAAGTTGCCACGCCTCATCCATATTTTCGCCCATCGCAACTGTGTTTGCGTGAATCCGAAGGCGCGGATCTTCTTTCTGCAATTCCGCTAACATCGCATAAGTTTCCATTGCCTTTTCAAACGATTGCGGATTTCCGCGAAACTTATTGTGATATTCGGGCATTCCGTCGAGCGAAATTTCGCACACAAACATAGAAAGCGTGTCGCTTTCCAAAACCTTGCGAAGCGATTTTTCCGTCCGTTCGGTGAAAAAACCGTTGGTCGGAACATAAATGTTTTTGACGTTATTGTTTTTCGTAAAAAGCAGACAGATTTCGCCGAATTCTTTGTTGATAAACGGTTCGCCGCCGGACAGATTGAGGTTTTCAAAATCGCCGAGTTCGAGCGAGAGTTTTTCAAACTCCTCAAACTTCAAATCGTCACGTTTGTTCAACTCCTTCCAGTAAAAACAATGTTCACAAGTCAGATTACAGATCGAATTGATGAAAACGATCATAAACGGCGGCGTTTGTTTTTCCGTGTGGCGTGCGGCTTTGAGCGACAATTTCGCGTGTCGCCCGATTCTGGTTAATACTGACATTTTAATTTCTCCAAAAAATTCATTCGTGCAAAACTTTTACACAAACATTTGTTTAAATTTACGCATTGCTTGTCTGAAATGCAAATAATAGTCAAAGGAAACAGATTCAAGCGACCTGAATATTCGCGCGTCTTTCAAATAATAAGTATCAACTCTTTCAAGCGAATAAAAATCGCTTCTTTTTTGAACTTTACCCAAATTTGTCGAGCAAGCCGCCGCATAATATTGGGCGGTCAGTTTTTTGACATTCGTGTTAAATCTTCCATACGGATAAGCAAAAGTTTCCACCGCACTTCCGAGTTTATCTTCGATCACTTTTTTTGATTCAACCAATTCGCGTTTCACTTCTTCAAGCGGAATTTTCGTGAAATCAGGATGTGACAAACTGTGCGCTCCAAATTCGATGCCGTGATTATGCAGTTCTTTTATCTCGCTCCACGACATCAGTTTGCTGCGTTCAAGCGTTGGCAAATTTCCTTCCCAATCATTATGTTTTTCACAATAATTCGTAACCAAAAAAACCGTTGCCGTAAAACCGCATTCCTCTAAAACAGGAAACGCCTCTGCATAAAAATTTTGAAACCCGTCATCAAAAGTAAGAGCAATTGTTTTTGCCAGCTGAACTTTATTTTCGCTGAAGTTTTTTATCAAATTACCTAGCGAAACTACATTAAAGTTTGCCTCTTTTAAAAATTTCATTTGCTGACGAAAAGTCGCCGCACCGGTTGAAATAACCGAGCCGCTTTCGTCTATTGAATGATAAGTTAAAATAGGTATTTTCAATCGTTTAACTCCAAAACCCGATTAATTTGATTTTTTTTTTAGCTTTTCTATCAAATCCAAATATTGCGTTAAATGCGCTTCTTCGTTCCAAAATTTCAGAAATGCCCGATAACCGTTGTTTCCTAACTCTTCGCGCAAAATTTGATTTTCAGCTAATTTGTGCATCGCGTCAACCAGTTCTTTTTCGTTGTTATAGATAAATCCGCCGTTGCTGTCTTCGATCACTTCGGGCAATGCGCCGAGATTGTTGACGATTGCAGGAGTTTTCATCGAAAATGCTTCGATAATAATGATGCCGAAAGTTTCATAACAGATGGACGGAACAATTATCGAAACAGCGTGGCGATACAGATTTTGCAATTCTTTTTGGCTTAATCTGCCGAGAAATTTGATGTTTTTACTTTCTCCGGCAAGTTCAGTCAACTCATTTTTATATTCACCGTCGCCGGCAATTAACAGATCATATTCTTGAAGTTTTTTGAAGATCGGCATCACATTCTGCAAACCTTTGATTCTTTCTAATCGTCCGACGAACAGAAAAAATGGACGTTCCGGTTTGTTTTCATTTGTGAGATTTGCAGTTTCCGGCGCGGGCAGAAAATATGGAATATGCATTATCGGAATATCCAAACCCAATTCCAAATGTTTGTTTAGTGTAAATCTGCTCGGCGAAATAAAACGATCAACGTGGCTCAAAGATTTTTCAAGAAGTCCGCTATATCGCCAAAGTTGCGGCGGTCTTTTTCCGGCTATTTGACATTTAAGACAATCTTTTTGCTGACAAACTTCGCGGTCATATTTCCACAAAACGTGCATCGGGCAAACTAACCAATGTTCGTGTGTCGTGTAAAGTTTGACGGCGTTTCCGTATTTTAACGCTGTAATCCCGATGAGCGACATATTGTGAAAATGGATAACATCGTAATTATTTTTTGATAAAGCGTCGGTCAATTCTTTTTTGAAAAATGGAACGCCGGTTTGCTGTGTCAAAAGTGGTGAAAGAAATCCGGCGCGGCTTTCTAGTCGGTGAACTGTAACATTCGGATGATTGGGAAATTCGGCAGTCGGCGATTTTTTTTCCAAAACACGGTAGGCATCCGTGCAGTGAAAAATGTCAACGGAATGTCCGCGCTTAGCTAATTCATTGGTCAGGCGGTAAATATACATCGCATCACCACCGAAACTATACGGCGGATAAAACGTCGTTACCATACAAAATTTGAAAGGTTTTTCCATAGCAATTTATTATTTTGACAATTCATTAAAAATAGCCAAAAGATCGGTTGCGGCTTTTTTCCACATAAATTGTTTGGAACGGATTAAACCGATGCGGCTCATTTCGGCGCGTCTTTTTTCATCGCCCAAAATTTGTTTAATAACATCAGCCATATTTTTAACATCAAGCGGTTCAAAAAAAACTCCGGCTTCGCCCAAAACTTCGGGCAACGAACTGCGATTGCTTGCGGCAACGGGCGTTCCGCACGCCATCGCTTCAACGGCGGGAAGTCCGAAACCTTCTTCTAACGACGGCAACACAACCAACGCTGCGGCGTTATACAAATAAGCTAAATCAATGTCTTCGACAAAGCCGGCGAAGATAATGTTTTCGGTTAAACCGAGTTCTTCGACTTGTTTTTTCAACGAAGGATACGCCGAAAAAAACGGATCATCTTTGTAATCGCCAACAAGAATCAATTTGATGTCGTCAAGCCTTTGAAAAGCATCAATCAAGGTATTCAGATTTTTGTGCGGACTGATTCCACCGACATAGAGAAGAAATTTTTCGTCCGGCTTGAGATTATGCCTTTGCAATGTTTCGTTCATCCGTTCATCGTGCGGAAGAATCGTGAAAACTGCGCGCGCAGCTTCGGTTATAACTCGCAGACGCGATTCCGGCAGGTTAAAATATTCGATTATTTGCTCCTTAGCATTTTCTGAAACCGTCAAGATCAAACTTGCCTGCCGAATTGCAATGTTTTGTTTCAACCTCCAAAATAGATGCGATTTTTTGTTCGGAAAAATCAATTCGGGATGATGGTCGGCAATGACATCGTGCAAGGTAACGATGATTTTCGTGCGATTAAAAATCGGAAAATACGAATAAACTGCCGGCGAGAAAAAAATGTCAATTTTATGGTTTAAAACCGCACGACTCATCGCCCACAAATCTTTGGCAGAACGACTGCTATCTGCCGAAGCCGCTTGCGTCGGCGAAAATTCGGTATTCGCTACGATTTTTTTCACTCTTGCCGGAAACTCGTCCGTTTCGGCAGTTTCGCGGTCAACAAAAAACAAGTATTCGTTTTCCGTATCTTCGACAAGAACGGCTTCGAGCAACTCCCGCGTAAAACGCCCGAATCCACGTTTATTTGACCAACAACTTGCATCAACCCCGATTTTCATAAAATTCAACTACTTCCACTCGTTCGCGCTTGCGCCTTCACCGCCTAGATAACCGCAAAATTCACCCCAAGCCCACGCCGACATCAAAACTATAATGAAAGGAAATGAGCTTAACAATTCTTTGATGTGCCGCTTTTTTTTTATGACGTTTAACGCAATACGCGTTGGCAGAATTATTGGCAAAATAAGCGAAACAACTGCATATACAAAGCGTTTTGTAAACGGCGTGTTTGCAACGCGTCTGGCGGCAAATGAACGCGCCAAATGATAAAACTGAATCAAAGTCTTTTTTAATTTGTAAGTTTTATAGTGATAAATCGTCGCTGAATCTGTCAAAAATAATTTGTGTCCGCGATTTATAAGTTCTTGGTTAAAAAAAGTTTCGAAAAAGCCGTCAGCGAAATTTTCCTGCAGTTCATCCAATACTTTTTTTTTGTAGGAAGCATTAAAACCCGATAAAGTTAGCATCTCACCTGATTCGATTGGCGGCATATATTTTCCGTAATCGAAAAAATAAACCGCCCAGTCTAAAGCCTTTGAATTATCCGTATTTTCGATTGTGCCGCCGACTGCCGCATAATTCGAATTATGGATTCTTTTTATATCTCGACACCAATTTTCATCAAAAAAACAGTGATCTTCCGCCAGCGCGATAATCTCTCCTTTTGCTAAATTTATACCGTAACTGCGAAGCTGCGGCACGGCTTTTTCGGATGCAAGGTCAATAAATTTAACGAATGAAAAGCGCGAATCGTGGGATAAATCGGCAGTTGAAAAATTGCTAACGACGATGACCTCAGCCGTTTCGACTTGTTTTTCTAAAGAGATCAGGCATCGCCGCAACGACTCGACACCATTCCAAGCAGCAATTACTATCGAGAGTTTTACAATCATTCCACTTTGCTCAAACTGTTTCCACCGCCGAAAATCTGCCCGATGAATTCGCCGAAAGCATAGACTAACATAAAAATAAAAAGCATCGGCAGCGACAATAAAAGTTCACGCCTATTTCGTTTTTTTCGCCGGACGTTTTGCACGATTCGCCACGTCAGATGAAACGGCGCGATTGGCGCATAAAACAAGTAGAAAATCTGTTGTGCAACCGAAGATTTTCGCCTTCGCATCGCGGCAAACGAGCGCGAATAATGAAATCTTTGCGAGAGAAAGTAAAAGAAATCAAACTCCTTTTTATGATTGACAACGATTGAAGGAACGGCGAGAAAATTGATATTCTTTCGTCGCAATTCAGCTTGCAGAAAATATTCCCAATAATTTGTCTTGATGTCATCAGGGATTTGTTCAATTACCGTGCGCTTGTAGGAAACATTGTTGCCCGCGACAAATTCCGTTTCACCGGCGGCAATCGGCGGCATAAACGCGCTGTATTCGCACAAAAAAGTTGCCCAATCGATTAATCTCCTTTGACAGCCATTTTCGATTGCGCCGCCAATTACGGCATATCCTTTTTCGTGCGCTGTTTGGAACTCCGAAAACCAATTGGCAGGCGCAATGCAATGATCTTCGGTAACAATCAAAAAATCGCCGCCAGCCGCTTTCATCCCGATTGCGCGAAGTTCGGGAACACCGACTTTTCCAGCCGATTTTATCAACTTAACCTTTGGAAAATTTTCTCTGATATGTTCGGCTGTGCCGTCCGTCGTGCTGTCAACCACGATAATTTCCGCGTCGTGCCTGCATTCTTGATTTTCTATCGATTTTAAACATTCGGCAATCGTCGGCAAACCGTTGACGGAGGCAATAATGACGGAAAACTTAGGCATAATTCAGATTTCGCTCAATAAATATGTTCGCAACTTTTCCCCGTTCCCGCAAGATAACCGTAAGTTTCACCGATTGACCAAAATAAAATTGCTAAAATAGAGATCGGTAAAGATAAAATAAATTCACGCATAAAGCGTCTTTTTTTCAAAACAGGCAAAAGTGTGCGAATAAAAAAAACGAACGGCAGAACGATTGTGCCGACGGCATAAAACGCACGTTTGAAAATGGTTACATTTTTAATTCTCATTCCGGCAAAACAACGTCCGTGATGAAAACGACGCACTAGAAAAGGTAAAAGCGCAAACGATTTATTGTAATAGACTAACATCGAAGGCGCAGATATTAACCCGATTCCTTCGGCTTTAAGCTGTTGACATAAATAAGTTTTCCAAAACTCATTCACGACAAACTGCGGATGTTTCTTTAACACTTCGCTCTTAAACGAGATATTATTTCCGGGCAAAATTTCGACTGCACCAGCCGCAAGCGGTTTCATAAACTGTCCGTATTCGCAAAAATATGCCGCCCAATCAACCAAGCTCTTGCTTTCGGACATTTCCACCGCGCCGCCGACGACAGGCAAATCTGCTTGATGCGCCGCGAAAATTTCGGTAATCCAATTTTCCGCCACAACGCACGACGAATCTGTGATAGCAACTATTTCGCCGGAAGCACGCGCAATTCCAGCCGCCCATAAAACAGGTAAAGTTGCGTTTTCAGCAAATTCGATAAAGCAAATATCGTCATATTCCTTGACTAATTCGTTAAGATTTTCATCTGCGAAATGATGTGCGACAATGATTTCGACATTCTCGCAATCATTGGAAAGAATGCTGTCAAGGCATTTTTTTAACACGATAAGAGAATAAATCGAAGCTACGACCACGGATAATTTTACTGATTTTTGCAAGGAATTCATTAAGTTTCAGATTTCCAAAAATATCCGCAAAATTCGCCAAACGACCAACTCAATAGAAACAAACTCAAAATCGGCAACACTAAAATAAATTTACCGATGTTTCTTTTTTTAGCAAAAACGCGCTGTGTAATCCGGTAAAGATAAAGAAACGGGATCGAAGGCGACAACAAAATGTAAATAAGCCGTTTCCCGAACGTCATCCGTGCGGCGCGTGTGTTGCCAAATTGTTTGCCGTGATGAAATCTCTGATTCATAAAGCCGGAAAATGTAAATGAATCGCGGTGATAGACAATTATCTCCGGTGATTTAAGAAGTTTCATACCGATTTTTCGCATTTCCTGATGAACGAAATTTTCCCAAAATCCGTCTTGTATCGAATCTTTTACAAGTTCCAAATCACGCCTTTTGTAAGAAGCATTATCAGCGGCAAAATCCTCGACTTCGATCTCATTAAACGGCAGCATATACGGACTATAGCGGCAAAAATAAACCGCCCACGAAACCGGATCGGCGTTTGTCTCATTTTCAATTGAGCCGCCGATTCCGGCGTAATCCGCTTGATTTGCGCGAAGCATTTCAGCAATCCAATTTTCCGACGGAATAAAATGCGTCGTTGTCAAAGCGATGATTTCGCCTATACTTCGTTTGATACCGATTGCCCACATTTCAGGAATCAGTTTGTCTTTCGGGGCGTTTATGAGATTGACGTTGGGAAATTCGCGTTTGATAATTTCCGCCGTATCGTCGGTTGAATTGTCAACGACTACTATTTCGACGGCTTCGTCTTGACTTTGATGTTTGATAGTCTGCAAACAATCAAAAACGCTTGTGCGGGCATTTTGCGATGCGAGAACGACTGATAGTTTCGGGTTAATACTCATTTCGTCTTTTTTATTAAAATATCACGAATTTGTGCAACGGCAATCGCTTCGGCGGGCGAGATCGGTGGTTTTTTGTTAAATTTAATTGCCTGATAAAACCCGTCAATCAAACGCCGAAGTCCCGGATAAGCCGATTCTCCGTGCAGACTTCTACGCCCGAGATTCAACGTCGCGGCGGAGAAATTTTTTAACGCCAGTTCGAACGGATGCAGAATTTTTCTCGCTTTGGAAGTTTTTCCCGATTCTATGACCGAATAGCCGTGAAAAAGATCGAGATGAATCGTTCCGTCCGTGCCGAAAATCTGAAAAGTGTTGAGCGTCGGACGTGAGTTCATACTGACAAAAATTCCTAAAGAAGTTCCCTGTGCTTTTCCCGAAACTCGCAATTCGCCGTAATTTGGTCGGAAAATATTCCAATCACCGGTCGCTAATTCGTCGCCCAAAAAAGTCTGCATCATTGAAATCGGATGCGGTAGAATATCGTCGGCGATCGTGTCAATTTGATTTGAATCTAAGCCTGTTCCGCCCGCCGAACAGATATTTGCTTGCAGATGAACAATTTGCCCGATGTCCGGTAAAAGTTTTTTAGCTCTGATTACGCCGTCTTGGAAGACGAATTGATGAACCGGACATAATAAAATTTGATGTTTCAATGCTAAATCATAAAGCGATACGGTTTCTTCAGCCGTCTGCAATATCGGTTTTTCAATCAGCAAATTAACATTTTGTGTTACAGCAATCTCAGCGATTTGTTGGTGCGTTTCCGTCGGTGTGCAAATGTGAAGCGCATCGATTCTGACTTCCGGGAGCATTTCCTCAAGTCTATTAAAACTCTTCGATCCCGGGTATTTTCTGGCAAGCGAATCAGCGTTTGTTTTACTGATGTCGAAAACTGCGACAACTTTGCCGCCGACTTTTCGGGCGGAATAAGCGTGCCATAAACCCATCAATCCCGCGCCGACAATACCGACGCGAATTTTACTATTGTCGGTTTTATTATTGTCCGTATTCACTCATTTTTATGGCATGTTGTGCTTCTGCTGCATCGTAAGCGGCGAAAACCAATGCCAAAGTTTTGCGGTTGTCGGCAACTGTTCCGGGCGGAATGCCGCCGTTGTTGATTGCCTCGATAAAGTTTCCGAGATGATGCGCGGTTGAAGAGGCAAACGGGTTGATGCCGTCTTTGCCGATGATTTTTGATTTTGTGCCGTCCACTAAAACCGCTTTGCCGCCTTTAATAAAATTCAGCCCGAAAAAAGGACGTTTTTCGCGGGTGTGCATTCCGGCTTCAAAGCGGACTTCGCCGCCGATAGACGTTTGCACCGACGCAAATTCGCCGTCCAGCCGCATATCGAGATAGCGTTCCGGGGCTTTGCTCAAACGGTTAAGAATGATCGAAGCGGCGCGCCCGTCGGCAAATTCGAGTGTGATGAGATTGACCACATCCGAATCGAATTTTGATAGCGGATTAGGCATTTGCGCCGAAATTGAAACGGGTTCGGCATCGAAAAAAAACCGGCAGAGCGAAAAAACGTGGATGCCGAATTCAAAACATACTCTTCGCGCCAGCTTACCGCGCCAATCGGCTTCGGTGTGGGCGTGCGGGCGAAACGTCTGCCACGCCTGCAAAAAAAGAAGTTTTCCGAATTCGGGCGTGCCGATCATCTTTTTAGCGGCAAGATGAATGTTCATATACGGAAATTGATTATTGACGACGACAAATTTTTTCGCCGTATCCGCTGCGGCAATCAAACTATCGGCATCCGCCAAACTTTCCGCAAGCGGTTTTTCGCAGAAAACGTGGCAATTATTTTCAAGCGCGAGCAAAGTTTGTTCAACGTGCAACGCCGGTGGAGTGCAGATCGCAACGATGTCAGGCGCGGTTTTTTCGATCATCTCCAACGGAGCTTCAAAAACTTCCGCGAGTTTTAATTTCTCACGCGCCATTTGACGCATTTCGCCACTTTTATCGCAACCGCCGACAATCGTAATTTTATCCGCGAGGCGCGAATACGCGGGCAGATGAATATTGTGTGTAACTTGTCCGAGTCCGATGATGGCGATGCGTAATTTGTTATTTTCTTTCACTTGTTTGATGGCGAAAAACGCCCTTACTAACGTGCGGGCTTCTGCCTAGCTTAAGGTTTTCGAGCGACGACGTAAAATGCGCCGAACGGATACACGAGTTTTCCGCCGACGGCTTGCACTTTTTGGCATTTGTTCAAAAAATCATTGTAAAGCAATTCGGATTTTTCCGGCGCGGCATCGTTTATGCGCTTGCGGGCGATGCTCGAAAATGTGCGTTGAATTTCCCAAAAATCCTCGGGCGTTTCGATTATTTCAGTATCGCCGTGCCAATCGGTCTTCAAAACTTCAAATCCGCTTTGATTTATCAAAGTTGTGACGGGTTGCGTCCGATTGTGCGAGTGATGCGCCAAATGAGATTCTTCCGCCTCGTTGGTTTGCGGCAAATACACTTCGACCAGCGAATCTAAAAATGCGGGCGCGACCAATTGTTTGCCGCGTAATCTTTGCACAAAATCCGGTAACTTTCTAAAGCGATGCGCTAGACCTGAAATTGATAAAGGCGGACTGCTTCCAACTGCTAATACGAGTTTTCCGCCCGGACGCATTACACGAAAAATTTCTTTGAGCGCGACCGTAGGGTTTGGAAAATGCAGAAGCGCAAATAGCGAAACCACTTTTTCAAAAGTTTGATCGTCAAATTCCAAAGCCTCAGCATCCATCCGGCGAAAATTTACTTTTGCGGCGAGATTTAATCTGACGGCTTTATTCTTGGCTGTTTCCAGCATCCCGTCGGACAAATCAATGCCGTCAATCATACCTTTTTCATCGACAATTTGTGCGGCTTGTAGAGCCACAACTCCGGTTCCCGTGCCGACATCGAGCACGCGGTCATTTTGTTCAAGTTCAGCCAATTCAACCATTCGCGCCGCCAATTTGTGCGAAAGCCGTTCGGTGTAATAATCGAATTGCTCGGCTAATGAATCGTAACTTGTTGCATCACGGGTTTTGAATGCTTGAGAATTTTGCATAATTATTTGGAGCGCAAACGAAGTTTGATTTTAGAAAATAAGGCGATAAAAAACAAGCTGCTGTTTATCAAGATAGTTTGACTAATCGCGCGCGTTTCGATTAAATGGAGAATCATTCTCGTATTATTTAAAAAGTTTTATATATCAAAATGGTTAAGTCAACTGCTAATTTAAACGAAAACACCGCCGAAATAGAGAGTGAACAGATTGTCCAAACACTGGCTAAAATAGACAGTTTGGCACTCGGCGCGGCACTTGGGATTGTGTTTGCCTTGGGCATTTTTCTCGTAACGAATCTTTTGATTATTAAAGGTGGTGAAAAGATCGGTCCAAATCTTGCGCTTTTAGGGCAATTTTTCCCGGGCTATAATGTAACTTTTGGCGGCAGTCTTATCGGGTTACTTTATGGATTTGTCAGCGGTTTTGCTGTAGGTTGGTTGATAGCGGTTATTAGAAATATCGTTATTAAAATTTATCTGCAAATTATCAACGTGCGGCAAAAAATGGCGGCGGTCAATGATTTTCTCGATGCACCTTAGACGGTTCTGGTTTTTATGTTCCCCAAAAACTCAAAAAAAGTTGTAATTATCGGTGCCGGACCGTCAGGTTTGACGGCGGCGTATGAGCTTTGTAAAGCGGACGTTCCTTCGGTCGTCTTGGAAAAAGATAATGTCGTTGGCGGCATTTCACGAACGGTTGATTACAAAGGCTATCTTTTCGACATCGGCGGACACCGGTTTTTTACCAAAGTCAAAGCGGTGGATGAATTCTGGCACGAGGTTTTGACCAAGGGTAATTTCCTGCGGCGCGGACGGCTTTCGCGTATCTATTACAACCGAAAATTTTTTAATTATCCGCTTCGCGCTACCAATGCGCTTTTCGGACTTGGCGTTTTTAACAGTTTTTTAATTTTTCTGAGCTATACAAAAGCGCAGATGAATCCTGTTAAACCGGAAGTTAGTTTTGAAGATTGGGTAACGAACCGATTCGGCAAAAGGCTTTACGAGATATTTTTCAAAACCTATACCGAAAAAGTTTGGGGAATTCCGTGCAACGAGATTTCAGCGGAATGGGCTTCGCAAAGAATTCAAGGTTTATCGCTTTTCTCGGCGGTCAAAAACGCGCTAATTTCCGCGCCTTCCAATGATAAAAATGCGGTTATCAAAACGCTGATTGATGCGTTCGATTATCCTGAAAAAGGTCCGGGAATGATGTGGGAAAAGGTTGCCGAAGTAGTTCAGGAAAACGGAAGCGAACTGAAGATGGAGGCAAGTGTTGAGAAAATCTCGTGGAATAAAACCGGCATAACGGCAGTTGAAATAAAAAGTGCCGATGGCAAAAATGAAGTAATTGAAGGAACGGATTTTATCAGCAGTATGCCGATTCGTGAATTGGTTCGTAAAATGGAACCGGCAGTTCCACAAGAAGTATTAGATGCCGCCAATAATCTCGGCTACCGCGATTTTTTGACCGTTGCTTTGGTTATAGACAAAGCCGATTTGTTTCAGGATAATTGGATTTACATCCACGATTCCGCCGTTAAAGTCGGTAGAATTCAGAATTTCAAAAACTGGAGTCCGAAGATGGTTCCCGATCCTACAAAAACTTGTTTGGGACTTGAGTATTTTTGTTTCAAAGGCGACGATCTATGGGAAATGGCGGACGAGGATCTGATCAAGTTAGGAACAAAAGAATTGGCTGAACTCGAACTCGTTGATGAAAAAGATGTGATTGACGGTTCGGTCGTCAGGATGCCGAAAGCCTATCCGATCTATGATTCGATTTATAGCGATATGCTGAAAGTCATTCGCAATTTTTTAGACGGTTTGGGCAATTTGTATCTGGTTGGGCGAAACGGGATGCACAAATATAATAATCAGGATCATTCGATGCTGACGGCGATGCTGTCGGTTAAAAATATTCTGGGCGCAAACTACGATGTTTGGGAAGTGAACGTCGAACAGGAATATCACGAAGAGATGAAGGCGGATGAAAAAAGCGAAATTGCCGAATTGAGTTCGACGCAGCCGCGAGTTCCGAAAAGGTTAGAAAAATCGAATGGCAAATAAATCAAATACATTGGCGGAAGAAGAAGTTTTTGAAGAAAAACTGCAAAAGGCGGTTATTCGTCTGAACGGAAATGTTTTGGGCATCGTGCTTGGAGTAGTTGCCGGACTGTTGATTTTTGCCGCAACTAACTTTTTGGTTATCAAAGGCGGCGAAAATGTCGGTCAGCATCTCGGATTATTGGGAAATTTCTTTTACGGTTATTCCGTTACATTTTTCGGCAGTATTATCGGGTTTCTCTACGGGCTTCTAACCGGTTACATTATCGGCTTTTTGATCGGCTGGATTTATAACAGCGTGGTTCACCTAAAAACTCATTTCAGGCGTTGATGGAAAATCAACATTTCAATCCCCGAAAACTCTTCGGGAATATTCTATCATTAGGAACGAGTGAAATTGTCGCTCGCGGAATCGCCTTTTTCGGTATCGCTTTTATTGCACGAAAACTCGGTCCCGAAGGATTCGGCATTATCGGTTTTGCAACTGCTTTTTACAGTTATTTGGGTCTTGCCGTAACTGCCGGTTTTAATGATGTAGGAGCGCGTGAAGTGGCAAGCCGCCCGAACGAAGCCGCAAATACAGCAGTAAATGTGAGTGTTGTCAGATTTGCGGTCGCTTTGATTATTTTTGTTGCTGTCAGTTTGTTCGTTCTGTTATTTGAAATAAGAGAAAATACGGAATTGGTGATTCTTTTGATGAGCCTTTCGCTTTTCGCTTTAGCGATAGATACATCCTGGGTTTATAAAGGATTGGAGCGAAATCATCGCGTCGGGATTGCCGTTATTTTGGGACAGGTTTTATATGTCGGGGCGTTACTGTTGTTTGTCAAAGATGTGAATGATGTCTTGATTGTTCCGTTGGCACAATTTGTCGGTGAGATGAGTGCTGCGCTTTTGCTGTTGATTCCATTGCTGATCCCGTTTGGCAAAATCAAGTTAAATTTGCGCGAAGGCTGGCAACTTTTGCAAAGTTCGGGATATTTGACGGTTACGCGCATACTTCGGGCGATTATCTATTCTTTTGACATCGTATTAATAGGTTTTTGGTTGGGCGAAAGGGAAGTCGGGCTTTACACTGCGCCGTATCGCATCTGTTTTGTCTTTGTAGCGATTGCCGCGGCGATTCATATTTCTTATCTCCCGTCTATAACCCGCGCTTTTGCCGATGGCACAGGACAGGCGCAAGAGGTGGCGAATCGTGCAATAAATTTAGGTGCAACAATTGCCGCGCCGATGGTTGTCGGCGGAATGATCTTAGCCGCGCCGTTGCTCGAATTTATCTTCGGAGCAGAATATATTGAAGGCGCAATGGCGTTTCGACTTTTACTTTTGAGCATCGGATTTATTTTTATTCACGCGGTCAATCATAATTTGCTTTTAGTAAGTCATCGCACAAAAACTGAGATGAAGATTTATATGATCGCTGCGGCAATCAATATATTGTTGAATTTAATTTTCATCAGACGTTACGGTATTGTCGGCGCAGCGACAGTTACAGCAATAGCGGAAGGATTAACACTATCGATGGGACTTTTCGTGCTTTACCAAGCCGGAATTCATTTAAAGATTTTACGAATGATTTTTCCGCCGGTCATCGCTTCGTTATTTATGGGTGCAATTATTTTTGCGTTCGGTTCAGGGCAAATGCTTTTTGCTTTGCTCGCAGTCGGCGGGATTTCTTATCTTATTTTTCTCGTTATTTTTAGCGGAATGATTAGCGGAACACCATCATATTGGCGAACCGTTGCGGCATTCGCGGCTAATTTACAAAATAAATTTCGCAAGGTTTAATAAAAGAATTCACACGTAAAGTTGTGTTGACTTATGACATTTGATTTATGATAATCGTAACTTCAAACGCGGAGTTTCGGACATTTTGCCCGCACTCTTTATAAAACAAAAAAATGACGACACAATTTAACGCCCCAACGCCCGTTTTGGAAAAACAGATACAGATTGGAGTCGGCGGATTTCGCATCAGCGAGAGAGCCAAAGAACTTGTTCGACAGGTTCTCGACAGCAACCGAATAACGGCAGGTCCGATGATGGAACGCTTTGAAGCGGAAATCGCTGCGCTTCACGGTTGTAAATTCGGTTTGATGTGCAACAGCGGCACGGGCGCATTGCAAATTGCTCTCGCCGCGCTCAAGGAAGTTCACGGCTGGCGGGACGGCGACGAAGTTCTCGTTCCCGCGCTGACCTTTGTAGCGACTTCCAATGTCGTTTTGTATAACAATCTAAAGCCGGTTTTTGTTGACGTTGATCCGCAATATTACACGATTGATCCGGCGAAGATCGAAGCACAGATTACGCCGCGAACCCGCGCGATTATGCCGGTTCATATCGCCGGACAACCGTGCGATATGTCGCCGATTCTTGAGATTGCCAAAAAATATAATTTGCGAATGGTCGAAGATTCCGCCGAAACGATGTTTGTCGGCGATAAAGGTCGCCCCGTCGGTTCTTTCGGCGAAATCGGTTGTTTTTCAACCTACGCCGCACATATGATTACAACGGGTGTCGGCGGACTTTGCACAACTAACGACCCGGAACTCATCGTTCTTTTGAAAAGCATAATGAATCACGGACGCGATTCGATTTATATCAGGATGGACGACGACAAAGGCGCGACGGGCGCGGAACTTTTTCAGATTGCCAACCGACGTTTTTCATTTATCAGGCTCGGACAAAGTTTTCGCGCTACCGAAATGGAAGCCGCGCTCGGCATCGCCCAACTCGAAGAACGTGAAGAATCTTTCGCCCGAAGACAGCGCAACGTCGCCCGACTCAACGAAGGTTTAGCGGATTTGGAAGAACAATTACAATTGCCGTTTCCACGTCCTCAATCTGAACATAGTTATATGTTTTACCCGCTGACGATTCTAAATCCAAAAATCCGGCGTGATGATCTGATCGCCTATCTTGAGAATAACGGCATTGAAACGCGCTATTTGTTACCGCTCATAAATCAGCCGATCTACCGCGAGATTTTTGGAAACCTCGACGAGCAATTTCCGGTTTCCGCCCGACTTAACAACACTGCATTTTATATCGGTTGTCATCCAGATTTGACCGACAGCGATATGGATTTTGTCGTCGAGCATTTCCACAAATTTTTTAAGAATCGTTTATAAAAATGAAGCAAAATAATCAACCGACTAAAATTAATCAAGGTTTATCAGGACGCGCAAAACGCAGCAACGCGGAGGCAAATGTAAAATGTCAGGTTTGCGGCGCGATAACTATTCCGGGCGTTGACCTCGGCAATCAACCCGTCGGCGATCTCGTTTTGACGCGCCGCCAATTAAATCAACCTGAAACTTTTTACCCGCTCAAACTTCAGCATTGTATGAACTGCGGTCTGACCCAGTTGAGTTATATTGTTAATCCGAAAGTAGTTTATAAAAATTTCCCGTTTGTCAGCGGCACGACGCAGACGGCGACGCGCCATTTGCAGAGTTTGCCGAAACAATTGGTTGAAATGGCTGGACTGAGCAAACAATCGTTTGCGGTTGACATCGGTTCAAATGACGGAACTTTGCTCAAAGGTTATATTCCCGACGGCGTAAAGTTTCTCGGCGTTGACCCGTCGGGCGATCCGGTGCGTATTGCCAACGAACAGGGCATTGAAACATTGCATACATTTTTTAATGTCGAAACCGCCGATTACATCGCGGAAAAGTATAGCAAAGCCGATGCGCTGACGGCTTGCGGCGTGTTCGGTCATATCGCCGATTTAGACAGCGTGATGAAGGGCGCAAAAAAACTACTCGCCAAAAAAGGTATTTTTGCCACCGATTCGCAATATTGGCTCGATACGATGCAGAGACTGCATTACGACAATATGTTTCATCAACATCTGCGTTATTATTCGATGAAGCCGTTGATTTATCTGTTCAAGCAATACGATATGGACGTTTTCGATGTCGAAAGATCGGAAGTTTACGGCGGTTCGATTCGCGTTTTTAGCTGTCATACAGGCGATTATCCGATCTCTGATCGCGTTACAAAACTCGTCGCGCTCGAAGAAAAGGAAAAATTATACGATCAAGCTACAAACGAAGATTTTACGCGCAAAGTTGAAGCTCGACGACGCAAACTTTTTGATGAAGTTTATGAACTAACGTCAAAAGGAAAAAAGGTCATTGGCATCGGCGCACCGGCAAAGGCTTCGACGATTTGCAATTATTGCCGTCTCGGACCCGATTTGATTGATTACATAACGGAAGTCAATCCGCTCAGAATCGGCACATATTTGCCGGGTGTTCACATTCCGATTGTTGACGAAAATTTTATGTTTGAAGACCCGCAACCTGCCGATGCCGCGATTTTATTTGCGTGGAATTATTACGACGAAATTGTGCCGAAACTCCAAAAAAGAGGTTTTAAAGGGAAAATTTTGCAGCCATGACAACGACTAAAAACACAATACTTTTCGGCGGAAGCGGATTTCTCGGTCCGTATATCCTGAAAAATTATCCTGATATAGTTTCAGTTGGACGCACTGCGCCGCCGACTGCAAACCGTCATATTCAGGTGAACAGCCTCGCTGATTTAAGTGCGTTACGGGATGAAAAGTTCGATAATGTTATCTACATTATTGGTAATACCGACCATTATAATCTTGAGAAAGAAAATCTTTCATCGGATGAGCCAACAGCTTTTGATTATCATCTGATGCCGTTGATTCAAACGATGGAGCAATTGAAAAATTATCCGATCAAGAAATTTATTCATTTCTCATCAGTTTTGATCTATGACGAAAACAAAGTTACTCTCCCCGTTTCCGAACACAGTCCGATAAATCCGTATAAAAACCGCTATGTGATGAGTAAATACTTGGGCGAAGAGGCGTGTAAGTTTTACGCCAATTGGATTCCGATAATTAATGTTAGATTGTCAAATATTTATGGTCCGACACCGCTTCAACGCTTTGACCTGATTCACGTTTTGATTCATCAACTGCTCGATACAGGTGAAGGAAAAGTTTGGACAACGAAACCTTCGCGCGATTTTATCCACATCGAAGATGCGGCGCACGCTATTGTCAAACTGCTCGAAACCGATTACACGGGAACGCTCAATCTCGGCACCGGAACGCAAACTTCCGTGAGCGATGTTGTAGACACTTTACGGGAAATCAGTGGTTGCCCAATCACTGACTTGGATCAACCGGTTTCGGGTCCGATGCGTTTTCAATGCGATATGACAACTCTCAATAAATTAATTGAGTGGAAACCGCGTTACACGACCGAAGAAGGTGTCAAGCGCACCTTTGAATTGATGAAATCGTGGAAAGAGAAAACGTATGAAGTTGGGAATTAATGGTTGGCGCATTCACGGACAGCGGACGGGAGTCGGACGTTATCTGCTGAATATTGTCAAAAACTGGACACCCGAAATGGTCGGCGGACTGTTTGACGAAATTAATTTTTATACGCCGAAGCCGATTGATCGTAAAGAGATTCTACTTCCGTCAAACATTAATGAGCGTGTTCTGTCGCCGGATATGAGAATGTTGGTTTGGGAGAATTTGCGACTCGGACCGACTGCCGACGACGATATAGTTTTTCACCCGTCATTTTCAAGACCGTTGGTAGCGCGTGGAAAAACCGTCGTTTCGCTTCATGAAGCGTCGCATTATTTATATCCGCATCTTTTTCCAAAATCAGTTCCGCTTTTTTATAATCGTCTTTATGCGTGGAGTGGTCGTCACGCAACGCTTGTTATTGTCGGTTCGGAAGATTCAAAAAATGACGTTTCCCGATTTTGCGGAGTTCCGCTTTCACGAATTCGCGTCGTGTATATGGCTCCCGCCGAATTTTTCAAACCTGTCAAAAAAGATGCGACAATTGCGGTGGTCAGAGAAAAACATATCGGTTCGGCAGACACACCGTTTTTTCTAACAGTCGGCAAAATGTCGGGAAGACGCAATTTTCCGCTTTTGCTTGAGGCGTTTGCCGAATTTAAACGACGCAAGAAATTACCGCATAAATTATTAATGGTCGGGTTGAATATTCATAACATTGACATCGCCGGGCTGATTGAAAAACTCGGTATAAAAAATGAGGTTCTTAATCCCGGTTATGTTACGGACGAAGAACTGAATTTGATTTATAACGCGGCGGAAGCGTTTATTTCTCCGTCGGTTTATGAAACAATCTGTCTGCCGGTGATGGAAGCGCAGGCGGCGGGCTTGCCGGTTATTTGTATTGACACGCCCGGAATGCGCGAAGCGACGGGCGATACTGCGCTGTTGCTTCCACAACTCGAAATAGAAGAATTAGTCGAAGCAATGTCGAGAATAGCCGAAGATGTTGTTTTACGCCGCGATTTAGTTGAAAACGGATTGAACTATTCCAAGCGGTTTTCGTGGCAAAAATGCGCGGCTGACGTATTGGCGGTGTTGGCTGAAGCCGCGCAACTGTCTGCGCCCGACGCTGGTTTTGCGACTTCCGAAATTAAGAATTGAAGGATTTTGGTTTTCAAGGGCTATGCCCGCAGATGTACGGAAAGGCTGTGCCTTTCCGTGATTCAGTTCAACTTTTTTGAGGCTATGCCTCATTTTTGCAATGTCGAGGCGTAGCCTCGAGATTTTTAGGGAAATGTAACGGAAAGGCACAGCCTTTCCGCACATCTGGCGGCATAGCCGCAAATCCTCGTAACATCAGAAATTGAATTAGAAAATAGCAATATGACAAAACGCGCACTTATTACCGGAATCACCGGACAAGACGGCTCTTATTTAGCTGAACTTTTGTTGAGCAAAGGTTACGAAGTTCACGGGCTTCGCCGTCGTTCAAGCAGTTTTACGACGCAACGGATTGACCATCTGCTTAACGATTTTCGCCACGATAGCGATGCGCGTTTGTTTTTGGAATATGGAGATTTGGCGGACGCGACTAGCCTTGTTAAACTTCTTTACCGGCTGCAACCCGACGAAATTTATAATCTCGGCGCACAAAGCCACGTTCATATCAGTTTTGAGATTCCCGAATACACGGCTGATGTAACCGGTGTCGGAGCAGCACGAATTCTCGAAGCCGTGCGCGAAACCGGCATCGAAACGCGGATTTATCAGGCTTCGAGCAGCGAGATGTTCGGCAGCACGCCGCCGCCGCAAAATGAAAATTCCCGCTTTCATCCGCGCAGTCCTTACGCCTGTGCTAAAGTTTTTGCTTATAACTTAACGGTCAATTACCGCGAAAGCTATGGAATGTTTGCCTGCAACGGCATTCTTTTCAACCACGAATCGCCACGGCGCGGCGAAAATTTTGTAACGCGAAAAATTACGCGGGCGATTGCCCGGATAAAACGCGGACTTCAGGACAAACTTTATTTGGGCAATTTGGCAGCGCGACGCGATTGGGGATATGCGCCTGAATACGTCGAAGCGATGTGGCAGATGCTGCAACAGGACACGCCGGACGATTATGTTATCGCCACCGGACAATCGAACAGCGTGGAAGATTTTTTGGTCGCCGCTTTTGAATATGCCGATCTCGATTGGAAAGAATATGTCGAGATTGACCCGCGTTATTTTCGTCCCGCAGAAGTCAATGATCTGATCGGCGATGCGTCAAAGGCAAAGGCAAAATTAGGTTGGGAATTTACGACCGGTTTTGAAGAACTTGTCAAAATTCTCGTTGACGCGGACATCAAAATGCTCGATGCTCAACTCGCCAGCGGCGAAGCCTTTATCAAACAACATTCTTGATGGGAGCGCAGGCAGCCTTGCCTGCGTATGGAAATTTTTGTAGTTTGACACGCAGGCAAGGCTGCCTGCGCTCCATAAGAAAAGCCCAACGCGCTCTCCCCTTCGCATTGGGCTTTTTTAATGATCGCTAAACATTATCGCCAACGACCAAAATTGTAAAAGTTTTTAGAAATCAGGAACTGGCAAAGTTACATTCTTCGTCAGTTTTATTTCAAATCTTTCCTCGCTTTTTATGCTTACATCTTTACCTTTTTTCAATAAAGCAACGCCTGTTCCAACACCTGCGCCAATGCCCGCACCGATCAATGCGCCGTTTCCGGCTTTTGAAACCGCTCCGAAAATTCCGCCGAGAGCCGTTCCACCGATGATCGCCAAAACACTTGTGCCTTGCGACGATTCGGCTTTTAGCGGCTTGACCAAAACGCCTTCAATCGCTCGTTTGTCGCCGTTAGCCAGCCGAAGCATTTCAAAAACAACCGTTAAACAACCGCTTTTACCAGCCGAAGCCGCTTGAATTTTTGTAATTCGACCTTCAATGATCGTTCCTAACGGCACAACTACCGTTTCACGAACAACCACCGGCGCGACAACCTTAGTCGTAAAAGTATCGTTCACTCTGAAAACCTTAGAATTTATCTCGCTGTCCATTTGAACAAGCATTTTGGTTCCCGATTGAAGTTCGTAAATACTCGAAGTTGATTGGGCATTTATTGAAATCAAACTTGCAAAGAGCAAAGAAAAAAACGCAAAGATTTTGGTCGCCATTCGCCAAAAGTTCATATCTGACCTCCATCTTCGCGGATTTTTTCAAACCAGATCATCCGCGAAGTATTATGGCAATGTGTGTGCCATTAAATTTGAAAAACTCAAAAACAGTATAATAACGCGATTTTACCGCAATTTCACTTTAAAGTTAGAAGAGATTCATTCTTTATAGCTACAATATCGTTTAGCCATTACACCATATAGGATATTTATCATTAAGAAAATTTCAATCCTGCTCAATTTACTTTATCTTTGTACTAAAATGGCGACGTTAAAACGTGCCTTCAAACTATCATCAATCAGAAAAATTGAACAAACATTAGGTAATCCAATATTTCGGTCAACATAATAAAAAATCAGCTCAAAATGGTTTGTTCAAACTAATTGTCCACATCAAAAAACCATAGGGGCATCATTTCCTGCAACATACACTTAAGTCCTGCACACTTATTAAAAATTCAAATAAAATTGGAAAATAAAATTTATTAATAATGTAAATCTTTTGAATTCATAATCAGAACAAATTAGTAATGCAACGGTAAAAAGTTTTAACTACTTGAAAAATAAGTAACACACTAAAAAATACTTACATATTGACTTTTTTCGTGCTGTTCGCGTTTTTCGTAGGAAAAGCAACTTTATTTTTCTTTAAATTAAAGTATTGGAATAATTTGCAAAAAATGATTGACATTCAATTTTTTTCTGATAATATCGACCGTAAATTACAAGCGGGTTATTTGTGTAGAATTATACGCATCCGGCAAAAGTCAACTTTGATGTTTTGTCTTTTTGATGATTCGACAATATAAATTATTGTCACAAATTTTTTTGTAATGTTAAGAGATGAAGAAGAACGGTAAATTCTCCATACTCCTCCTACGTTTCAATTACCTTAAAAGAATCCCCAAACCTGAACAAGGTTTAACTAAGGAGTAGAAATGAAAAACACAGTTAGAAATTCCAAAAACGAATTTACAGCAAATCGAAACAATCGCGGATTGTTTTTACACTTAACTTTTTTTGCAATGTTTGCAATGTTTGTTATGTTTAGCAGCCCGACAATGGCGCAGAATACTTGCACTCCAAATACGACGGTGACGGAAGGTGATCTGTTTCCGGGAGGTATCGTTTCCTTGGGTGTAACGAGCGGGTTAGGATTAGTAACGGTTGATCACGTCAATTCCGGTTCGGGATTGCAATCACTGACGTTAGTGGGTGTGCCGATCAATGCAACCGTGAATATACCTGCTTTTACGCTTGGCACATACAATCCGGTGGCGGTTACTTTTACGACTCCTAATCCGAACGGCGCAGTCGATTTTATGTTGAGGGCGGCAAGCACTTTTCACGCTATTAATATTCGTGTGAGATGTGTTGCACCGACACCGACAGGTTGCACGCTAACACAAGGTTATTGGAAGAATCATTCAAATGAATGGGCGGTTCAGAACCTGACACTCGGAACAGTTAATTATAATCAAACGCAGTTACTTTCAATTTTCAATAGACCGGTTCAAGGCAACGGACTAATTTCGCTTTCGCATCAATTAATAGCAGCTAAGCTGAATATTGCTGCCGGTGCAAGTGTGCCGTCAAGCGTAGCGACGGCAATTGCCAATGCGGATATACTGATTGGCGGACTTGTTGTTCCTCCGGTAGGAAATGGATCATTATCGACCGGTTCAACCGGTGCATTAACTACAATTCTGGATACATATAATAATGGCAACACACCCGGCGGACCGCCGCATTGCAGTTAGCTGATTATCATAAACTAAAAACACAGGGCGAATGGGATATATTTCATTTGCCCTGTGTTTTTGGTTGTCAAAATATCACCAATAATTTTGCGGTGGATTTGAACCTGCACATTTTCTCTGTAACAATTACAGTTTGAGAAAATTAAGTTCAAAAATAAATGGATTGTGGCAAACATCAAAAAGAAACATATCTTTTAGAGAGAAAACGCTGATAATGGCGATCTTGAATGTTACGCCTGATAGTTTTAGCGACGGTGGAAGATTTGTTGTGATTGACGACGCGCTCAGACAGGTTGATAAATTGGTTGAAGAAGGCGCAGATATTGTGGACATCGGCGGCGAATCAACGCGTCCGAACAGTCATCCGGTTGCGGTTGATGAAGAGATTAACCGCGTCGCACCGTTAATCGAGGCAGTAGCAAATCGCTTTGATTTGCCGATTTCAATTGACACGAGTAAAGCGGAAGTTGCCGAAAGTGCAGTAAATGCCGGTGCCGAAATTATCAATGATATTTCGGGACTGCGGTTTGATGAAAGAATTGCCGATGTTTCGGCAAGACATCGAACAGGTTTGATTTTGATGCACTTGCGCGGAAAATTTGAAACGATGCACAAGCTCTTGCCGACTAAAAACATTATCGGCGAAGTTTCGGAGAGTTTTCGTTGGAGTATTGTAAAATCTGAAAGTTTTGGTGTGAAAAGAGAACAAATCGCGCTCGATGTCGGCATCGGTTTTAGCAAAACTTTCGCGCAAAATCTGGAATTGATCTCCCGGTTGAATAAATTTAGCAATGAATTTGAAGATTTTCCAATGATGATCGGAATTTCGCGGAAATCTTTTATCGGGAAAATATTGAACGATGCTCCGGTTGACGAACGGTTAAACGGGACGCTTGCGGCGAACGCGATTGCCGTGTGGAACGGCGCAAATATCGTTCGTGTGCATAATGTCAAAGAAACTATCGAAACACTGAAAGTGGTCGAAGCGTTAAAAAATCAGTTATGAAATCATTAAAATTTACATTTTTTCTTTCACTTTTTTTTATTGTTTCGGGTTTTACCGAATGTTATAAACCGGTAACCGAATCCGGTTTGCCGAAAAATATCAAAACGATTGCTGTTCCGGCGTTTCAATTTGAGGTCGAAGGTGCGCGCTACCGGGTCGAGTCGCGTTTTACCGAAGCCGTAACCAAAGAAATTATCAAGCGCGGACGCGGATTGATCGTGCAGGGAAATCGTGACGGTGCGGACGCGGTTGTTGAAGGGACGATTCGCAATTTCAATTTTTCAGGCGTTTTACTCGATCGGCAAGGTCGTGCCAGAGTTTATGAAGTTTCAATTGTGGCGGCGGTAACGATTAGAGATTTGCGGGAAAACAAAATTATTTACGACAATCAAAATTTTATCTTCCGCGATTCGTTTGAGTTTTCAGAAGACCCACGCTCGTTTTTTAACGAGGAAGACCCGGCGGTTGAAAGAATGGCGAGAGCCTTTGCCGAATCGGTGGTTTCAACAATTACTAATGGTCTGGGAGTTAAAGAGGAGAAAAAGTAATTGTATTTTTCTAAAATTTATGTAGGAAAAAATGAATATACTTTCAAGGGAAGACCTAAGGAATCAATTAAAGCGTCGGGAGTTTGCGCCGATATACCTGTTGTTCGGTGCGGAAACTTACCTGCGCGATTTAGCTGCAAAAACTATTGCCGATCTTGTTTTGGCTAACTCATCATTACGCGAATTTAACGAAATTGAACACAGTTTAAATTCAGGCAAAATTCAATACGCGATTTCCGATGCCGAGCAATTGCCGATGATTGACGCGCAGCGAGTTGTGAAGATCACCAATGTCAGGGTTTCAGCCAGCGGAACTAAAGACAATCTGAAAGAAGAAGACGAAGAAATTTTGGCGCGTTATCTGGAACGTCCCGCCAAAACTTCCATCGTCATTTTTGTCGCTGATGAACTCGATAAACGCCGCAAAATCTCGAAATTACTTTTGGGAAAATGTGTGGCTGTCGAATTTGAGGAATTAAAAGATGAGGCTTTAATTATTTGGGCAAAGAACAAATTAAAGGAATTAAACACCGAAGCCGATATGAGAGCTTTGAATATGCTAGTTGCGTTGGTTGGAAACAATGTCCGGCGGCTGACCAACGAAATTGAAAAACTCGCTGTCGCCGCTTTGCCCGATAAATTGATAACAATTGAACTCGTCGAATCACTTGTGCCGAATTCGCGGGAAATTTCCAACTTTGACTTGAGCGATCATCTGCTGGCAAAAAATAAGACCCGTGCATTGGAGGTTTTAAAGAAAACACTTGACGACGGGGCGGAACCCTTGATGCTTTTGGGCTTGATTTCTTACAATTTTCATCGTCTGTTCTTATCAAAAGAATTGATGCGGCAAGGCGTTGAGCGCAAAGAAGTAGCACGGCTTATGAAACTGCCTTGGTCAAGACAGGAAGATTTTCTGGCAACTGCCCGCCGCACCGATGAAAAAAAACTAGCCTGGATAATGCAGAAAATCGCCGAAACCGATCTGGCAATAAAAACTTCAAAAGCAACACCCAGACTTCAAATTGAAATGCTTGTTTGTGAATTGGTTATTTTGAATTAAACGAAAAAAATCGGAAACGATCTTGCTTAAGGATCATTTCCGTTATAATCAAAGGAGAAAAACTATGAAGTATGAGATGAAACTTTCAACTAAACTAACTCGCTAACATGCTTTGTTAGGCGCGATTTATGTCGTGCCGCCGTATTTCTATGCAAAACGCCTTTATTGACAGATTTATCAATCAATGCAATAGTCGGATTCAAAAGTTCTTGACTTTGCTCTTTGTTGCCGGCTAAAAGTGCCGAGCGTAATTTTTTAATTTGGGTTCGCAGACTTCCACGATTACTGCGATTTACAGCCCGACGTTTTTCGTTTTGGCGAACCCGTTTTTCGGCTGACTTATGATTTGGCATTAAAAAACTCTCTCCGTATCTAATAAAAGTGAAAATTTTCTCTAACTAAGAGAAACTACAGATTATAAATGCTGGCAGAAAAGTTGTCAAGCAAGAGTTTCAATAATCAAAACGGGAGGCAAAAGTGTGCATTATATCGACAAAAAGCACGACAATCGGCGGATAAAAAATAAATTCGGGTTTAAGCGTCGAAGAAAAAGTAGTCGGCATCGACGCGCCGATAAACAAATCCAAATAATTACCGACGAGCAATCCGATGCCTAAACTCACACCGACACCAACAGTCAAAAAACAAATCGCCGTCCATCGCGTATAAGGTTTAGTGATCGGCGCACTTTCTTCAAGAATCGAATCGTGAATATTGTCGTCGCTGTAAGTATAGCGTTCAAAGCCGGAACGAAGACGGCTGATCAAATGAAGAAGCCCGACAATAAACAACGAAAGCATTATTATCTTCCCGATAATTTGTAGATTCGTCCAAAATAAAGGTTTGAAAATGGCAACAAAAAATGTAGAGGCAAAAAGGGCAACGGTCGGGAAGATCACTTTTTGAAGTGCCAAAGTTTCACGCCTTTCGTCAGCAATCATCCTATCGATAATTTCATTGTAGCGGCGTTCATAAGCCATCTGCCGCCAGCGTTTGGCGTGTTGATTTTCAGAAGCAAAGACCGAATCGGTTTCTTTTGAATCGTATTTTACTTTGAGCAGTTGGCGGTCGTAATCGGCGCGTTGTTTCGGATTTCCTAAAATCTCGTAGGCTTTGGCGATTTGGGCAAAATCTTTTGCGGCATTTTCTGCTTTATTGTTGATGTCCGGGTGAAGTTTGCGTGCAAGGCGGCGATATGCCGATTTTATCTCGGTATTTGTCGCCTTGGGAGACACCTTCAGAACTTTATAATAGTCCACCATCACAAAAAATAGAATAAAAAAAGGAGAGCCGATAAGCAAGAATGAAGGCTAAAAGCCACAAAAATTATAGCATAAATTTTCGGATTGATAGAAGCCTTTTTTTATTGAAAAAAACTTATCTGAGGAAAAGCACCTTCCGTTTTGTTATCAGTTTCCTAATCGGCTAAAATTTCTTTTGACTTAAAGCAGAAGTATCTTTTATGAAATCAACACAAACATCTTATCCGCGCAACAAAATCAA
>JANMAA010000236.1:0-9186 GCA_031359215.1 Acidobacteriota bacterium | reverse complement strand
TTCGCCTTGTTTGCAGACGGCGTAATGCTCGTCGAAATCCGTCCATTTTTCCTGCGCGGCAAGCGTGTAGGCGAGTTGGCATTCGGCGACGAAAATCGTGTAATTATATTCCTTGTAATGCAGGCGAAAAACCGGCAGCATTTCGCGCAAATATCTTTCGCCGAGTTGATATTTGTTTTCCGTCGTCGGCGGCAGCACGGCGTTTCGATACTGTTTGTGAGTTTCGGAATCATCGGGATACAACAAACGATTTGTATAATCGCCAAGCATATAAGGCAGATTGAGATTCTGCGGATTCGTTTCGCGCATCATATTAATTGCCTCCATCAAATATGCCGCCCGATTATTTTCCTCGACATCGTTGAACCAATAGAGATAAACCATATCCTTGGCGACGAGTTCGTGCCGTTCGCCGTAAAACTGCCGCCGCAGTTCGAGCGCGCGGCGGGCGTGTGCGAGAGCCTTGGCTGTGTATTGTCGGCTGCGCTCGTTTTTTCCGACACCGTTTTTTTCGCGGCTCGCAGCGGAGGCAAAAACATCGGCGAACTTATGATGCAGTTCCGCTTGAATGTCGGCTTGTCCGGCAAAATCCGTCTCGATGTTATCGCTCAATTCATCCATCACCTCGATGACCTTCGTTTCGCCTTTAAACTTCGCGCCTTCGGCATACCATTCGGATTTGGCGTAGGAAAAGATTTTCGACATATACGCCGTGATTTTTTTCGCCTTCTCCTCTTCCGCTTTGGCGTGTTCGGTTTCGATTTCGGATTTTCGCTGCATTTCGAGCGCGACATTCGCCTGTTTGCGGGCGACATCCGCCTGCCAGATCGCTGCGGTAATTCCCGTTACCAGTGCGAGAAAGATGAACATTCCGGCAAAAACCGAAATCTTGTTCCGCTGATAAAATTTGGCGGCGCGATAGGAAACCGTCGCCCGCCGCGCCAACACGGGCAAGCCGTCCAGAAAACGCCAGATGTCGGTCGCAAACTGCTCGACGGTTTTGTAACGCCGTTCGGGTTCGGTGCGGAGAGCCTTTAAAATTATGTTATCGAGATCGCCTTTTAATCTCGAAGCGGCAAACGGTAAAAGAGTTTGTGAAGTGATTTCCACCGACATATTTTTAATTTCTTTTTCGCGGTAAAAAGCCGCACTGCTCGGAATTCGCGGCGCGTGTCTGCCGGTCGTTCGTAAAGAATCGCCGTTTGTTTTCGCGTCGGTTTCAAACGGATGTGCGCCGGTCAGAATGTTAAATAAAACTACGCCTAAACTGTAAATATCCGTCGCCGTCGTTACCGTTTCACCTTTTATTTGTTCAGGCGAAGCGTATTCCGGTGTCATCGCGCCGAGAATCGTGACGGTGTGTTTATCTTCCGAATGTTCTGCATCGAGCAGTTTTGAAATACCGAAATCAAGCAGTTTCGGTTCGCCATTTTCGGTTACGATAATGTTTGAAGGCTTCAAATCGCGGTGAATAATCAGGTTGCGATGCGCGTAGCCGACCGCTTCGCAAACCTTGTTGAAAAGTTTCAAACGCGCCTTTAATTCCAATGATTTTTCGCGGCAAAACTTATCAATCGGAATTCCTTCAATAAATTCCATCACGAGATATGGCACACCGTCGCCGGTCGTTCCGGCATCAATCAGCACGGCGATATTCGGATGATGCAGCTTCGCTAAAATCTCTTTTTCGATCTCAAAACGGCGGCGAATTTTCTTCGTGTTAAATTCGCGCTTGAGCATTTTAATTGCCACTTTTTGCTCGAACTTCCCGTCAATACGTTTCGCCAGATAAACCGCACCCATTCCGCCGTCACCGAGTTCTGCGACGATTTCGTAAATTCCGATTGTTTGCCCGACGAGCAAATCTTTCGCGGATTCGTTGACAGTAAAAAAATCCTTTGCAAATCCGCCCGCCGTGACCGACATAAATTTCTCGGCTTTTTCTTCGACGGCAAGCAGCGATTTTATTTCCGCTTTTAATTCATCGGACAAACCGGATTCACGGAAAAAATCTTCGCGCTCAAACGGCGCAAGCAGCAAAACTTCCTGTAAAACTTCTTTTATTGGTATCCAACTTTCAACCTGCATATTATTTAGGAATTTTGCTTAAAAGCTCACGGCATTGATTTGTGTAAGGATGATTTTCACCAACGGTTTTCAGATAACCTGCAAGCGCAGAAGTTAAAAATTCGCCTGCTTCCGCCTCTCTCTTTTGCAATATTAGATTTTCGCCGAGGGACATTTTGGCTTGGGAAATGTGAAAATTCGGCTCCTTGATCTTAGTCGAAATATAATCTAAAGCCGCTCTTATATTTGCTTCGCCTTCTTTCAGTTTTTTGGTTTTCGTATAAATGTCGCCCAAAAGTCTTTGCGCGTTGCCCATATTAACATGACCGTCGGGATACGTTTCGCGCTGAATTTCCCGCAGCTTTTCAACTTCTGCCTGCGCCTCTTGATACCTTCCCTGATTGTAAAAATTGGTGGCGGTATAGTATAAATTTTGCAGATAAGAGCCATTTTTTTCACCGACAGTATTTTTCAAAATAACTCGACCTTGCTGAAGATGATTTTCGGCTGATTCGTAATCGTTAGCCAAAACATAAGACCTTCCGATGACGGTTTGTATTGCCCCGGCTTCATATTTCTGCCCGTTACCCATTTCCTGCAATTGCTCAAATGCTTTATTTAGATAAATTAAGGATGATTGGATGTCCCCTTTGTTATATAACGTCGCTCCATAATTTCCGGTTACGACCGGAATTACATAACGATCCTTACCCGTTACTTCTGTGGCGTATTCACTACTTTCTCGAATTACTTTTTCGGCATCCTCTAATTTTCCCTGATAGACATAAACATTTCCAAGATCGTTGAGAGCAATGACCAGCCATTTAAGCAGAGATTTATCGTTGCCGACCTGCGGACGAAAATAGTTTATGGCTTCCTGATAAAGCGGTGCGGCTTCCTCAAATTTGCCTTTTTGACTCAAAGCATCACCTAAAACTACGTTTGCTTTCATTGTCATTGTGTTCGGGCTGCCCAAAGCTTGATTGAATTTCTCGATTGATTGGCGTAAAAGTTTTTCAGATTTATCAAATTGTGCCTGACCGATATAAGTTTGGGCGATTGTGAACATTATTTCAGCCTGAATTTCCGGGTCATTAGCTAGATCGGCATCAATGTTTTTCAAGGCTTCGTCCAACGCGTCGGAAATTGTTGCATCACGGTTTCGCTTTGGATTTGACGAAAGCCAGTTCGGGTTGGAAAAATTTAACATCCTTTGCATATACTCATTGATTCTTTTCGATTTTTCGGCTTCAATCCGCGCACGGTCGCGTTCGGCGGCGGCGATGCGCGACTGCCAGAGCGTGGCGACGATGCCGGCGATAATTGCCAGAACAACCAAAATTCCGGCGATAACACCGACACGATTGCGTTTGAAAAACTTTTCGGCACGGTATGAAAACGTATTCGGACGCGCCGTAACGGGCAAACCGCGTTGGTGGCGATGAACGTCTTCGGCAAAGTTTTCAGCGGACGAATACCGGCGTTCCGGTTCTTTTCGTAACGCTTTAAGAACAATATTGTCCAGGTCGCCTTTTAATTGCGGGTTGCGGATTTGAGATTGCGAATTGGTTTCCCTGTCTTGATTCCCGGTGCGACCAGTCATCGGAACCGTTTTGCTTTCAGAATCCGAAGTCCGAAATCCGAAATCCGAAATCACGACTGACGGCGGCGGCGGTTCGTTTTCCAGAACAGCTTTATAGATTTCTTTGAGGTCGCCTTCTTTTGTTTCAAATGGGCGATGACCACTCAGCAGTTCATATAAAATCACGCCCAGACTGTAAATATCGGTTGCCGTCGTGACGCTTTTGCTTTGTAATTGTTCGGGCGAGGCGTAACCCGGAGTCATCACGCCGAGTTTGGTAACAGTTGCGGAATTCAATTGTTCAAATTCTGGAGAAAGAATTTTCGAGATGCCGAAATCGAGCAGTTTCGGAATTCCATCCGTCGTGACTAAAATGTTCGACGGCTTCAAATCGCGGTGAACGATTAAGTTACGGTGTGCGAAGTTGACCGCCGAACAAACCTTGCGAAACAAATCGAGTCTTTGATTCAAATCCGACTTGTTGTTATTGCAGTATTGGTCAATCGGCAGACCTTCGACATATTCCATCGCAATAAACGGGATTTTGTCGTCTGTCGTTCCAGCGTCTAAAAGTCGGGCGATATTCGGATGTTCAAGCGATGCGAGAATTTCGCGCTCCTGCTGAAAACGGCGGCGCAGTGCGGAAGTATTCAATTCGCGTTTAAGTAGTTTGAGCGCGACTTTCTGTGCAAATTTCCCGTCGGCGCGCATCGCCAAATAAACTGCGCCCATTCCGCCATAGCCGAGTTCGCTGACGATTCGATACGCGCCGACATTTTGCCCGATGAGTCCATTTGTCGTGTCGTCTTCGTCAAAAAAATCTTTTGAGAATTCGACTGCCGACAGATGCATCATATCTTCGGACGACTCTTCAAACGCCAGTAATGATTCGACTTCAGCGCGAATTTCGGGATTGATGGCGGCTCGATCTAAAAACGCCTGTCGATTGGAAGGTTCGAGTTGTAAAGTTTCTTCCAATAATTGTTTTATTTTTTTCCAGTTTTCCGCTTGCATATTTCAAGATAAAAAGTCCTTTTGTTTTTATGCGTAATCGGAAGGCGAAGTCAGCCACATTTGATAATTTTTTTTTGTTATTTTATTGACGATTCAGTTCTCTGAACAGCCAGAGTTTAGCGGATTGCCATTCTCGTCCGACGGTTCTTTCGGAAATTTCGAGAGCTTCGGCAATTTCGCCGTTGTTCATTCCGCCGAAAAAGCGCATCTCGACGATTTTTGCCTGTCGTTCGTCAAATTCCGCCAGTTGTTCCAGAACCTCATCCATTGCCAGAATCGAACCGGCGCGTTCTTCAACCGGAATCTGCACGTCGTCAACCGAAAAATGAATCGGATTGCTGCCGCGCTTTGCCGCCGCGTAAAGCCGTGCGTGGTCAACCAGAACCTGCCGCATCAGGCGCGACGCGATACCGTAAAAATGCGAACGATTTTTCCAGTCAATGCCCGATTGTTCGCTTAATTTGATAAATGCTTCGTGAACCAGCGCAGTCGGCTGAAGTGTGTGGTTCGAGCGTTCCCGCGACATCAAACTGCGGGCTTGCCGTTTCAGTTCGTCATAAACAAACGGCAGCAGTCGTTCTTTCGCATCTTCGTTGCCATCGTTCCAATCTTGTAAAATTTGTGTGATTTCGGGAGTTTGTTTATCACTCATAACTGAATCTTGGGATAGTTTTTATCAATTATAGCTTATTCGTTGACAAAATAAAACTTTTTCCAAAAAAATTTGTCCTGATTTATCGGCTTTTTACGCTTATAGCAAGTGAGAGTCAAAATATCATTATGATTTCGGGAGAAAGATCAAAAATGACAGACAAAGAAACAAACAACGTCAGAACAAATAAAAAGGTGAGATAACGAAATGTTTTGGCGGAACTCGACTTAAATTAGTATTGAAAACTAACAAAAATTAAAAGGAGAAAAATTGTATGAGTTGGAACTTAAATGCGTATTTGCAGTTGTGGAGAAATAATAGCAGTGCGACGGAAATACCGATTCGTTTCTTTATGGTTGAGGGCGGAGAAAAGCGCGGATTTATGGATAACCAGGTATTGCATAACAATTTGGAGATACTTTTAGAATTTCAGGATGCAGTAAAATATAACAATGTAATAGTCGGCAGACAAAAAGATGCTTTTTCCGGCGACATTATCAAATTATCCGAAGGCGGTAAAGTTAATTTAGATTTGAGATTAGTTGCAAGTGTTGAACTTCAGGGTAAAACCGAGAGTAATCAAATGGAATTAGAAATGAATGGTGTCCGTATTTCTTCGATGGGCAACTCGACGATTGGTGCGATTGGCGAGGTTGAAAAACTAAAGTTAACTTTTGATTTAGGCGTTGTCAATATTTCGTCTTGTAGCATAAACTGAAGTTATGAGTGTCCTTTGTTCTTCGGCGAAGCGTTATCTGATAATTTAAATGAAGCCTGGGCAAATATAAACATAAATAATATCAATTGTTTAGTTAGCAAATCTGAATTAAGCACAGCCTTCAATTAAATACTGCCCAATTTGTTTTTTTACCAAGCTCGATTTCCATTTTTTCACATTGATAGTATGATGATGTGCCGTCAACCGAAATATTAAACATTGATAAGCGAAATGTAAGATGCTTTTTGCGTAATTTGATATAAGGCTTAACAAATGTGCGATAAGGCTTCGCAAGTTTTGCAAAAGGCTTCGCACACTTTGCAAAAGACTTCGCAGGTTGTGCAAAAGACATAGCAAAATGTGCAAAAGGCTTCGCACATTTTGCAAAAGGCTTCGCAAGTTTTGCAAAAGAGATGTTTTTAAATTGATGTCGGCAAAATGATGAAAATATCGAACAATCTAATAAATCAAAAGGAGATAAATTATGGCAAAAAGAATAGATCGAAAGCGTATCGCGGCTCGCGCCGAAGTAATGAACGATGCTTGGAAAGAAGGCGCACCGGCAGTTGAATTTATGGGCATTACCCAAACCGTTATGAGAGGGAAAATGACGGCGATTGATGCCAAGACACAGATTGTGGATGATTTAAGGGCGCAAATCAAAATGGCGGATGACGAACTCGACGATATGTATGGCGATTTGGACGACACGATGGTTGATGTCGGCAGCGGCGTGCGCGGCGACAAGAACTTCGGCGACGATAGCCCGTTATACGGCGCGATGGGCTTCAAACGCAAATCCGAACGCGCTTCGGGCTTGACGCGTAAGAAAAAAGTAACGCCGACAGGCAACGCCTAAATTGATGAAGTCTTTGACATATTTCAATATGTTCTATAATTAATGCGAATCAAGAGTAGAAAAATAATTTCATCGTCGGGTTTCCAGCCTGTTTCAACAGGCTTTCCGCCTTTGGCGGCAATTTGCCGCGTCTATTTATGGCGCGGTCAAACAAGCGAGTTTGGCGAAAGGGCGTTTTAACGTCCTTGCAAATGGCTTTAGCCGCAACCGTTAAATGCGGCGGAAAAAGGACGTTAAAACGCCCTGTCGGTTTTGCATCTGAATCGTTCACGCCATCAATGGCGTGGCTAATTGCCGCGCAACGCGGAAAGCCTGTTGAAACAGGCTGAAAGAATAAAAACCACATCGTTTTCTACTCGTAATTCGCATAATTATGATATGGTGAATCAGTTACGATAATTTCCACTTTACCCCCAACCCCAAAGCCGTCAGGATGTCCATTTGTGATATTCCGACGGCTTTTTTGCGTCTGACAACTTATTTTCAAAAAAATAATAAAAGTTTTGTCCGACTTTCTTTAATTTCTACGCATATACGGTTGAGCCTACAAATTTCAACTATTTTATGGAGGAAACTATGCAGAAAATTAAACGATATATTAGCAAAGCATTAACGATTGCCCTTTTGATAATGGCAATCTCCGCAATCAATGCGATGGCGGCGACTTTTACCGTTACCAATACAGCTAATACCGGCGCGGGCAGTCTGCGCCAAGCGATTACGGACGCAAACGCGGCGGCGGGCGCGGATACGATTGTCTTTGATGCGTCATTCAATTCGCCGCAGACGATTACATTGGCTTCGACCTTAGTAATTGACTCTGCCGACAACACGGCAACGACGATTACGGGACCGGGCGTGAATTTGCTGACCGTCAGCGGCAATAACACCGTTCGTATATTTGATATTCGCGCATCGGAAACGGTAACTATCAGCGGGATGACGATGACCGGCGGCAACAGTTTGACCGGAACTTTTCCGGGATCTGGCGGCGCAATGTATGTTAGTCAGGCAACTGTCACGCTGAACGGCGTGGTTGTCAGCGGAAACTCGGCAACGAGTGAAGGCGGCGGCATTTACTTTGATACCAACCAAAACCTTACCATTACGAATTCGACTATTACAAACAATACAGGCGGCAGCTTCGGCGGTGGTCTTCGTTTGACCGGCAACAATGGTGGGACTCTGACCATTACTAATACAACCATCAGCAACAATTCGATTCCGCCCGGAAATAATTCGGCTGGCGGCGGAATACTCAACGATGGAATGGGGATGGTTATGGACAATTGTCTCGTTACCGGAAATTCAGCCGACTTTGACGGCGGCGGCATATATCTTGCCGGTATCAGCCGACCGCAAACCATTACCAATTCGGTAATCAGTAATAATTCATTAACAACTTTGAGCAGCTTCGGCAACGGCAGAGGCGCCGGCATCTATAGACAACAGGGTGCCGGTCCGTTGACAATTACGAACACACTTATTACCGGCAATTTGGCGACAAATAACGGGGGTGGTATTTTTGATGTGCTCTCTACTGTCGGTATGAGTATCATCGGTTCGACCATCTCGAATAATACGGCTAATACCGACGGCTTAACAGGCGGTGGTAACGGCGGTAACGGCGGGGGAATCTATCTCGATAGCGGAAATACCAATCAACTGATGACTATTACCAACTCGACTATTAGCGGTAATAGCGTTCTCGGAACAGCAGGCGGAAATACGACCAGCAACGGAAACGGCGGCGGCATCTATGCTCAGGGACAATTTAATCTGACCAACTCCACGGTCAGCGGCAACACCGCCACCAAGACCGGTGGCGGCATAGTCTTCAATTCAACCAATTTTAACCTGACGTATAATTTAACCAATTCGACCATCGCGGGTAACACGGCAACCGGACAAGGCGGCGGACTTCGCCGTTCGACTTCCATCGCAAGTGCCTCGACGGTCAATCTCCGCAATTCGATTTTTGCCAACAACACCGACAACGGCACTGCGCCCGATCTTGACGGCACATATAATTCAAACGGTTTCAACCTGATTCGCAGCACAACCGGCGCGACCATCGGCGGCACAACGGCAACCAACATCACCGGAGTTGACCCGCTTCTCGGACCTTTGCAGAACAACGGCGGTCTGACTTTTACACACGCTCTTTTGACGGGCAGTCCGGCGATAGACAAAGGCGAAAGTTCCGGTTCGACCGACGACCAGCGCGGTCAAACCCGTCCGGTTGATAATCCTTCGATTGCTAATGCGGCAGGCGGCGACGGCGCGGACATCGG
>JANMAA010000159.1:0-34611 GCA_031359215.1 Acidobacteriota bacterium | reverse complement strand
CATCGTTATAAGTGAGTGAATCGCCACCGAAGTAAGCTTGCAAATCAAAGATATGAATAAACAACCCGAAGACTAGCCGAACCAAAAGAGCTGCTACAAATACTCTCGTTACAAATGTTATTTCTTCTTTTCCCTCGGCATATTTATGAATTAGCCCAATTGCCGCGAAAGATAACAATGCTGTCAAGAGCAACGAACCCATACCTTCGGGAAAGGCTAATGCAATCGTTGCAATAGCGACCAAGACGCACCAAGATGTTAAGAGTTTATCCATTATGTAAAGCTATTTGTTGTCTTCTCTTAAAACCAGATTATTTTCCAAACAGAGAGCATCGAAATTAGCATTATTAAACGTATTTATCGCATCTTCGGGCGAGCAAACAATCGGCTCCTGAACATTAAACGAAGTATTCAAAAGCAATGGAATTCCCGTCAACTTTTTAAATTCGTTTATCAGATTCCAATAACGCGGATTGGTTTGCTTACTGACCATTTGCGGACGCGCCGTGCCGTCAATATGAACAACTGCCGGAATTTTCTTTTTCCATTCTTCGGCGACTTGAATCACCGTAATCATAAACGGATCGTGATGTTCGACACCAAAAATCTCTTTGCCGTGTTCTTCGAGCATCGAAGGTGCCAAGGGGCGAAACCATTCACGCAATTTCACTTTGTCGTTCAAAACCTCGCGCATATCGGAGCGGCGCGGATCAGCCAAAAAACTTCTTGCGCCCAAAGCTCGCGGTCCCCATTCCATTCTGCCGTTAAACCAACCGATAATCGCGCCGTCGGCGATCAGTTTTGCCAACTTCGGAAATAATTTTTCGTCGGGCAATGTTTCGTATTTCAAACCGGCTTTATCCAACGCCGTTCGACATTCTTCGTTGGTAAATTTCGGTCCGTAATAAGCGTGATTCATTACGAATTTGCGCGGATTATTTAGCTTCTGATGCCAAACCATCAATGCTGCGCCAAGCGAACCGCCCGCGTCGCCCGCCGCCGGTTGAACGTAGAAATTCTTAAACGGCGTTTCGTGAAAAATGCGCCCGTTCATCACCGAATTAAACGCGACACCGCCAGCCATACAAAGATTTTCTTCGCCGGTCATTTCCTTTATCTGATGCGCCAAATAAATTGCCGTATCTTCGACAACGCGCTGTGCGCTGGAAGCAATATTCCAATGATGTTCGGTCAATTCTTCACCTTTGCGGCGCGGTTCGCCGAGTTCTTTGATGAGCGTGTCGGAAAACTGGTAATGCTTGGCAAGATGGTGGTCAAGAACTTTGATATTAAAATGAAAATCGCCGTTTCCGTTTTTCACCAACACCTTTTCAGCAAAAAAATCATAGTATTTCGGTGTTCCGTAAGCCGCAAGTCCCATTACTTTCCATTCATCGCCCGAAAACATATCAAAGCCGATATAATTTGTAACAGCCGAATAAAATTGTCCGAGTGAATGCGGCAATTTGATGCGCTTCAAGACTTTTATCTTGTTGCCTTTGCCGTGCGTAAAAAGCGTCGTCGTATCTTCGCCCGTTCCGTCCCACGTCAAAATCGCCGCGGATTCAAACGGCGAAACAAAAAAAGTGCTTGCCGCGTGCGTTTGATGATGTTCGAGAAAGTGAAACTTAAAGTTACTTTCGCCAAAATGTTCGCGCAATCTGTTTGGATGTTTGAACATTCCCAAATAACTTTCACCGACCTGCGTTATGCCCCGGTCAGCGCGTGCTTTGAACATATCGCGCGAAATAAATGCGGCTTTAGCTGCCTGCATCGCTTTATGCCGCAAGATCCAAGGCTTCCAATAATGCCCGACGTGTGCGACATCTCTCAAAGTAATTCCCGCGTAATCCAAACAATACTGAATCGCTTTATAAGGAAAACCGGCGTGATGTTTTTTGCGCGAAAAGCGTTCCTCTTCCGCCGCTGCAATCAGTTCACCGTCCTTTATCAAACTTGCGGCTGAATCACCGAGAGTTGTTAAACCTAAAATATACATAATTCTAATAATCAATTTGCAAGATTGCACATTACGAATTTTTGCATCGGCAGTTTCGCTTCAAGATATTGTGCAACGCATTCTTAAACTTTAATAAGATTAACTTTCGGCTGATAATTTATCAACTTTCCAACTTTTGCAATTTTGCCTAGTTGATTCAGACAGCCGCATTTCTTTTAATTCAACGCCGCTTTGAAAGCGGAAATAATTTTTGATGTGTTTGCTTCCAAACTGTATTTTGTCCGCGCATCTTCTGCTGCGACAACTGACATTTTATTTCGCAGTTCAGAATCTTTTACCAAAATTGTCAGATATTCAAGCCATTCCGCGTCGGTTGCCGCTAAAAAACCGTTTTCGCCGTGGCGGATGACTTCCGTATTAGATGCCATCGGTGTTCCGACCGGCACAATGCCCAATGCCATATATTGCGCCGTTTTCATAATAAATTTATGTTTGTTCCAAGCATTTTCGGGTAAAGGAACAAGTCCGATTTGCATTTGACGCAAATCTTCGACTTCAGTTTCGCCGTTCCATTTCTGCGCCGTGTATTTTACGCCATCTAAATCAAAATCCGTGCCGCCGATAAAATGGATGTCGCAAATATCTATTTCCGATAAACGCGCCAGAGGTTTTTCGACGAGTTTGATATTTTTCAGCGTCGTCGGACTTCCACTCCAACCGACGCAAACTCTTTTCAGATTGTCGGAAACAGGCTTGTATGTGAATTTCCGTGTATCAACAATGCTTGGAACTTGCCAGATATTTTTATTAAACTGCTCGGCATATTCTCGGATGTGCGAAGAATTAACCATCACGACTTTGCTGATGCGGATAATTTCTTTGACTTTTCCGAAAAATTTCAGGTAAGAAAGATAACCGTTCGACGGACTTTTGTAAGGCACAAAAAGTGGGTCATCAAGTTGATAAATAATCGGCTTTTTTCGCGCCACCAGTTTTTCTAAAAAAGCCGGACCTAGCAGCGCGGCTTCCCGATAGACAAAAACCGCATCATATTCATCAAGTTTTTTCAAAAGCCCGATTCTGTTCACATAACCGCGAACCATTTCAAAGGCTTTCGACAAATGATTTCCACTTTGATATAAAATCCGGCGAAGTTTGTCGGTTTCAAATGGTGCATAATCGAGTTCGATGCCTTCGGACTTTAGAACTGATTCCCATAGTTCTATACTTCCGCGCTGCCCGGGCGAAGAACCTTTCTGACTTGGAACCAATGTTAAAACTCTCATTCGTCTTTCAGATTTTTCGCGCCCAAATACTCATATAAGAGCCTTTGTTCAATATTTTACCCATTTGATTGATAATTTTCGCCGCGTTAAATTCAATTTTTTTCCGTAGCGATTTCGCGCCTTTTTGTTCGTAAACTCCACCTACAATTTCCATTTCCTTACATTTGAATCCGGCGCGATCAAGCAATTTTCTCAATGACTTCGGGTTAAATCCTTGAACGTGATACGGCGGAAAAGTAGGTGCCATCACGACCACCCAATCTTTTCCTTGCAGACGCATATAAAGATTGCCGAATTGCATATAAAGTCCGTCTTCATTGGGCGCATCGAACCAAAGCAATCCATCGGGATGCAAAATACGGTGAACTTCCCGCAAAGTTTCAAACGGATTGTAAAGATGTTCGATAATACTGCTCATCGCTATTGCGTCAAAATAATTATCGGGAAAGTTGGCTTCTTCCAACATCATAACGCGACCTTCAACGCCGAGACGTTCACGTCCGATTTCGATAAATTCCTTTGACGGATCAACGCCTTCTGCTTCCCAATTGCTTTCCTTCGCTGACCAAAGCAATTCTCCGACACCGCATCCGACATCGAGAAATTTACCGCGCCGTCCAAGTTTTTGCTCGAATTCACTCATTAAACGCATACCGTTTTTCTTTTTTAATTCAACATCGTGTCCTTCAAAGTATGCGTCCGCGTCAACGTAAACTTCATCAAGACCTGTTTTTGGAAACGGCATCGGATTCGGATATTGATGCGAACATTTTTTGCACCGGACAATCGCCGTTTTCTCGCCTGCGCCCCGTTGGTGCGCTTCGCCGCCACGCCAGCCTAAAAATTTTGGCGCGTCGCTGTCGCATACAGGACAGCAAATTTTCTTGAATTCAAATAGTGATTTTTGCGGCATTTACTTCAAATTGTTTCGCTTACTAACATTCAACATTCAATTTAATCTTAAACATTTAGAATCAGTTTTTTATATAGGCGACGATATTTTGTGCCGCCTGTTTTTTCAAGATCAAATCTTGCTTGTGCGCTTTGAAGACAATTTTTCGCTAAATCCGAAGTTTTTCGCAGGTCTTCTATTTCACACAAGGCTTTAAAGTAACTTGAATGACTGAAATCTTCAACCACCGCGCCGGTTTTGTCCATCTCGATTTGTTCGGCAACATCACCGACACCGCGATTGGTAATGATCGGAAGTCCGCTTGCCAGATATTCGGCAATTTTGGTCGGCGACGACGAAAGTTTTGAAAAACACGGTTTGATAAACGAAAGCGCGATGTCAGCCGCACTCAAGTATTTTGGTATTTCGGGATGCGGAACTTTTTTGACGATAAAATCAGCGTCCGTAAAGCCTCTACTCTTTAATCTTTCAGCCATAAGTTCCGGCGCACTCTGCGTTAATATCAGAGCGAATGTCGAATTATCTTTTTCTCGCGCCGCCTTCATCAAATCTGCCATTTCATTAGCTAAATACCAACTTCCGAGCGATCCCGTATAGGTAATTACCTGACGATTTTCAAGATTATATTTTTTTCGGATCTCGTCGCGCGAATTTTGGTTTGCCGTGCTGAAACGCGATAAATCGACGCAACACGGAATGACTTCGACCGGTCTTCCGAATTTATCAAAGCCGGTTTCTGCGCTTTCAGGAAACAAAATCTCTCGCGCTTTTTCCGTCAAAACGACAAAACCATCGGCTTCTTTCAACAACCATTTTTCGTTTCGCTTGACCATTTTATAAAGCAAGCCGTTCTCCTTCCAAAGTCCGCCGTCGGTATATTCTTCTGGAAAAAATCCGCGAATGTCGAAAATAAGCTTGGGTTTCTGACGGCTGAATTTACGGGCGACGGCACCGATTAGAGTCGGTAGTTGAACGCGGGCGTGGAGAACATCAACCTTTTCGCGCCCGATAAATTTCCAGGTAAAATAGGTGCCGCACAAAAGATCATAAAGCGTGGCGGGAACGGTCGGGCGTTTGTGATACGGCAAAAAGTGCCAATCAATTCCTTCGGCGGCAAGTTTTTTACGCTCGCTTTTTACTTCTTCGGCTGTCCATTTTTCCTTCGCATTCGGTTCAAAAGTTAGGATCGAAACTTTTACGCCGCCGTCACGAATTTGCCGCAAATACGGCAAAACCTGCGTTTGCACCAGCGGTTCGCGCAAGCCGAAATAACAAAGATAGAGCGTGTGCATTTCATTCATCAAGAGCAAAAATGCTTAATTAGCCGAGTGTTTTTCTCCAATCAGATTTAAGCCTGGATTTGACAATCTTTTGATCCCCGACATTCCCGTCTGCGAAAGTGCGGTTCGTGCCTCCGATTCGGTTTGCGGTTGGTCATAAGCCGGTGCCAGCATATCGAAAGTGTCGAGAATCGCCCATGCCCGACGTTGTTCCTTCGATAAACGCGGTTCATTGACATAATTAGCAACCGGAATTGCAAAAGCAAAATATTTGCCTAAAACCGGCAGACGAAATAATACATTCGTCAAGGGAAAAAGTATCGGCATACTGCCTTTTATCAGTTTGAGCAACAATGGTTGCGGCAATCGGTTCGTAATCGGGCGAATCAGATATTTTGAGTGAAGCCGTGTGAACCATTTGCGTTTTTCATAGATCGTTACGGCTACTTGTCCGCCTTCTTTGACGACTTTCGGCAAACAAGCCATCGTTTTCGCCGGATCGGGCGTGTGCTGAATGACTCCGATGCAGTAGCAAGCATCGAGAATTCCTTCCTTGAACGGCAGTTCATAAATGCTTGCCTGCACGAAATGAACATTTTCTTTGCCTTCCAAATTTTTCTGTGCGGCATCAATCGCGTTGCTGATGTCAACGCCGATTACTTCCGCTTCACTCGTTGAAGAAACATCGAGAAAGCGTCCGGCACCGCAACCGGCATCCAAAATCCATTTGCCTTTCAGCGACTCTTTCTTCCAGCCGGTTTCCGACCAAAATCTTTCTGCCGACAAACCCGTTCCGTTAAAAGAATCTATTTGTTCTTTGCGAAATAAATTCCATTGATAACCGAATGATGAACCGTAATTATCCAATTCGATAAAGCGCGGAATACTGTTGGTTATCGGGTATGTTTTTTGACAGTTCGGGCAATGCAAACTGCCCTCCGTTATATTACCGGATTTTTCCGTTACTTTAGTTTCTAACTTCAGATCGCCCTTACATTTCGGGCAACCTAAAACCTCAAGCAGATTTGTTTTCATAACTCTTTTTTAGCCGTCGAAGAGGAAAAGCCAGAAAATGACTGATGTTTTTCGGCATAATCCACAAACTTTTCAGCGAATATTTTATAAATCTCGGATAATTTCCGTCGGTAAAATATGAGCCGGCGAGAATTTTGTAAAAATTCCCGTAACTTCTTCGGCGCAGACTCAGAATTTTTTCGTCTTTCGTAGCAAAAGCCTTTTCTTGAAAAAGTTTTACCGAGCGTTCCATTTCTTCTATATTCAGGTGCGAATTTTCCCCGTGATGCCGGTAATGAACCAAAATTTCACGAACAAATCCGACCTTGAATTTTCTTGCCAGACGGTAACAAAAATCCCAATCTTCGCCGACTTTCAAGTTAATGTCAAATCCGCCGACCTCTTCAAAAGCCTTGCGGCTGACCAGAATCGAACCGCCGCAACCGATGACGACGGGTTTCTCAAAAAGTAAAAGATCATCGGCTACCCAACCTTCTTCGCCTTCGATGTGAAGACGCACGGTTTCTCCGCTTTCCGTGTCAAATTCGCGCATTCCGCAATGAACTAAACCTATTTTCTCATCTTCGCCAAATTTAGCAATTTGCTTTTCGATTTTCGCCGGCAGCCAATCATCATCGGCATCGAGAAACGCAATAAAATCTCCACCGGCATTTTTCACGCCCATGTTTCGCGCCGCGCAAACGCCGCCATTTTTTTGTTTGATATATTTAACACTATCGCCAAATTGTTTGATAACTTCTTCGGTATTATCGGTTGAGCCGTCGTCAACCACGATAATCTCAAATATCGGGTAAGTTTGTGCCAACACGCTCTCAACCGCTTCGGCAATAAAATGTGCGTAATTATACGTCGGAATAATTACCGAAACCTTCATAATTTTCCTACCTAAAATAGGGGGTAAATTAGATTTCATCACGTCCTTTAAAAACGTAAATTCGTTGATAATTCTCGTAGTTTCACGATCTTTTCTAAATTTTCTAATCGGAAAGTTAAAGAAGTATAAGAGGTTTGTCGGCATTAGCCACATACTTTTAAAGGAATGTTTGATAGATTTTCTGTAATTTCGATTCAGAAAATAAGACCCGGCTAACATTTTATGCAAGTTCCCATAAGAGTATCTTTTTAGTTTTTGGATTTCAATGTCATTATTGCTGAAAATTTTCTCAAACGCAAAAGTCATCGCACGTTCAAACCGTGGTATTTGTAAATGTCCATTATTGCCGTGATTCCGATATTCGACCAAAACTTCAGGCAGAAAAGCTAATTTGTATTCGCGGGCAACCCGATAGCAAAACTCCCAATCTTCCGATGGATGAAGTTCTTTTGTTTCGTCAAAGCCGCCGACTTTTTCAAAAACTTCACGTTTTACCAAAGTAGTGCTTCCCGGACCAACTGCTACCGGCTCAAGCAATAAAAGATTTTCCGCACACCAACCGTTTTTTCCCTCGGCATAAATCTGCAAAGTTTTTTCCCTGGAGTAAAATTCGCGCATCGCCGTTGTAATTAAACCGATTTCGTCATCGCTTTGAAATAATTGAAGTTGCCGTTCTATTTTCTGTGGCAACCAAATATCATCAGCATCGAGAAAGGCAAGAAAATCACCGGTAGAATTTTTCACGCCCGTGTTTCGCGCTAAACCAACGCCGCCATTTTTTTGTTTGATGTATTTTACACTATCACCGAATTTTTTGATAATCTCTTCGGTGTTATCGGTTGAACCGTCGTCAACCACGATAATTTCAAATATAGGAAAGGTCTGAGCTAATGCACTCTCAACCGCCTCGGCAATGAAATGTGCGTAATTGTAGGTAGGGATAATTACTGAAACCTTTTGCATACTTCCTCTATTATACAAGTTTGCACAGAATTTCGCGGATTGGCAAAAACATAGAATAATTTTATCGCAAGATTTTGAAAATTTCGGATGTCCGCACTATAAATTAACATATTAAATCTTCCAATGATAAAATAATTAAGCGATGCAGAAATTAATACAGTATTTTATGATATTAAGTGTGGTTTTGCTGTCAAATTATGCAGCGGTTGCTATGGTGACAGAACCGAAGGCAACAAACATTATCCGTCTTAATCCTAAAAATCCATATCGTTTTATTGATGGTAACGGCAAACCGTTTTATCCACTCGGATTCGGAGATTGTGTTTTTCCGCGCGGTGCAAACGGTGAGATTTTGATGGGTTTTGATGGCGAAAAGACGCTGAATTTTGTTGACCTCGATACTTATTTTTCTGCTTATTCCGATGCCGGTTTTAATTTATTGCGCGTCAGTGTTGATAACTGTTCCTTTAAATTGGATTCCGAAGCGAATTGGCTTTTGATGGACAAATATATTTCAAAAGCGCGAAGTTACGGTTTTCAGATTCAGTTTTGTTTCTTTAATTATTACTTCTACAACAACTTTCTGGATTATGTGCGCCGTTGTGTTTTGCGATACGGCAAAGACGTAGCTATTTGGGAATTGTCAAACGAAACGAACAGCACGGATGCGGAAATAACTTCGGGTGTCAATTACGTCAAATCAATTGACCCGCAGAAACGACCCGTTACGGTCAGTTTTCATCCGAGAAATGCACCGACTTTGCACGATATTCCGGCAATTGAATTAATTTCACCGCACCTTTATCAAAAAGACGACAGCGAATTTTCGTTCGATCAGGACTTTATTGAATATATTGCTCCGGTAAAAAAATGGGGAAAACCGATCATCATCGGTGAATATGGCTTGTATTCAGCAAATTGGAGTTCAATAAGCGCACTACAGATGCGGCTGGTAACGTGGTCGGCGTTTTTCAACGAAGTCGGTTTGTGTTTTTGGAATACCAGTTGGGATAAAAACCTGAAAACTCAAGGTGCTTCAAATATTTATTTAGGCAAACAGGAGCGTTCTTTTACAAAAGTTTTAAGCGGTTTTACAAAAGAAGTTGCCGTTGATGCGAAAACCGCCGTTATCGCAGTCAATAAACCGGCATTGGTTCGAGCCTCTGCTCTCAGTTCTAAAACCGGTTATTTCGCTTATCTTCACGCTTTTACAAATCATAAAAGCCAAACAAACAGCATAAGCATAACGATAGAATCACAATCTGCCGGCACGGCAATATGGATCGAGCCGGCTACGGGACGCATTCTTGCCACCGGCAAAGTATCGGCAGGTCGTCAAACTTTAACGGTTCCGCCTTTTTTGATTGATGTTGCCCTAAAATTAAGCAATGCGCCGTCAGCTAAAAAATAATTCTTCGCACTTATCGACTAACTTTGTTCACGCGATAAATCACGATTTTATAACCTTCGTGTTCGGTTTTTTGATAAACGACTTCGAGCTGCGGAGAATTCTGCGGTTCATTCAACAAATTGCCGAATTTTGGAATCTCTTTGATATTTCTTTCATCAATAACCAAAAAATCAACCTGCTTTTCGACGGCTTCAGCTAACACTTCGTTGATATTATCCGAATAAAGCGGAACGAATTTGCCTTCGGCATAAAACGCCGGACGAAAATCGGTTGACATCACCGTCGGCGATGGCTTGGCATTTTCTTTTAACCAAAGTCCGGCATTTCTCTCTTCATATTGTGAAAACTGCCAAGCACTGTCGCCGGAACGCATAAAACTATTTTGCGGGAAAGTATAAATCGCTATGAATGCTATACAAAAGGCGGGAAAAACGTATTTATTAGCAAAAAATTTTCCGAAAGATGTGTGATGAAGCGATTCGCGCAACCAATCTTCCATTTCAATTATGCCGCAAGCCAGCCAGCCAAATAAAATCGGCAGCAGAACATAGAAATACCGAACCTCGATTATGGTTACGATATAACCCAAAACCGTTAATACACAAAAAAATAACAGGTAAACTTCGCGTCTGAAACGCTGGGCATTCCAGTTCGAACGAAATATCCCTAAGCCGATAAATATAAGCAGAAACGGAGGTAAGAGAGTTGGAAAAGACTTGTGGGAAAATTGCAAATTGAACAGAACGCCTTTCATAAAGCGTTTAACTACGTTGCCTGACGGCGGTGGTTGGGATTTCGGAACCGGATTGAAATTTTTATCAAATTGGGTGTCGGAAAAATTTGTGCCGCCAATATGTGCTTTGAATTTCGGGCTGATGCTCCAAGTGCCGGTCACATTGTGAATATAAATGATGTAAGGCGCAGCTAACAGTGCGAAGCCAAGCAATAGAACCGCAACGCTTTTTAATGAATTGCGTGCAAACAAACCTTGCTCTTTAAAGTTTTTGAGAAAAATAACGGGCGCAAAAAATAATAAATAGCCAAATGCTTCAGGACGAGTCAGATAGGCACATCCGAGCAACAATCCGGTAACGAAAAAATTTATCAATGGCTTTTTCGTCAAACCGTTCCAACCCGTAATGAGCGCGAAAATGAGAAGCAGCAAATAAATATTTTCCGTCCCGTAGGCAAAAGTTGCCGTCAACAGATGCGGATAAAAAATCGCAATGACAGCGGCGATTACGGCTTCGCGCTTGCCGTAAGATTGATTAACTAAAAAGTAAGTCGCCGTAACTGCCAAAGTTCCCGTAATAGTGGAAATGATTACCGTCGGCAGCATCAGCGAATTGGTAAAAAGTTCGACACTTGCCACTAACAACGGGTAAAACGGAGTCCAGAAAGTATCGAAACCAGCCGCAAAATCACCTTCGGCGAGATGCCGCGCAAGTCTGACGTAGGTTGACGCATCTTTGCCGATAACTTCATCTTTGGCAAACAAAAAGTAATAGAGCAATCTGACAATTAAACCTGTCAATGACAGAACTAAAGGTATTCGATAATTTTTCATAGCTTGAGAGAATCCGTGCCTCATTAGTAATCGCGCAATAACGGCTGAATGTGGTAGCTTTCTTTTTGAAAAAAATCTACGTTTTTGATTTTTTTCCGGTTAGAGAAACCGATAAATGGCGGTTTGAAAGAAAAAGGTCCTTTGTTAAACGGATTTTTGACAAACCAGATTTTTTGGCAAATCTCCGCCAAAACCGGCTTTGTCGGCTCAAATGTAAAGATAAAATTACTTTTGCCTTCATCAAACAAATATTTGCAAACCGCGTTGAAATGTTGTTTGTATAATTGGTCTTCGGCAAACTCGATGTGATGAATAAAACATCTTTTTTTTTCGTCCGATTTATACACTAAAAACCCGATCACCTCATTTCCTTCGCTCAATTTTACAAGCTCGTATGTAAATAAAGGATTATCCGCCAGTCGCCAATTCAAAAATTCCGCGTCAAGCCGATGCAAAATCTTGCCTGCTTCGTAATGTTTATTCTCAAAATATGATTTGAAACTATTATCGAATTTTTCGATCTTTTCAAACGACACCTTGGCGGATTTATTGAAAAAAGTTTTGAACTTAAAAGCCTTACGATGCAGAAAAACGTAGTCGATTATATCGATGTCTTTCCAATCGAGTTTTTTGACAAAACCCGGATGCGACGACAAACCCGGAAATCCGATGATGAAAACTTCCCCGTCGGTTTCAATCAGATGTTCGTAGGTCTTTCTTGCCAAGTCGGTAAATAAACCTTGCCGCTGAAAATCAGGATGCGTCATCGTGTCCATCGATTGATAAACGATTGTTTTTTCACCGTTGACTATAAATTCTTCGGGAATAACACCGTAAAATCCGGCAACTTTGCCTTCGTGATACGCGACAAAACCGATTGCTTTACCCGCCGGATTATTAAGAAACTTCCATTTAAAATAGTTTTTCGGCGGCATCAGGTTGAAACAAAGGCTAAACATTTCCGCCATTTCATTAAGGTTGTCATAATTAACCAATTTAAATTCGAAATGTTTTCTTTCCATACTAATCTTTTTTCCGCCGGTTTTATTGGTCGTATTTTCTAACAAACGTCCGGTTTATATTGAACATTAATTCTTCCGGCGTTTGATTGAGAATGCCGAGACGCGGAAACAAGAATTCCGGCTTGGATATTTTGTCCGCTTCAAATGAAACGATATTTGTCGAATAAACAAACTTATGTCCATTGGCAAAAATTTGTTCAATTACTTTTTTATCATAATGCTCTTTTTTTCCAAACGGAAGAGAGAAATGATCAATCTCCATATTTAGTAAATCTTTTAAGAAATCTAAATTTTCAACGATTTGCGTCAAAAGTTCTGCATCCGTGCAGTTGCCCATCCGGTAATGATCGGTCGAGTGGCTGCCGATCAAAATCCCGTCATTGTGAAGTTGGCGAACTTCTTCGGTATTTAGGTAAACACGCTTTTCCTTCGCAGCGTCAGGATGAAGATAAGTTTCTCTGAAACTTTCATCGTAAGTTATATGCTCATTGACGGCTTTGATCGGGTTGACCATAAACTCCTCGTAGGTTACGGATTTATCGGTCAGTGATTGAAAGAGTTTTTGCAGATAATTTTGGTCGTTTTTATGAATAATTAAATTTGAAAGCCATAATTGATCGAACAACATCGCCGATTTATTTACAAAAAGCGCAAACGGAATTTGCTCTACGTCGAGAATTTTTTTGGCTCTTTCGGCAACCGACAGAAAACCATCGTCGAAAACGATACTTGCATAATGCTTTTTGCGACTCAAACCGTCATCCGTAACCAACGCATCGAGCGGAATAAGTTCAAATTTGCGGGCGAGAAAAGCGATTTGCCGTTTAAAACTTTCGGGTGTCGTCGAATAATAATAATCGGAATAATGTTTTTCAGTTTCCTCGGCAATATCGTGATAGAGAAATATAAATCTTTTACTTCCGACAACAGGAAGAAAAAAATCGTGCGACAAAATCTTTTTAGCGGTATTTTTCATAACTTAACTGTTTTCTCCAATTTTTTCAGCAAATAATTGTCTGTATTTTGCTGAAACAAATTGAATAACCCAACTTCTCGGAAATGGCGTTGTAAGCAGCGATACGAGCATCGCAAATGCAGATACCGAAAATATGAATATGAAATTCATCACCGGAGACAGATCGGCAGGGTAAAAATACCACCACACGCCGACCGCCAATGTGATGCTCAAGGCGGGAAATCCGACATCTTCCAGATACCATTTTTTTAGTTCTCCCGGCAAGATAAAACGGTGCATAATCGGCATTCCGACCAAAACAAAAAGCACGTTCATAATCAGCCAGCTTACCGGTCCGCCAACTGCGCCGTAGGTCAAGGTCGCAAATATCATAAACGGAATAAGCAGGACAATCGCACCGACATTTTGCCAAAAAGAAACTCTTGTCAAACCGTCCGCCCATTGAATATAGGTCGGCAAAAATGTCAACCCGTATAAACCGTAACCAACCGCCTGCAGCGATAAAAGCAGATAAGCGTTTTGGGCAACGTCAGCATGATGCGTCCATAACAGCAAAACCGGGTATGAAAAAAAAGCTAATACAATACTTACCGGAATTAGAAAAAAAGACATTACCTGACAACTGTTATGATAAAGTTTAGTCAAATTTTCTTTGTCACCAAGTGCGGCAAGTTGCGAAAATTTCGGATAATAAGCCCGACTGATCGAAATGCAGATCGTCATCAGTCCGGTTGATGTTAACAAATTTGCCAGCGAATAATAACCGAACATTTCTAAGGTCAGCAACTTACTGAGAATAACTTTATCCAACTGATTGAGTATCAGCCACGCAATGTTATTTCCTGTCATTCCCGCAGCAAAACGCCAAATTCCGCGCAAAAGATCAAACCGGAACTTAGAAACGACGGAACTTGCGGGCATATTACGCCAAAGCGCAACGGCAAAAATCAAGGTCGTAATACCAGCCCAAACAGCTTGCCAAAGCAAAAAAGCTTGGATCGTCGGCGAAAAGAATACTAATACCACAACCGAACCGACCGACCGCACGGTTTGACAAAAAACATTGATAACATTATACGTTACCTGTTTTTGCAACCCTAAAAAACCACCTAGATAGAGACTGCTTGCCCACTGAAAAGCAAAGGCGATGCTCATCAGACGAAAAGAATAAGTAATGGTTTCAATCGGAATAGTTGCCGAGTTCACCCAATATTCGGCGATAATCGGCGAAAGCAAAAAGGTTAAAAGACCGAGAAAGATTGACAATATCCAATGCGGAATTTCCAGCGTGCGCGTCAAATCGCGCATTTCTTGAGATTTTTCGGGAAGCGCGGACAGATGGGCTATTTCCCGGTTTAGTGTTTGTGCCAAACCAATATCTAAAAATGTCAGCAGGTTTTGCAAAGTCCAAAAAACGCCGATAACACCGTAAAGTTCGACACCGAGATAGCGCAGATAAATCGGAACGACGAGAATGCCAATCATCGTTATCCATATTTGTCCCGAAAAATTAGCGATAACATTCGACTTTAACGAAGATTTGTTGGACATAGATTATTATTTTAATGTTAGCCCAAACAAAGTGTCGGAGCAATGCTTACTTTAGTTAGCAGAGTGATTAGCCGGAGAATTGGGAACTTTTTAATTTGTTATCGCCGGACGATAAACCAGGTGTGGTTAGAGAAACCGTTAGTTCGGAAAAATCTTCCAAAACCAGTACCGGACCTTTTTGGGAAGGGTTCGTGCCTGTTCTTTCTTGCATAAATTTATTGTCGGCTATCGGTTTTCGAGGAGACTCGGCGGCATATTTAATTGCTTCTTCGACATTTTCAAATTTATTTATCAGCAAATAAGGAAACTGCGCGTTGATAAAATTGTGCAAGCGGACTTTCAATCCTTTAAATTTTCTTTCAAGTAACGCTTGAGCGCGATATTTCGGCAAATTAAATCCTAAATGGGAGTGCAATATTTCCATCATTTTTGCTCTCATCTCTTCGTTTTCATATAGAGCCACATTTTCTACCAGTGACACCAGATATTTAGTTCGATTTATTTCAGGAAATTTATGTAAAACGTCCTGTCGTTTAGCATAGCAGTATTCGTGGATAATCGGATTCGGCAAAACCCACATATCTTTAATCGGGCTATCGAAGCAAACTTCGGTAGTGTTCAGATTATTGATAAAATCCAAAGCATCTTTTTGGAAATTTCCCCTTAGCACGTTCCAGCCGTTGCTCCTGTCATTACCATAGCTGATGAATAGCGGGCGATCATAAAATAAGATGGAGTCTTCTAAATCCAAGCATCGGAAAGCAAAATTATAATCCGGCGACATAGAAAAAAAACAGTCTCCGTATTTTTCTAATATGGTTGCGGCAAGTTCTCGTGGAACAACGCTGTTAAGCATTTTCGGCAATGCGTGAATGCGTTCCATTTCCGCATAGATTTTCAAAATACTCGCGGATTCTATTTCAAACAATTTTCCCGAATATGTTATTTGAGATACGGAAATAGGAAATACGCTGTCATCTATCGAATCAAAGGAATATGAAACTATCTTTGCAGGATATTTTGTCAAAATACTTTGCAGATTTTGCAGACAATTTTTTGCAAATAATGTTCGGTCGGTTAGATAGGCTATGTGATTGGCTTGTGAAATTTGAAGAGCCTGCCGCATTGCCCAATCCCAATGTTGTGTCATTGTCAACGGGTTTGAGGGACGAATATAGCGTAGTCTTTTATCGGCAAGCCGGCGGCAGTAATTTGATAATTTCAAAACATCCGCAGCATCGGTCGAATTATCGGAAACAATGACTTCCAGTTCACAATTTTCTTGCCCTAATACCGAATTTATCGCGTTTATGGCAAAGTCGGCACGATTTCTGGTCGGTATTACGACTAACAAATTTGTATAATTCAGAGGCATATAAATTTCCTAAATTTAGGCGGAATTATTTAAAAATTTATCTAATTCTTTTTAAAAATCCGCTTGGTGCAGATGTTACGATCAATTTGTTCTCGATATTTTTATCAATTTCAAAATTATTATTATCTTTGAGAAACTCGACAACCGCCGTTTTCGAATTGTCGCCGACACTCCACGGGCGATTGGGAAATGCGTCCGCCGGTAAATCTTCAATGAACGTGTCTAAAACCACTAAATAACTGCCGATGCCAACCAAAGAAGCATATAGTTCCAACTCTTTTTTGACATGAGCGTGGGTATGATTCGAGTCCAAAACGACCATTATATTTGAATAATTCGCCGCAATTTTATAAACCTCCCGTGCCGTTTCATCGCTTATGGAAGAACCTTGAATCATTTCGATTCTTTTAAATAACGAATGCTGCTCTATTTCCTGACGATTATGCTGACGAATATCAATATCGATGCCCAAAACTTTACCATTGTTGCCGAGAAGTTCGAGTATCGAAGCCGAAAAAATCAATGAACCGCCGTGAGCAATTCCGGTTTCTATTATCAAATCAGGCTTTACTTCCCAGATAATTTCCTGCAAACCGATAATATCCTGCGGCATTTGAATAATCGGTCTGCCCAACCATTTGAAGTTATAAACGTATTTCTTGAGAACGCTTTGCGTCATCCACTCAATTGCCAAATCTTTAAAATCAGCATCCGTTGCGTAACTTTCAATTCGTGAGCGCACTTCTTTCTTAAACTCTTCTATTTCATCCATTATCTTGGGTCGAAGGGAAAAAAAATAATGATTATTTATGATGATATAATACGCTATTAAGTAAAATTTTTAAACACTTTAGCCTTCAATTTGCAAAAAAGTTTTTGATTTGACAAATTACTTCACCTAAAACATCTTGCGGCATTTTAGAATGAAGCGGTAAGGATAATATTTCTTTTGCCACGCGGTCGGTTACGGAGAGATCACCGCTTCGGGAATCTTTGAATAAACTCATCCAATGTCCGGGTTGCCAATGGATGCCGGTGTCCACGCCGTTTTCCAGTAAGAATGTCTTCAGATCGTCGCGTTTTGATTCGGGAACGCGAATATAGTAGAGAAAAGGCGTTACATTTGAAAAATCGGTTTTCGGGACGATAACTTCGGCAATTTCGGATAAATGCTCGTTGTAAAAACGGCAGGCTTGCCGGCGCGTTGCCGAAATTTCATCCATTTTTGCGAGTTGTGCCAATCCGATTGCGGCGTGCAGATTCGCCAAATGGTAGCGATAGCCGAGATAATTCACATCATAAGTCCACGCCCGTTTGTTCTGATACATTATCTCTGCCGGTTGTCCCATTCCGACCAGCCGCATTTCCTGAAGCCGCTGCAATTCTTCCGGCGTTTTGACAATCAACATTCCGCCGTCGATACAGGTAATTGTCTTTACAGGATCAAAACTGAACATACAAATATCGGAAAAACTGCCGATCATCTTGTCGTTATAGGTCGAACCGAAAGAGTGCGCCGCATCGTGTATGACGCGCAAATTATATCTTTGAGCGATTTCGGCAATGCGGTCGTGGTCGCAGACAACACAATCGTAATCCATCACGATGATCGCTTTGGTATTTGGCGAAATCAACTGTTCGGCTTGGTCGAGATCAAGGCACAATGTATCTTCATCAATGTCGCAAAAAACGGGTTTTGCACCGACGGCGAGAATTGCTTGAAAATCGGTTACATTGTTAAAAGATGGTGTGATAACTTCATCGCCCGCGCCGACTCCGGCAACCATCAAACCAAGATGAAGTGCCGCGTGTCCGGTGCTGACTGCTACCAAATAGCGGTCATCGGCTTGCAAATATTGTTTGACACCTTTTTCAAATTCATCAACATAACTTCCCATACCAAGCCAACCGAGTTCTAAAGCCTCGCGGCTGGCATCAAATTCTTCTTTTTCGATCAGGGGTTTAAATACAGGAATCATAATTTATCCGCCAAAAGCGTGTTTTTTATGGCGTTCTCTCCAAAAATCTACGGTTTCTTCCAATCTTTTCTTAAAATCAGAGTCGCTTTTCCATCCAACTTCTTCGCGCAATCTGGTAATATCGGCGACAATTTCCGCCGGTTCATTTGCCGGCGCGGATAATGCTCCGATCCTCAAAAGTTCGGATTTACCCATAATACGACCGATTTCTTCGACGATTTCTTTTATCTTTACGCCTTTACCGGAAGCAATATTGACCGCGCCGCACACATCGCTTTCAAGCAGTGCAGCGAACGCTTGGGCAATTTCTTCAACAAACAAAAAATCCCGAATCTGATTTCCGTGCGTAGTCTTCGCAAGTTCATCTTTAAGCAACGCGTTAACAACGGACGGAATCAATCGGGTTTCCAGATTATTTGCACCGAACGGAAGAAAAATCTTACCCGCAGCAAAACTTATATTACAAACTTCGGCAAATCTTTCCAAAGTTGAACTGAGCGAACTTTTGCAAGCTCCATAAAGAGTTTGCGGATTGAACGGCGTAATATATTCGACAAACGGACTTGGCTTTGTCCAATCATATTCGGCACAACTTCCGGCAATTACAAGTCTTTTACCGCCGTTTTTTACAAAACATTTTGCTAAATGCAAACCGGCTTGCAGCCAATCTAAATTCTCGATTGCATTCCAAAATCTGCCGTGTTCGATGTGCCAAGCAAAATGTAAAAGATGTGTCGGACAAACTTTTTCAACTAAACTTTTAGTTTCGTCGGCATCGAGCAAATTTGTCCGGTGCCAGATTAGATTTTCAGTTTTTTCGACATTGAATGATTTTGACGTTACGGCGTGAACAATATAATTTTTATCAAGCAACCGGCGAATTGCAAATTGCCCGATATAACCGCTTGCTCCGGTTAATAAAACGCTTTTCATAAAAAATCATTCAACGATCAGATCATTTCCGCCGGCATCAATATATTTTGGATTTAAATCCAGCCGTTTGCAAATTTCGGCTATTTCCGTCAAGTAATTCGGATTCATCACAACTATCACGAGTTTTTCCGAATCGGTTTGTCGTAAAATTTCGGGTGCGTTTATCTGATGCCCGGTATGGGCAACGAATCTTTTCGCTTTCTTTGCGCTAATATCGATGCAATAGTCGAATAATTGTCTTTCGGCATCTATCAGGTTGCAAAAAACAACTCCTTTGGTTGCCATTCCCCAAACTGCCAGCAGATTATCTTCGGCTTTTAAATCTCGTAATTTATTTTTCATCCCGACGATCAGGTCTTTTTCGGTTAGAGCATAAGTTATCAACCTTTCGCCGATAGACTTGATTTTCTTTATCAAATCATTTTCTTGTGTAATTGCACCAAACGCCCACGTATATTGACCGCCGGACGCGCTTCGGGTGTTTTCACACTGAAAACCTGCCAACCGGAGCGTATTTTTCAAACTATTCGCCGTCCAATAACTGCACCGCTCATAACACAAATCCCAAAACGCATTATTCACAATAATCCATTCCAGATCGGCAACTTCGATAAAAAAAGGAACTTCGTTGAAATTGCTAACCGCGCTCTGAATAGACCGTAAAAAAGCAAGCGGCTGTTCAATCTGCTCAAAGGCGTGACGGCACAAGATCAGCGAAGGTTGTTGCGTAATATGTTCGGCTTTGAAAAAATCTTTGATAAATTTCAGATTGGGCGCGGCATTTTCCGACCTGTCGAATTCGTAGCTCGGATCGATGCCCAAACCCTGCACATTCGGATATAAGCCGCATAAAACTTCGAGAAATGTTCCTTTTCCGCAGGCAATATCTATAACAAGTCCATTTTCCAGCGAAAATTTATCATATAGAAATGAAGCTATTTCTTTGTAATAATCGGCAAAAATCGCGGAAGGAATATAAACATCGTAATTTTCGTCGTAACTGACAAGGTTGGAATCGAACAGCGTATTATAAACAAGTCCGCAATTGCGGCAAGCGTAAAGTTCAAAATCGCCTGTATTCGCCGCCTGCGCTTCTTCAAGGCTTCGGCAAAGGTAGTTTTGCATCGTAACGAGATTAGTTCTCGATACGGTTGAAATATTGTCAGATTCGCCGCAAACGGGGCAATTATGATTCGACATAAATTGATGGCAGAAGCCTGTGCCTGCGCCCTTGAGTAAGCAACAGGCTTCTGCTTAATAAATCTTCAATTCAGAAACGGCGACGACAAATTTACCGTTCCACTCTCCAATATATCCTAATCCCGCGACAATTTCTTCTTTGAGATTCCACGGCAAAATCAGAACATAATCGGGCATTTCGCGCCTGATAAAACTTTCATCAACAACCGGAATATGACTTGCCGGCAAATATAAGCCCTGTTTGTGCGGAGAAACATCTGCGACAAATGCGATCAAATCTTTTTTGACCCCGCAATAATTAAGTAATGTATTGCCTTTTGCTGCTGCACCGTAAGCCGCAACCTTCTTGCCGTTTCTTTTTTGTTCGACCAAAAAAGCCAGCAGATCATACTTGATTTTGTCGGCTTTCGGCTGGAAATCAGCGTAATAATTTAATTCAAGCAAGCCGAAATCTTTTTCTTTGGCAAGCAGGTTTTCGACATTCTCAGTTAATTTATGAGTTTCATTTTCACTATGTTTGGCAAAGACGCGAAGTGAACCGCCGTGTGTCGTCAATTCTTCGACATCGAAAATCTCTAAACCGTGCGCCGCGAAAATTTGATTGACCGTGTGAAACGAAAAATACGAAAAATGTTCGTGATAAATCGTATCGAACTGACTATTTTCGACAAGTTGAAGCAAATGCGGAAACTCCATCGTTACCACGCCGCCGGGCTTGAGTGCGATTTTCAAACCTGCTACAAAATCATTGATATTCGGAACGTGCGCCAAAACATTGTTGCCTAACAGCAAATCGGCTTGGCGATTTTTCTCGACTAATTTATTCGCTAAGTCCGTCCCGAAAAACTCCGTCCAAGTTTCAATGCCTTTTTCACGAGCCGCATTTGCCGTATTTAAACTCGGCTCAATGCCCAAAACAGGAATTTCTCTTTGATGAAAATACTGCAAAAGATAGCCGTCGTTGGAAGCAATTTCGGCAATGAACGAGTTTTCGTCAAAACCGAAACGCTCACACATCATCTCGACATATTTTTGAGAATGTTCCAGCCAGGACTTGGAAAACGAAGAAAAATAAGCGTAATTTCGGTCGAAAATCTCATCCGCTTTTTTATATTCATCAATCTGCACGAGCAGGCATTTTTCACAGACGAAAACCCGAAGCGGATAAAAAACTTCGGGTTCATCGAGTTGTTCCGCCGTCAGATACGAATTCGACGGCGGACTATTCACCAAATCAATAAACTCGCGGCTTAACGGGTTTTTACAAAATCTGCAATTCATCTTGTCAGAACCGCCTGCGTAAGCGGGCGGGTTAATCGTCAGTAATAGTTTTTTCCAGATAAACAATAATCAGCGCGGCAAACCCGCCCGTTTCTGACATAAACGGTGAAACGGTGAAACCCGCCCGCTTACGCAGGCGGTTCCGACATAAACGGTGAATCGAAAGAATCGAAAAATTGAAGTTCGGCATCACGCGCCGAAGTCGTCGGATTTTCTACTTTCCAATCAATGCTCAAAGTTTTATCGTTCCAACGAATTCCGCTGGCTAAATCGGCACTATACGGCACGTCAATTTTATATTCTATCTTTGAATTTTCCGCCAACGTGCGAAAACCGTGTGCGAAACCTTTCGGAAGATAAACCGCCGTGTCGTTTTCGGCAGTAAGTTCGAGTGCGTCCCATTTGCCGTAAGTTTCCGAATCTTTCCGTAAATCAACAAAAACATCCCAAATCGCGCCTTGCACGACACGAACGATTTTTGCTTCGACCAACGGCGGCATTTGAAAATGAAGTCCGCGAATCGTGTTTTTTGCCTGATTAAAAGAAACGCTTTCCTGTGCCCAAATCGTTGGCAAATCGTTCTGAGCGAAAAGTTCACGGTCGTAAAGACGCATAAAATAACCGCGCAAATCACCGTTGCGTTTAAGGTTTAACTGAAAAGTTCCTTTTAATTTAAGCGGTTTGATTTCCACCGAAAAAATCCTGATACCACGCAATCGTTTTCTTTAAGCCTTCGTCCAAAGTAAAATTCGGCGACCAACCGAGCACAGTTCGCCCCTTTTCGGCGGAAAGATATTGATGCAAAATCTCGTTGTTTGCCTGATTCAAAACTTTGGGTTCGAGATTTGAATTCATCAACTCTAAAATTTTATTGGTCAATTCCAAAACCGTAACCTGAATTTCGTTGGAAAAATTAAATGCCTCACCAATCAATGCGCGATTTTCCGCCAGTTTTTCCGCCAACAACAGATAAGCCGCCGCGCCGTCTTCGACATAAAAATAATCGCGGACAAATGTGCCGTCGGAGCGAATAACCGGACGATTCCCGCGCAAAACGGAACGAATCGTTCCCGGCACAATGCGATTCCAATTCAAATCTCCGCCGCCGTAAAAATTGCCGCAACGGGTAATGCCGACCGGTAAATTATAAGTTTTCGCATAAGTATGCGCGATCAGATCGCCGCACGATTTGCTAACATCGTAAGGATTCGTTCCCTGCAAAGGCGTGTTTTCGTTATACGGCAAAATCTCCTGATCTCCGTAGGCTTTGTCGGACGACGCGACAACGATTTGTTTAACCAACGGACTTCGGCGGCAGGCTTCGAGCAAACTCCAAGTTCCTTGAATATTCGTTTCAAAAGTAGAAACCGGATTGTAGTTGGCAATGCCGACTATCGTTTGCGCCGCCAGGTGAAATACCGTATCGATTTCGTATTCGCCGAGTGCACGTTCAAGCGTTTCCTGCTCACACACGTCGCCGCGCACGACTTTTACCTTATCGATCAAATTTGCGCGGACAAGTTCGCTGTTCGGAATCCAATCGCGCACCAAACAAACAACATCGGCTTCGACTTCCAAAAGTTGCCGAACCAGCCAACTGCCGACAAGTCCGGTTGCGCCTGTCACAAAAACCGAACGATCCCGCCAAAAATCTTTGTTGCTACGCTTCATTTCCAGATTTTCCATGGCGGATTTTCGCTCTCCCAAGCCTTTTCCAATTGCCGTTTATCGCGCAAAGTGTCCATACATTGCCAAAACCCGTAATGCCGATAGGCAACTAATTCTCCTTCATTCGCCATACGTTCCAGCGCATCATTCTCCAAAATAGAATTATCGTCGGACAAATAATCCAGGACGGCGGGCTCGAAAACCAAGAAACCGCCGTTTATCCAACCTTCGTGTGTTTGCGGTTTTTCGCTAAACTGCGTTGTCAAATCTTCATTTATAAGGAGTTCGCCGAATCTCGCCGGTGGACGCACGGCGGTTACGGTTGCCAATTTCCCGTGTGAGCGATGAAACTCGACCAATTCGCGGACATTGACATCGGCAACGCCGTCACCGTAACTAACCATAAAAGTTTCGTCTTTGAGATACGGTTCAAGCCGTTTGATGCGTCCGCCGGTCATTGACTGCTGCCCGGTGTCAATCAGATTTAGCGTCCAATCTTCAAGAAATTCGGTTTGAGAAATCTCCGCCTTCCCGTCCGACATATTTATCGTCATATCGCCGTGCAAGCTGTGATAATCGAGAAAATAGCGTTTGATAATTTCGCCTTTGTAACCGAGAGCAAGAAAGAAATCCTTAAAACCTTGTGAGGCATAGATTTTCATAATATGCCAGATAATCGGATAACCGCCGATCTCGATCATCGGTTTCGGGCGCACTTCGGTTTCTTCGGCGAGCCTTGTTCCTAATCCACCCGCTAAAATAACAGTTTTCATATCTCCTATTTCAGAAAAACTCTCCAAAGGCTTAGTCTGTTTATTTTCAGATGACTTTATCCCGATGCGTGACCTTTGATTAACGCATCTCAGACACCTATTTCAGTGACGAATTGATGATAAGTTTATTGTTGCTTCATCATTTTTAAATCGATATACGATTAGAGCTATTCATAGCAAAAAAGAAACCTAAAAGCAATTGAGCGGAGAAGCACTTTTTTTACATTAACAAAACACTCTACGCGGAAGTGGAAACCCGCAAAACTTCCGCGATGCTCCACGCTTGCGCGATACAGCCGCGTGGAATATGAGGCGCGTCGGCATCGAAAATTTCGGAAATTTGTCCGAGTCCGGCTTTGCTCAGATGATCCTTAAAACCTTCTAAAATTTCATCGACACGCTCTTCGGTTTTGCGACCGTTTGGATTGAGCTTGCGAAAAGCGTCAATATAAGCACCGATCAGCCAAGCCCAAACTGTGCCTTGATGATAGGCGGAATCGCGTTTCAAAGGACTGCCGATATAGATCGGACAATAGCGTGAATCGTTAGGCGAAAGCGAACGCAACCCGACCGGCGTTAAGAGTTCCGCTTCAACCTTTTTCACTATTTTTTGCGCTTTTCCGATGCTCACCATCGTATTCGGTAAACTGACGGCAAAGATCTGATTCGGTCTGACCGAAGCGTCTTTTTCCTCGCCGTCGATCACGTCGTATAAACATTCTTCTTCGGCGTTCCAAAAGATTTTATTAAAACTTTTTTTCGCCGTTTTCGCTATTTCCAGATATTTTTCTTTATCCTTTTTATCACCGAATCTGTCTGCAAAATCCGCCATAATACAGAGCGCATTATACCAAAGTGCCTGAATCTCGACGGCTTTGCCCGTGCGCGGCGTTACCACCCAATCGCCGATTTTCGCGTCCATCCACGTTAACTGCACATCTTTTTCGCCCGCGTAAAGAAGTCCGTCGGAGTCGAGATGAATTCGATAACGCGTTCCGTGAACGTGCCAAAGTATGACATTGACAAGTTTTTCATACAGTTTTTCAAACACGAAATCATAGTCATTCGTTTTTTCGGCGTAAGCGCGAACCGCTTCAACATACCAAAGCGTTGCATCAACCGTGTTGTATTCGGCTTCGTCGCCTGCGTCGGGAAAACGATTCGGCAACATTCCCTCGGAAATATGCTCGGAAAATTCCAGTAAAATACTTTTGGCAATTTCGACGCGATTAGTTGCCAAGTTCAATCCGTTAAGCGCAATCATAGTGTCGCGTCCCCAATCGGAAAACCAATGATAACCGGCAATGACGGTCTTGCCCGCGCCGCGCGAAACGATAAATTGGTCAGCCGCAAGCACGAGTTGTTCGGTAAAATCGTCTTTTGCATCAGCGGTTTCTATTAACGCTTCGCGCCGCTGAATTTCACTCTTCTCAAATTTCGAGCTATCGGAAATGCTTTGCGGTTCAGTCGAAACAATAACGATTGCCGCGTTATTCAAATCGAATTTCAAACTAAACGGCTTAAACAAATCTTCCAAAAAATCAAAGCCGCGCTCTTTTTCGATGGCATATTCAAAATTTCGATACCAAACGCCCGTATTTTCAACCGCTTCGGCATTATGATTAAAAAAAAGTGAAGGCATTTTCGTGTAAGGTTTAACAGTTACGAGATTTTCCGAAAGTTCATAATTCAAATCAAAATCCGCGTTCTCGTGTTGCAGACTGTGATAATCACAAAAAGAAAGTAGAGGCTTTAACTCCAATTCGACTTTGGACTTTGGACTTTGGACTTTGGACTTATATTGAACAACGCTCGTGTTGCTCCCATAAACCATAAAAATCGATTTTTCTATTTCGATCCCGTTTATCTCAAAAGTCCAAACCGGAAAAGGCGCAAGCCGAAAGTTTTTTAAGTATTGATAACCGTTCGGATAAATCACACCTTGATACTTGTTTGCCGAAAGTTCAAACCTTTCACCGTCAACAATAAGCGTTTCTTCAAACTTTGAAAGCATCGTTATGCGCCCCAACGGAGGCTTCACCGCAGCAGTCAAAATCCCGTGATACCGCCGCGTATTCGCCCCCGAAATCGTCGCCGAAGCAAACCCGCCGATGCCGTTCGTTTCCAACCACTCACGCGAACTTGCGCGCTCAAAATTTGTACAAATCTCCGAATCAAAGTCTATCATCCCGCTTTGTAAATTCCTTGAATTATTTTACTTATTCCAAAGCATAACGCAGACCAAGTATTTTGCAAAGTATTTGGCAATTGGTGGTAGAGACAAAATGATGAATTTAAATAAAAACACAGAAACCGTTTCTAGCTTCTGTGTTTTTATTTGAGAATGTGAAATAGATTTTACGGCACAAAGGCATTCGGAATCGGTTTGTCCTCTGCTATTCCGAATTGAATTCCCGTAAAGCCCAATGTGCTTCGTTGTAGATACCAAACTCCATTTGACGGACGATAAACTGCCACATCTGCTTTTCCATCTCCGTCATAATCCGCCGGACTTGGCTTGTCCGTATCTATTCCAAACTGTATCGCGCCAAATCCATCCCGACTTCGCTGGTAATACCAAACTCCGTTTGCTGGACGATAAACCGCCACATCCATTTTTCCATCCCCATCATAATCGGCTGGAACCGGTTTGTCAGTGGTAATTCCAAACTGAATTGCACCGAATCCCGCCGAACTTTGTTGATAACACCAAACACCATTGGACGGTCGGAAAACGGCATAATCAGCCCGTCCGTCGCCGTCATAATCACCGACGACGGGTTTATCTTCGCTGATGCCAAACTGAAAAGCGGTGAATTGACTGTTGACTAAATTGAGAATATACCAAGTGCCATTTGATGGGCGAAAAACCGCAATTTCAGCCTTGCCGTCGCCGTCAAAATCGGCTGGCATCGGCTTGTCTTCAGTAATCCCAAATTGAATAGCTGTAAAGCCGGCAGTCGAGCGAAGCAGATACCAAATTCCATTCCGATAAACCGCAATATCAGTTCTGCCGTCGCCATCATAATCGGCAGGAACGATGCGGTCAGTTGAAATGCCGAACTGCGAGGCAGTAAATCCCGCTTGCGAATTGAGCAGATACCACACAGTATCCGATGGACGATAAACGGAAATATCCGCTTTGCCATCACCGTCAAAATCAAAATACTTCAGTTGTGATTGATTAATTACCAATGTGTAATCGTGAGTTCCAGGACACCCGTTTGCGTAGGTTGCCGTAACGGTGAAATTGAAAGTTCCTGCTTCGATTGGTATGCCGCTTAATAAGCCATTTGTGGCAAGAGTTAAACCCGCAGGTAACGCTCCAGATGTAACTACGAATAAATAAGGAGCAGTTCCACCATTTGCGACCAAATTTTGTGAATATGCACGAGCGGTCGCGCCGTTCTGTAAGGTCAAAGGAGTAATCGTCAAGGTGTTGCAATTGACACTAACATTAACAGTTGCCGTACTGATTGCACCTCTGGCATCCGTTATAGAAACCGTAACGGGGTAAAGTCCAGTTTGCTCAAATGTGTGTGAAACGGTTGCGCCTGTCGCACTTGGACTACCGTCGGCAAATGACCAAGCGAATGAAAGTGCGTCGCCGTCAATATCGTAGCTTGAAGAGGCGTTGAGATTAACGGTCAACGGCGCATTACCGCTCGTTACGTTTGCGGTTGCAATTGCAATTGGCGGCGTATTTTCAAAATAAACCGTAGCTTGATTGTTAGCTTCCGAAAACTCGTTGATTTCGTTGTCGGCATCAACGACAGCAGTAATATTGCTAATAGTTTGCGGATAGGTGAATGGCACGATGGCGGTTCGCGTCTCTCCAGCCAACATTAGCGTATTGACTCTCGTATTACCGAGTAGGACACCGCCCGACGAAGGATTACCGGCATAGATTTTGACATTGAAATTGCCGACCGAAAAATCTCCGGCATTATGAACATTAACCATGGCATTAGCAGATTCTCCAGATTGGGGATTCTGTGGATTAAGTTGTAAATCCGCGTCTGTAATTGCTAAATCAGTGATTAAAGAGTGTTCGAGTAGTTGGAGATCAGTCTGCCCATCCTCAGGCACATTCGGAACTTCGTAATTTTGTCCTTCAATTATGACACTTTCAGTACGACGCAAAACTTGGGTTGCTAGAAATGCAATTCGCAACCTTCCGTCACTTCCGTAATAACCGCTCACGTCTTTTGCCGACCATTCGTTTTCGTTCAAACGGAGGTCTGCGCTCCATGTTTGCGAATTAGTATCGTAGAGCGTGGCGAAAATATTTGCAGGACCATTATCCACCATTTCCTGCCAAACCAAAGTTAGATTGCCCTGTGAATTACTGAGCAACCGAGCGTTATAAAACGCCATTGATTCGCTTCCCTGACGCACAAGGCGCGGCGTTGTGTTGCTCAAAGTCGCTTGCACCAAATCTGCACCGCGCAACCAAACAATTTGCCCTTGTCCGGTCGAATCGTAAACCGCCGATGGCAATATGTTGTCAAGATTTCCACCGGCAAATGGCGCGGCTTGACTCCAGATTGAACCATTCCAAGTGTAAACGTCCAGTGTTCTGTCGCTTGAAACATTCAAATCCGGGTCGCGTGGCAATATGATAAAAGCGTTGTTGCCTCTAACAGCCGCTGCTTGTGCGCTGATGTTGACGAGATTTCCTGTTACCACGCCGACAGCGTTCCAACTTGAACCATTCCAGAAACTATATTTAAGCGTTGCCGGATTCGCGGCATCGGCGTTAAATTCACCGTTCGGATTTGACTGCCAAGTCAAAAGCAGATTGCCGTTGCCGCTTGCCGATAAGCGTAAATTGGTATCTAAAGCCAAATCGTCGGTCAAAGCGGTTTCTGCACTCCAAGTGCGAGTCGCCGGATTGAAAACTGCACTCACGACTTCCATTTGCTTGTAGAGCAAAGGTAAGTCTGCCACGTTTTCGATATTGATTGAAAACGTCGGGTCTTTGACTCGCAACCAAGCAGCGATGACTCTGCCGCTGGCATCAACACCGGCGACGGGTGAAAGTTCGGCGCGGGTATCGCTTGCAAAAACGGCTGGATTGCTCCAACTTGTTCCGTCGTAGTAAGACCATGCAATTTCGGTAGATTGCAAAACAGGCAAGTTGGGGTTTTGACGAACCCAAAGAAGCATTCTGCCTGTTCCGACTTCTAAAATAACCGGCTTGGCTCCCGGAAATAAATTGTTGATTAAACTGCTCTCGGTTATCGAAAGAGGCATTTCAGAATTGTTTTTTCTTGGTATTCGATTTGTTTCTTCGGCATTAGGGTGGAAAGTTTCATAACCACCGTATTTGTCGTAATCATTTTCAATCAAATCTATCTTTTGGTTTTCCGCATTTGAATTTTCGGACAAACTCTCAGCCAACGAATTTTGACGGGCGCAATTAGCTTGGTTGTCGGCAGGTGTCCAAGTGCAATTCACGCCGCTGGTTTTTCTGAATTGAAAGCCTACAAGCCAATAATCCACATTTATCTGCATACCGGCTTCAAAGGTTAAATCCAACCTTTGGACAAACGGTTCTTGCGGAACTCTAAACATGATGCCGCCATCGCCCGAAACCCAACCTTTAGCATTGATGTTGTCTGTAATTCTGACGTTTAACTCCCCGCCCAACTCTAATCCGACTCGTCCGGTCGCGCTGTTAAATCGCAGACGGCGGGTTGACGAATCTTGTAGCCAATTGGCACTAAAATTAACATTTGGTTTAATATACCCTCTAAGTTTGACTCTCTCATTAAATTGACGAATGGCTGGAATATTATTTAGTGTCGCTAGTTGTGGAACTGCGTCAATAACGCCGATTTCACGGAAAATTGTTCCATCAAGTCCGAGATTAAAAGTTGCGCTTTGCAGCGAAAGCCCGCCTTGATTCAGAGTAAAATTTCCGCTCCCGGAAACATTGCCTCCTATTTCTTGACCCATAGCCTTAAATCCGGTTCCTCCGCCCAAAGTCAAACTTCCCGTGCCATTATTTGAAGCAAAACCGCGAAAGAACACCGATGTGTTTCTGATTCCCAAAGTTGTTCCGCCAATATATGGAACGCTTGAAGGAATAGGGACTTCAGCTTTAAACGGCGGTTGCGGGAAATCAACATTGAAGTTTGCTTTAATTTGCCCGCTTTCGGCAGTAAAATTAAGTGCTTGCGGTCCGACGCGAATGATTGCATCGTCTAACCAAGTTGGATACGGGAAAACGTAAATAGGTGCTTCCACCACTGCACCGACTGTGCCTTGCCCGTTTATCGGCGTAATTTTAACAATCGAACGTCCATTTGCGGGAAACGCAGTACTTAAATTAAAAGCACGGCTGGCTCCGCTGGCAGTGCCGGTAACTTCAATCGGAGCATCATTGTTGACCTGAAATTTCACTCGTCCCGGTGAGCCGTTCCAATTAACCCGCACATCAAAAATGTTGTTGTAATTGGCATTTTTCAGGAAATAAAGTCCCGGATAAGTTCTGAAAACATTTGTTACTAAAGGAGCTGATGTATTAGTCGTGCCGACATTGACAACATTCGTCACGGTACTTGAACCGTAGGAATTGGTTACGCGCAAAATCACATTGCGCGGTCCCGGTGTGGTAAAAGTGAAAGTCGGATTAGTATTGGTCGAATCGAAGACTCCATCGCCCTGAAAATCCCAAGCGTAAGAAAGTGACTGACCGGTCGAGGTTGAGGTAAGTTGAATAGTTTGGTTAATATTCGGATTTGTCGGCGCAAACGTGAACGAAGCGGTCGGACTGTTAGGATTTGGCGGAGTGTTATTGACATTAAAACTTCCTGATGCCGTTTGTCCGTCTAGATTGGTCAAAATCAAAGACGCTTGGTAAGGTGGCGTTCCACTCATAGACACCCGAACTCGAACCTCGTTGCTGTTGATGAAAGTTAATCCCACCGCAGCAATGTTAATTCCTTGAACACGGATGCCGAAATTTGGCTGGAAGTTACTGCCGTTCACCGTCAAAGTGGTTGCCTGGTTAATTGGAACCTGTGAAGGTGAAATAGCTGTGATGATCGGCGGCGGACTGGTTGTGCCCACAACCTGAAACTGTCCGGTTGCGCTTTGGTTATCACGGCTTGTAATTCGCAATGTCGCAACATAAGGTGGTATTCCACCCATGTTCACTTGCACGCGCACTTGACTACTGCTAACAAAAGTCAAGCCAGCAGCAGCAATTGGAAACGTCCCGCTCGCAGTTGTAACAGCCGCTGTAAAATTGTTTTGAAAGTTAGCCCCATTGACAACCAGATTCGTGGTTTGGTTAACCGCTACCGGAGACGTGATGTTGCTGATTGAAGGAGGTGCGGCGGGTGTGGCTGACACGATGTTGCTTGGGGGACCCTGGTTAACGCTGTTGTAGGCACTGACGAAGTAATAGTATATCTGCCCGTTGGTTAAGCCTGTGTCTGTGCAGGCGAGTACCGCGCTGAGGTTCGCGCAGCCGCCGCTCGTGACGACCATTTGGTTCGAGCTGGTCGTTCCGCGAAAGACGCGATAACCAATGATCGGTGCCCCGCCGTTAGATGCCGGTGCCTGCCAGCCGAGAAAGATTTGTCCATTGCCGGACTGTGTAGCCAGGTTCTGCGGCGCACTCGGCACGGTTGCTCCGACAGGTGTTGCATTGACTTGGTTGCTTGGGGCACCCGTGCCGACGCTGTTGACCGCGCTGACGGTATAGTAGTAGATCTGCCCGTTGGTCAAACCCGTGTCCGTGCAGGATTGTATCACACCGAGATTTGCACAGCCTCCCGTTGTGATGACTGTTTGGTTCGAGCTGGTCGTTCCGCGAAAGACGCGGTAACTCGTGATCGTGGCTCCACCGTTAGACGCCGGTGGTTGCCAGCCGAGAAAGTTCTGTGCGTTGCCCGCAGATGCCTGAAGGTTCAGCGGCGCACTCGGCACGGTTGCTCCGACAGGTGTCGCATTGACTTGGTTGCTTGGAGCACCCGTGCCGACGCTGTTGTCCGCGCTGACAAAGTAAGTGTAAGCCTGCCCGTTGTTTAATCCCGTGTCTGTGCAGGCGAAGATCACGCCGAGATTCGCACAGCCTCCGGTCGTAATGAGTGCAGACCCCGATCCGTTCGTGCTGCGGAAGACGCGGTACCTCGTGATCGTTGCTCCGCCGTTGGACGCCGGAGCCTGCCAGCCGAGAAAGTTTTGTCCATTTCCAGCCGATGCCTGGAGGTTCTGCGGTGAGCCTGGAACGGTCGGTCCGACTGGCGTTGACGTGACTTGGTTGCTTGGAGCGCCCGTGCCGACGCTGTTGTCCGCGCTGACAAAGTAAGTGTAAGCCTGCCCGTTGTTCAAGCCCGTGTCTGTGCAGGCGAAGATCACGCCGAGATTCGCACAGCCGCCGCTTGTGACGAGCGCAGACCCCGATCCGTTCGTGCTGCGGAAGACGCGGTACCTCGTGATCGTTGCTCCGCCGTTGGACGCCGGAGCCTGCCAGCCGAGAAAGTTTTGTCCATTTCCAGCCGATGCCTGGAGGTTCCGCGGCGCACCCGGAACGGTTGCTCCGACGGGTGTGGAGTTGACTTGGTTGCTCGGCGCATCTTGCCCGATGCTGTTGACCGCGCTGTTCAGGATAGTGCAGAGCGCACACCCCGACCCCGTCAGGTAAGCGTTGCCCGATGAATCTATCGCTATGCCATAACTTACTTCATTAGAATCTCCGCCGATGAAGGTCGAGTAAATCAAACCCGAACCTGTTGAATTGAACTTCGTTACAAAGACATCAGCACCGCCGTTGTGAGTCGTATCAAACGCACCTGCCGTTGTCGAGTTGTTCGTTCCATCAATCACCGTTACGTTGTTGCTGCCTTGATTAGCGACATAGATTTTATTCGTCGCCGGATTGACCGCGACGGCAACGGGATCTGTGCCAGCCGCGACATTGCCGATGTTCGTGAATTGCCCGCCCGTCCAGCAGAAAAGCGTCAAGAGCAACGACACACACAAAACCGCACCGCTTGTCCGCCAGCCTTTTTTGATGATGCTGCCTGTCCGCGCTTGTCCGCCACGCTGACGGTTGCCGAATGTATTAAACCAGACTTTATAGAAAGCCGTTTGGAGATATTTTTGTTGTTTCATTTTTTCTCCTAGCTTATGCGAAAACCGATCTTTGAACCCTTTGAAACTTGTTTGAACGAACTTATTCTCAATAATTTCAGAATATTTTATGCGTTAGGAACATTTTGAATATTATATGATTGTTTCCTAAAATATCCAACATTTTAGAGCTAAAATTTGATAAATAAAAGAGTGATTACAAATAAATCTGTTGCGTTTGCCCTATACTTATACGGTATAAAACTTTGATTTGTCGCTTCAACGGGGTTAGAATCGGCACGTTTTACACATCTTTTTTGAATCAGGCGTTGATTGTAACGGATTTTTTATCATCTGAAACAACCCGCGCCAAAGGAATTTTCAATCAAATCTCACTTTTGACCGGACACGCTAAAATCAAAAACTTTGCTTGCCGCGCCGCCAGTGCCTGCGAAATAGATACAATACTCGCCCGGCGCGAGGTCAGCTTTCAGGACGACTTTATACACGCCCGGTTTTATCTTTTCAAACGCATATTCGCGGATGTATTTGTCCGGTGCGCCCATTGACGCGCCCGTGATGCCGACTTCGCCTAAGACGGTTTCGCGGGTGTTTTTCTTGACATCCATTGAAGTCATCATAAATTCCGCCGGGCTGGTCGCCGCGTAACCGTAAAAGCCGCCTGCCATTACCGCGCCGGAGTTGTTGTATTCGCGGCTGAAAATAAAATAAAATTCGGGACGCGCCGATTTGACTTGCAAGTTTGCCGATTTGCCGCGCACGACTGCCCGAATTTTTGATTTCTTGATGCCGTAAGTTAATGCCGAACCAAGGAAACTGGCTTTCGTGCCGCTGTAAATCGTCGGCTCGATTGCCGTCGCCTTGCCGTCTTCAAGCAAATAAATTCCCGGCTCACGCATTTGGTTCAAAACCGCGTTAGTCGTCTTATTCGGATTGGTTGATTTTGTTGGCGGCGGTAAATCCTCATCTTCTTTGACAACGGTTTTTCTCGTCGGTTGCGAGTCGCTGTAACCGTCGGAAGATGAATTGAGCATCGCCATAATTATTGTTTTTGAAACCTTCGCGGCTTTCAATTTCGTCAAACCCGCCGTGCTGGTGTCGCATTGACATTCGGACTGCCGGATTTTTTCGACGATAATTTCTTCGTCTAATCCGAGCCGCACAAGTTCGATAATTTTCGCGTTGGTTAAAACTTCCCGTTTTGTTTGCGCGTGAACATCTGTCGGAGCAATCATTATCAAAAAAGATAAAATAACTATTGTTACAATGGGTTTAGGTAGATTTTTCATAAAATTTTTCTTTGACAGTTTTTTTTTCCGTTTCCGCCAGCTCTTTTACTTCAACGATCCTTGATGTATTTTAAAACCCGATGTTAAAATAAATACGCTATTAAATAAATTTTACCCGTTAATTTTTAATGCTAATACGTTTAAATATATTTTTGGGTTAAATTTTT
>JANMAA010000180.1:0-25216 GCA_031359215.1 Acidobacteriota bacterium | reverse complement strand
CCGATTATTTATTATCAAATATCAATTATTCCGTATGATGTAGCCTATCGAATAAAAACTTCTCATTAATTTTAAGTGGTTATCAGCAAAGACTTTTTCGACAAATTTGGATCTACTGAGACTCTTAAATTTTCAAGGATTTTTGATTACTTCGAGTTGTTTTTTGGTCAAATCGGAATTGATGCCGCGCATTTCCTTTGCCATCCACGCTTCAAAATCCGCCGTTACATCGGAAAGCTCGCGGGCTAGCGCGTCGGCACGTTCGATTTGTGTTTGGGAGGGTCGTCCTTCATAAAAGACCACATCTCCGTAAAGATTAGCCAGAAATTCGCGCAGGCGTTCTTCGCCCGTAATAGCGCCGCCTTCTTTGGTCGCAACTATCTTTTTACGCAATTCGTCAACTTGCCTCGAAGCCGTTTGCAGACGATTTTTGAGCGCGTCATCACTGGCAGCTTTTGCAGCGCGATCATCCAAAGCCAGCCGAACCGAATTGATGCGTTCAACCGTCGTCGTCATTTCACCGAGCAATTTATGCAGTTTCAACGCCAAATCATACTGCGCCCGACGGTCTGCCGGAGTATGTTTGGCGCGCGGATCGGCGACGACCTGAAACTGCGTCGTATAGACGTTTTTATCTTTCGTCATTTTGACGGTATAAGTTCCGGGCATAACTCGCGGTCCGACGGTTGCGCCGCCTGCAATACTTGCCGCCGGCGGAACGCTTGGCGCGGGCAGCCGCATTGACCAGCGAACACGGTTCAATCCGCGCCGTTTGCTGCTTGGAATTACGCCGAGCGATTGATTATTCGCATCAAAAATTTCAATTTTCAAATCACCGAAAATATGGCGTTTTTTCTGATAATAAGTAATTACGGCTTCGTCCGACGGATTATCGCCGACAAAAACCGCGTCGCCGTTCGCCCAGCCGCCGTTTGCTTCGATACGTTGGGTTGTCGGCTGCGCTTGCAGAAAAGCAATATCTTTAGCGAGCGTTTCCGCCGTTAGCGCGCGCAGCGGCGTGATGTCGTCAACAATCCAGATGCCGCGCCCGTGCGTAGCAATCACCAGATCGTTATCGCGTGGATGAATTGCCAAATCGCGCACCGCCACATTCGGAAAATCACTGCCTTTGTATTGCGCCCAAAGTCGTCCGCCGTCGAGTGAAATCCAAAGTCCGAATTCAGTCCCGACGAACAGCAAATCTTTGTTCACCAAATCTTCTTTGACGACGTGGGCATAGCCGCGCAACGGTGAATCCGGTGCGATAATTTTTGTCCAAGTTTTACCGAAGTCGGATGTTTTATAAACGTAAGGCGACATATCGCCGAAAGTATGCAGGTCGAAAGTTACATACGCCGTGCCTTCGTCAAAATGTCCGGGTTCGACGGAGGAAACCCAGGCGTTTTTCGGCAATCCTTTTATATTGCCGACGGTATTAGTCCAGCTTTTTCCGCCGTCGCGTGTAACCTGTAGATTGCCGTCGTCAGTTCCGACCCAAATAAGATTAGCGTTTTTCGGCGATTCGGCAATGGCATAAATCGTCGTGTGCATTTCCGCCGAAGAATTATCTACGCTTACGCCGCCCGATTCTTCCTGCTTTTGTTTGTTCGGGTCGTTAGTCGTCAAATCCGGCGAAATGCGCTGCCAGGTTTGCCCTTGATCGTTTGAACGAAAAAGAAATTGTGAACCGAGATAAAGTGTCCCGCTTTTGCTGACGTGAATCGGCGCGTTCCAGTTATAACGGAGTTTGCCTTCTTTGTAGGCGGGAAGCGGCTGAATTCCGCGGCTTTCAAGCGTTTTGCGGTTGATGCGCCCGATGTAGCCGCCCTGCGATTCGGCGTAGATATAATCCTTGTCGGTCGGGTCGGCAAACATCCAAAAACCGTCGCCGCCATAAACATTTTCCCAGCGGCTGTTAGTGATTCCGCCCGGATATTGCGAATCGCCGACCCACGAACTATTGTCCTGCAAACCGCCATAGACGCGATACGGCGTTTCCATATCAACGCTGACGTGATAAAACTGCGACACCGGCAGATTTTCGGATTTCCACCATTTATTGCCGCCGTCGTAAGAATACCAAAGTCCGCCGTCGTCGCCCGTAATCAGATGATCGGTGTTATTCGGGTCAATCCAAACATCGTGATGATCGCCGTGCGTTCCGCCGGAAATGTTGCTGAAACTCTTTCCGCCGTCATTACTGAAAATAAGCGGACCGTCGGGTTTGTAAATTTTATTTTCGTCCTTCGGGTCAACGATCAGGTTGGCAAAATAAAACGGTCGCCAGATCATATTTTGACTGCGGTCGAGTGCAGTCCAGGTTTGTCCGCCATCGTCCGAGCGATAAAGTCCGTTTTTCGGCGCGACGGCTTCGATAAACGCATAAACGACATTCGGTTTCGACGGCGCGACCGTTACGGCAACTCTGCCCCACGGTTTTGACGGCAGACCTTTCGCGCTCTGCTCATTGAGTTCCATCCACGTCGCGCCGCCGTCGGTTGATTTGAAAAGTCCGCTCGAACTCGGCGCAGTTTCATTTTCGCCGCCGGATCGAAACGTCCAGCCTTTGCGCCGAAAATCCCACATTCCGGCGTAGATCGTTTTCGGATTCTGTTCGTCCATTGAGATCATCGAACAGCCCGTCGAAAGGTTTGCGCCTTTTAAAATTTGTGTCCAGGTTTTACCGCCGTCATTGGTTTTATAAACGCCGCGTTCATCCGAATCGCTCCATAATTTACCGGTCGCGCAAACATAAGTCGTATCGGTATTGGTCGGGTCAACCAAAATTTTAACAATGCGTTCCGAATTTTTTAAGCCGAGATTTGTCCAATTTTCGCCGCCGTCGGTTGATTTATAAACACCGTCGCCGACCGAAACCGAGTTGCGCGTCCACGCCTCCCCGGTGCCGACCCAAACGGTTTTCGGATTTTTCGGGTCAATGGTAACTGCGCCGATTGACTGAACGGATTGTTTGTCGAAAACCGGTTTGAAAGTCGTGCCGCCGTTGACCGATTTCCACACGCCGCCCGAAGCCGAACCGACAAAAACCGTCAATCGCTTTCCTTCCTGCACCGCATCAACCGCGGCAATGCGTCCGCTCATTGCCGCCGAACCGATGTTTCGCGCACCCAAACCGGAAATCGTTTCCGAATCGAATTTAACCGTTGAAACAGGTGTTTGCGCGATTGTGCCAATTGCCAAAACCAAGCCTATAGCTCCGCTTGAGAACCAATTTTGTATAATTTTCATTTGTGTATTCCTCGTTGCTTTTCAGGTTTTAATTGCTTCTCACCGGTTGGGAGATTTGGGTTGATTAGTAGTCGGCGTTTTCGGCAGAGCAAACCGCGCATCATCAAACGCCGGGTTGATTTCAATTTTTTCGATGGTTACCGAAGATTTATTCGGACTGCCTTTCACGCCGCTTTCGATTGAAAACGGATAATAAACGCCGCTGACTTCCTTATAATCGCCAAGCACGGTTTCAAACTCGTATTCCGTTCCGCGATTTATCTGCTTGGTTTCAATTTTGAGCGGCACAAAATAATCGGTGTCCATAAAATAATATTTCACCGTGCCGTTAGCCAGTGTTACTTTTAGTTTATAAACGTCTGAACCTTCGTATTCTTCTTTCCCGACAAGCTCGATTTTATTGCCTTTCTGTATGTAATTGATGAGCGGTCCGTCAAAATCCGAATCTTCGACGATTTGTTTTAATTCTTCTTCGCCTAACGATTCGGCATCTTTTTTTCCGCTGAACGGGTTGATTTTCCAGCCGTTTTTCCCGTCGTAAGCATTTACTGCCGTCAGACCTTGCAAAGAAAATTCCTGTCTGACAAAATTCGGGCGTTTATTTTCACTAACGATGGCGGCTTCAAATCCGCCGCCGCCCGAAAATTTTCCAATTTGACGCATTGATTTGACGGCTTGAATTTTTTCCATTCCGCCAATAGTTTTAATATAACTGTTGACGATTTGTTCGGCGGTTTGCGCCGCGACAGGCACGGCAAATAAAATCAGTCCGACGATTCCGAATAAAACTTTACGCATAAATTTTCTCCCTGGCTTTTGGAATAATTTGTTTGATTGGACAACATATCTTCTGCTGATACGCTCTGCCATCCCGTAAAGTTTTGGAATTTATCAAAATACTTTTTTTGTATCTTGATTTTAATAAATCTATCTAAAGCAATTAGATTAAATGTCAATTTCTTGTAAAATTACGACTGTTATATGACAGAACTAGGCAAATACGGCAAGGTGAAATTTTATGTTCGACAAACTCATCGGCAACCAGCCGGTTAAAGAAGTTTTGCGGCGAATGCTGGCATCTGGCAGAGTTCCTCATTCATTGCTTTTGGCGGGTGCGGAAGGTGTCGGCAAAAAGCGGTTTGCGCTTGAACTCGCCAAAGCATTTGTCTGCCAAACCCCGAATAATTTTGAAGCGTGTGATAAATGCGCCGCCTGCATACGCGCCGATAAATTTGCATTTCCGAAATCGGATGACAAAGACGCGCACCTGAAAGTAATTTTCAGTGAACACGCCGACATCGGTTTGGTAATTCCTTATAATAAAAATATTTTGGTTGATGCTGTCCGCGACCTTGAAAAAGAGGCGAATTTTCGACCTTACGAAGGAAAAGCGCGATTTTTTCTGATCGACGACGCGGAAAAATTGAATACTGCCAAGGATAATGCGGCAAATGCACTTTTGAAAACTCTCGAAGAACCCGCGCCGACTTCTTATATTTTCTTAATAACGTCGCGTCCCGACGCACTTCTTCCGACGATTCTTTCGCGTTGTCAGACGATTCGCTTTGTACCGATTCCGGCAAAAGAAATCGAAGATCATCTGCTCGAAACCAAGCAATTTTCATCTGATGACGCTAAACTTACGGCAAAACTTTCACGCGGAAGCATCGGACACGCACTTGCAATGGATTTGGAAAAATTTCGTTCGCAACGTGAAACGATGATGCAGGTTTTGGAAAGTTTGTTGATAAAAAAAGATCGCGTTATTCTTCTGCGAACTGCCGAAGAGATGAGCGATGCGAAGAACAAAGAAAATTACAACGCTTCGCTGGAAACTTTGGAAAGTCTGATTCACGATGTTTGGACTCTGACACTTGGCGAGGATGAAGAAAGTGTTGTCAATGCAGACATCGGTATAAAACTAAAAAAACTCGCCGAAACCGCCGAAAGCAAACGCCTTGCCGAATGGTTGGTCGAAATCGAAACAATGCGCGAAAACTTCAACGTCAATCTCAACCGCAAAATCGCCACTGACGCACTCTTTATGCAAATGGCATCTGGATTTTAGATTTTGGATTTTGGATTTTTTGGAACAATCCATAAAAAGCGGTGTCTAAAAAGTATGAAAAAGATTGGACAATTTTTTATGTTGAGTTTGGTTTGTTGTTTATTGAATGCGGCGGCACAAACTCGCAAAGTTTTCAAAACTTGAAAATGCTTGTCGAAAATCCGCCCAACGATTCAAAGACTCCTTTATTAAAAAATCTCAGATAATTGATTGTTTTGACCGAAAAATACGAAACACTTGAGAATTTTCAAGTTTTGCGACAGTTGGGAGGAAATTTTTGGTTCCTCGGAAAATAAATAATTTTGTCCGTAAAGCAACATCTTGGCGTATAATCGTTTCAAATCTGCCAAAGAAAGAAGGAATAAAAGTATGAATAAAAAAATCGTGTTTGTTTTTATATTTTCTCTAACTTTATTTGTTGCCGAAGTCTTTTCGCAACAGCCTTCGATAATTCAAAATACGCCGCCTGTTTTGCGGGATAATCAAATTGATGCGCCGGAATTTTATTTAGTCGGCGATATTACGGGAAATATCGGCGAGGCGAAAGCGATTGTTTTGGCAAAGCCGACATATCCGATTGAAGCCAAAGAAGCAGGCGCAGAAGGCAAAATCAGAGTGAACATCGAGATTGACGAAAACGGCGGCGTAACTTCTGCAAAGGCGGTTTCGGGTCATCAATTGCTTTATGATACTGCCCAAAATGCCGCTTTGAAATCAAAGTTTTTAACGCCGAAAATAAATGATCAGCGTGTAAAAGTTTCGGGTTATCTGAACTACGATTTTTTTATTGAAACGCCCAATTGGTTTAAGGTCGGTTATGATTTGGCATTGGTCGAGAAACTTACAGCGATTGACTTTCTACAAACTGCGGTCATAAAAAAGGCATTTCAGGCGGATTGGCAAGCCGAAAATGATTTGATTCTTCAATTAGCGGAAATAAAACGAGTCAATCCGCCTATCGGCAAGCCGCTATTTGTCAGCAAAACAGTAGAAAATTCCGTCGGCACAAATAGCGCGGGTCAAAGAATTGAAGGACGATTGAATATTCCCAGCCCGAATTACCAACAGGTTCCGGTTGCTCAAAATCTTATTTCGGCACTGCGTGGACGGTTGGGGAACGATAAAAAAAGTCTTTGGGAATTTAATCTGGGGGTTGCTTTTATTGAATCTCAAGATATATTTCTTGATTCCCGCAAACGACGGGAAGCATCTGAAAATCTCATGCGTTTTGTAAAGGACGCGCCGGCGGATATTCAACCCGAATTTTTGGCAAACTTAAAAAACCTGATGAATTTATTCGAGCAAAAATCCTCGGAACAAAGCATAACAGAAATGTATAAAATCTTTGCAAACTTGCAAAGATTCAAATAAAAGTCTTTACCTTTATCGAAATAAATTCTAAAATTACACATCTTACTTTTACACAATTGGAGAAAATATGAAAAAACAAATACTTTCACTCGTTTCAATTCTTTTAATCGGGTTTTCAATCGGTTTGGCGCAAACTCCGACCGAAACACCGAAAATTATCAATGGCGGCGTGATAAACGGTAAAGCAAAAAGTTTGCCGATACCTGCATATCCGGCGGCGGCAATGGCAGTTCGGGCAAGCGGCGCAGTCAATGTGCAGGTAACAATTGACGAGGAAGGCAATGTAATTTCCGCATCAGCGGTTTCCGGTCATCCATTGCTTCGGCAAGCGTCGGAACAGGCGGCACGGATGGCAAAGTTTTCACCGACAAAACTTTCGGGACAGCCGGTAAAAGTTACGGGCGTAATTGTTTATAATTTTGCTCCGACTCAAACTAACGAAGAAAGAGTGAAAATACTGGAAATTGCTACTTTTCTATTTCTCGTTCGCGGTTCGGCAACAGATATAGAAAAATTGAATTTATTTTTTGAAACTCAAGATTTTATAAAAGACTCGATTAATGAATTACCGGATTTTGCTAAAGAAATTGCTCCATTAGCCTCGCTTAAAACTCTGCCGATAGAAAAAAGATTTAAGACTATAGACGGCGTAAGTTCTTCGATTCGTAATAAATTGAGTGCAAATGAGGCTTGGCAATTTGAGCTTGGAAAAAACTTTGGTGAATTTTTTGCTCAACTAATTTTGGCGAGTAATGAAGGTGAATTTGACATTACTAAACTAAATGAATCCAACCTTCAATTAAATTTAACCAAAATTAATGAGCTAACTTACTCTGCCCCATCTGATTTTCCAACGGATGTTTTAGAAAAATTTAAAGAGTTTTCTAAAATTAACGAGAAGGAATATCTTGTTACCCTTGAAAATTTACAGGCATTGCTGATAAAAGCGGTAGCAATTGTTGAAACCATTTCTCCCGAGGCAACTAAATGAACAGCTATAACAAAGTGAATGGTTCCACAACTGAGCGCGTTTTGGCGGCGGCAGGAATTGTAACGGCGGCGGCAGGTGTGTTTGTCGTCGGTTATTTTAATCCGACGACTGCCGGATTTTTTCCTGTTTGTCCGCTTCACGCGATGACCGGATTGAATTGTCCGGGATGTGGATTGACGCGCGGTTTTCACGCGATCTTTCATGGGGATATTTTGGCTGCGCTTCATTTCAACGCGCTCTTGCCGATTTATTTATTTGTCGGCATTTATTTGCTGATTTCGCTCGGTTTGATCGTGGTCAGAGGTCGCGGTTTGTCGTTGAATATATTTAAACCGCATTTGTTGTGGGGATTTTTGACGCTTTTACTGTTTTTCGGAGTCGTGCGAAACCTGCCTTTTTACCCTTTCACATTTCTTTCACCGTAACAAAAATTTTACCTGAAATTATAATTCTGCCCGCCGGAAACTTTTAGCTCGACTTTATCCATTTTGAAAATTAAGAATGTCAATAAAAGACTTAGCCCGGAGATTTTACTCTAGAGTTTTCAAATATCGTGCAAAATAGTAATGTTTGAAACTCTAAGCGATTATATTTCAACACTTGTAAAATCAAGCAAGATGGTTTTCAAAAGTCATTCATAAATGGATAAAGTCGAGCTTAGAAGTTTCCGATTCACCCTGACAGATTTTCTTCATTGCAAATTATTACTTACTATTTTATACTTTATTTCATAGTTAGAATGTGTTTTGTAGAATTTGAAAGACCGTGGCTGCACGGCACTTTTAAACGCACACCTGACTTTAAAATCAGTAGTTTCGTCAGAGCGGCTTGACAGATAAATTGATTAAATCGCCCTGACCAAGAATTGAAAATAAAGGAGTATAAGATGCCAATACCAACCGAGAACGTCGGCTCACTTCCGCGCCCGATGAAACTTCAGGAAGCGATTGCCGATTATGATGCCGGAAAAATAACCAAGGAAGAATTGAAAGTCGAACAGGATGCGGCTTGCGAAGATTCGATTAAACGAATGGAAGCGACAGGTGCGCCGATAGTTTCCGACGGCGAACAGCGTGCGTCGAGCTTTGCGACTTATCCACTCGCCGATACTTTGGCAGGAACAGGTCTTGCCGACAATTTAGCGGGCGACGGGCAGTATTTCGCAATTTTTACCGACGGTCATCATCGCCAACTGCCGAGATTGACCGGCGGACCGTTTAAATACAAAACTTACGCGGCAGATTATTTGAAGGAAGCTGTTGGAATTGCGACAAAGCCGTTGAAACAGGCAGTTATTGCGCCTTCGATGCTTTCCTTGCTCTATCCGTTGGACGGAGAAATTGAGGGTTACACACGCCAACAGTTTTTAGACGATCTGGTTGACGAGTGCGAAAAAGATATTCGTAAATGTTTTGAAACCGGCGCGCAAAGAGTTTCGATTGATTTTACGGAAGGCAGGCTGGCTTGCCGCAACGACCCGAATAATCCGTGGACGGGACGCAAAATGCTCGATTCATTCGTCGAACTCAATAACCGCGTCCTCGACCGGTTTACGTCCGAAGAACGCAAAAATATCGGAATTCATACTTGTCCCGGCGGCGATTGCGATTCGACGCACAGCGCGGATGTAGATTATGCCGATATGCTGCCGAGTATGTTCAAAATGAATGCCGGTTATTTTTTGATTCAGTTGGCAAGCGAAAAAGACAAAGAATACGTTTATAAATTGTGCGGCGAATACAGCCGCGAAGATGCGAACGGAGTTCCGCAGGTTTGTTTTATCGGCGTTATAAATCCGCTCGATCCGAAGGTTGAAACGCCGGAACAAGTCCGCGATGATCTTGTAACCGCCGCGAAATATATTCCCGTCGAACGGCTCGGTTCAACCGACGACTGTGGTTTTTCACCCTTCAGCGTTGACGTAAAACCGAAACACGGTTCGCCGGATGTGGCGCGGGACATCGCATTTCAAAAAATAGAATCGCGTGTCAAAGGAACGCAGATGGCTTCGGAAGCACTCGGCGTTGCGTAAAAATTTGCAGATGTTCAATTATTTTTATTAAAAAACCGCACCGGCAATTAACGGTGCGGTTTTTATTGCAAGATGCGTATTTATTCAAAATAATTTCTTCAAACCATCGTCCAAACTAGTCTCAGGCGACCAATCGAGTTCTTGCTGAATTAGCGTTAAGTCGGAAACATAATTTATAGGAACAGGCGCAGGCAGTGGATTTTCTTCATCAATAACGGCTTGATAACCTGATATTTCTTCCATTTTTTCAATCAATCGGCGTAAGCTCAAAGCATTTTTCGCGCCGCCGCCCAGATTATAAAGTCCGTGCCGGATGACCGAATCAATGAATGCCTGACAAGCGCAGGCAAAATCTTCGACGGCAAGCAAATCACGGCGCGGTGTGCCGTTGGAGGGAAGTCTGAGCGATTCACCTTTATTAATTGCGTCGGCGTAATGCGAAACAAAATTCGGCGTGTTGCCTTCGGTTACGGGAGCAAATACGGTTGAAAGCCGGAAAATGCAGGAGCGAAAGTTTTTTTGATGCGCGTAAAATTCGACATATCTTTCGGCGATTAACTTTGACCATTCGAGTGCCGATTGACCGCTGTAAACCGTTGAACAGGTTTCGGGAACTTCGGCAAAAGTGTCGGCAAATCTCCCATAAACGTCTTTGGTCGAAGCAAAAATAAAGACCGAATTTTCACGCATTGCGCGGAGCAGATTGATTGTGCCTTCGACATTGGTAAGAAAAACCTGTTCCGCCGCGTCGGGCGATTTATCGAGATGCGCGGCAAGATGAATAACGACATCGTAATCTTGCACGATGTTTGCATCTTGCACATTCAAAACATCGAGATTAGAACGCCGTGAAAAATCGTCTGCCTCAAAAAATTTGCGAATATGTGTGCCTAAAAAGCCGCTGCCGCCGGTTACGAGAATGTTCATAGTCTAAATTTGCGCTCTGCAATAAAATTTTTGCGGGCAATATTTGAATTATAGAGCGCAATATTTCATTCATTGCGGGCAATTTTGTAAAATTTGCGCTCTACAACGCGCCCTGTGCGGGCAATTTTGTAAAATTTGCGCTCTACGACGCGCCCTTTGCCCGCACAGGGCGCGTCGTAGATAATTTTTTAATTCGCTGCGCCGGCTTTTTATTTACTTGCCTTAACCAATTTCTGCATCGATTCGGCTTTGCCGATGACGATGAGCAAATCGCCTTGGCGGATGTGCGTATCGGCGGACGGCTGCAAGATCATAAAGCCGTCTTTGCGGCGGATAGCGACGATTAGAAGATTTAGTTCGGTGCTGATGTTCGTGTCTTTTAATTCTTTGTCAATATATTCGGCATCGTCTTTGATGGCGACTTCTTCAAAGACCAAATCGAAAGTTTCGGCAACAATCGAGTCCATAAAATCGGCAATAGTCGGTTTTAAGAGCGCACGCGCCATACTTTGACTGCCGATAATCGTCGGCGCAACGACGCGGTTGGCACCGGCGCGAATCAATTTCGGTTCGGCTTGTTCTTCAACCGCCCGCGCAACGATGTGCAAATCTTTGTTCATATCACGCGCCGTCAAAACGACATAAACATTACTCGCGTCGTCGGGCAGACAAGCCGCAAGTCCGCGGGCGCGTTTGACACCTGCCTGATTGAGATTTTCTTCCAAAGTCGCGTCGGCAATCAAAATATGTGCGCCGTCGGTTTCTTCATACTCGGCAACTTTTTTTTCGTCGCGCTCGATAACTACGAACGGCAGATTCTCTTTTTGCAGATTACTGATTATTCGCCGTCCGACGCGCCCGGCACCGCAAACGATATAATGATTTTCTAATTTTTCCATTTCTCTGGTTTTTCGCTGAAGCCCGAAGGCTTCTATAATTTCCGATTGAATGACTGCCTGGGCAAGCACCGTCAACGCATATAACACCGTGCCGCCGCCGATCAGCATAAACGCGATGGCGAAAATTCTGCCCAGCGGTTTTTTCGGCGCGATGTCGCCATAACCGACTGTTGTAACGGTTTCGGTTGCTAAATAAATACTGTCCAATGCAGAAAAGTCTTCGATTAAATAAAAACCACTCGCACCAAAACTGATGGCAAGCACAATCGCCGCACTTGCATATAAAAGCCGGCGGCGAATGGTTTTTGAAAACGAAGGAAAAATATTCATCTACTTTCAGGTTTCAAGTGTCAGGTTTCAAATAAAGTGGGCGTGAAATCTGAAACTAAAAAAACAGCTAGACATAACCCGCCTAAAACTTATAGAATTTTACAAGGCAACTGCTGAAAACCAAAACCTCACTAATCGAATACAATAAACCCGAGATGCCGAAATCAATTCAAGTTAAAAGTCGAAAACCCAAAATGCCGCCGAAATATTGGCGGGATAAAAGACACAAAGGGCGGATTGAATCTTTTCAGCAACCCCGACCGGGTTTGTTTCGGCGCATCTTGCGCTTGATTTTTAATCCTATCACCGTTTTAAGTTCACTGCTTTTGGTGTTGTGCGCTTTTTTGACGCTGACCTATTTCTGGTTCGAATATGCCGACCGGATTGATCTGTTGCTGAAAGGCGGCGATGTTTTTACGCGCACCGCCGGTATTTATTCCGCACCGAAAACTATGAAAGCAGGCGAAGATATTTCGGTTGAAGAATTGATTGATTATTTAAAGTCCGCCGGTTACATCGAAAAAAATCAACAAGCCGACGCTTCGCGCAGTCGTTATAACCTTGCCGAAAATGCCGTCGAGATCGAACCCGGCGCGACAGCAATGATTGACGATAAAAAAACTTTTCCAACCGTTTTAGTCAAATTCAAAAAAGACGGAAAATCCGTCACAGCGATTACCGATGAAGATGCCGACAAGGATGTAAATCAAGTCAAACTCGAACCGAAAATCCTTAGTTCAATCGCAGCGGAAGGCGACGGGCGTAGAAAAGCTGTCAACTTTACCGATTTACCGTCACATTTTGTCAAAGCCATTACCGTTACCGAAGACCGCGCATTTTTTGAACATTACGGCGTAAATTTTCGCGGTATCGCCCGCGCCCTGTGGCGACGATATGAAGGTGAGGATAATTCGCCGATTGCCAAGCAAGGCGGTTCATCCATCACCCAGCAACTCGTCAAAAACCTGCTTCTTTCAAACGAACCGACGCTTCAGCGCAAGGCAAAAGAAGCGTATATGTCAATAATTCTGGAGAAACGGTTGTCGAAAGAAGAGATTTTTACGCTTTATGTCAATCAAATTTATCTCGGACAACTAAACGGTGTTTCGATCTACGGCGCAGGCGAAGCGGCAAACGCCTATTTTGGCAAAGACGTTTCGCAATTAACTCTGCCGGAAGCCGCAATGATCGCGGGAATTATCCGCAGTCCGAATCGTTATAATCCTTTTAAGAACAACGAAAAAGTTACCGAACGGCGTAATCAGGTGCTGGATTCGATGCTCGAAGCCGGTGAGATTTCCGCCGATCAAGCCGATCAAGCCAAGAAGTCGCCGCTCTCCTTGCACAAAATTTCAAGCGGCAAAGACCTTGAAGGAATGCCTTATTTCTCGCAGTTTGCGGTTGAAGAAGTCCCGAAAGTAATTGATGATCCTGAAGCCTTGCAACATCTACGCGTTTATACGACGATTGACCCGGATTTGCAGAAAGCCGCTTATCAAATTGTCAACAAACGGCTGGAAAAACTCGAAAAATACTTTCCAAAAAAACCGAAAGGAGATTTGCAAGCTGCACTCGTCGCTATTAAGCCTAAAACCGGCGAAATCGTCGCTATGGTCGGTGGGCGCGATTTTTTGGAAAATCAATTTAATCGCGCCACCAACGCGCAACGTCAGCCGGGTTCGGTCTTTAAGCCTTTTGTTTATGCCGCCGCCATCAACACGGCTTATGATCCGACCGCGCGAGTGATTACACCGGCAACGATTTTCAAAGACGAGAAAAAAGTTTTTACTTTCGGGCGCGACACTTATTCGCCTAATAATTACGGCGATACATTCAGCAATCAGGAAATGACTCTGCGCGATGCTTTAGTCAAAAGTAAAAACGTCATCACGGTTGATTTAGGAATGGAACTCAATATCGGCAAAGTGATGAATCTTGCTGCCAAAGCCGGACTTCCCAAAGTCGAAAAGGCTTACCCGTCGATGGCTTTGGGAACAAGCGAAGCCACGCCTCTGCAAATGGCAACCGCTTACACGATGTTTGCTAATCTCGGCGACCGCGTTTCACCGTTGGCAATCAGCCGTGTTACCAACGGCGACGGAAAAACGGTTGTTGCGCCCGCCGTCGAAAAGAAAAATGTCATCCGTCCCGATGTTGCCTACATTATGGACGATATGATGAAAGATGTTATCAATCGCGGAACAGCCGCCGAAGCCAAAGCGTGGGGTTTCAAAAATGTCGAAGGGAAAACGGGTTTTGCCGGTAAAACCGGAACTTCCCGCGACGGTTGGTTTGCCGGTTTTACGCCCGAAATCGTCTGCGTCGTTTATGTCGGTTTTGATGACGGTTCGGATTTAGGCTTAAAAGGTTCGGATTCGGCGATGCCTATTTGGGCGGATTTTATGCGCGAAGCCCTTAATCAACATCCCGACTGGAACGGTGATTGGGTAATGCCTGACTCGGTTCGCAAAGCCGAAATCGATTCGCGCAACGGTAAATTGATTCGGGAACTTACAAACGACGAAGCCGATCAGGTAAAAGTCCAACAAACTCTCTTGAAAAAAAATACCAATGCTAACATTAATACGAACTCTCAAGTTCCGCCTGAAACTCCCGAAACCAAAGACATTTATGTTACGGATGTCCCGCCTGAATTTCGCCGTGTCGAACTTTTTGTTAGCGGAACTGTCCCTAATAAATTGTTATTGCCGACGGATGAAGTGAATTTGGACATAGAGGAAAATAATGAAAAACCACTGCCAACACCGACACCTTTTACAACGTGGGAAAACGCTCAACAAAAGCAAAAAGGCAATCAAAATTCTTCAAATCCTGAGCCCGATCTAAAACCGGATATTCAACGAACCGTAACCGTAATGATTTGTCCGATTACGGGAATGCGTGCAACTTCCAACTGTCCTAATCCGACCGCCCAGTCTTTCGAAGAAGGCAAACAACCGCGTGATTTCTGTACTTTTCACGTCAATCCGCCGGAATAATGGTCGGCGGCTTGTGCCGATGTGGATAACCGTCGGCTTTGCAGAGAGCGTGAGTTAGACGTAAAAAAGTTGTCCGAACTTAAAATGTCTAACTCACGCTCTTGCTTGCCTAGAATGTAAAGCGGGTCGCCGTTTCGTCGGAACAGCCTGTAAAGACTATATTGCCGTTCGGGTCGGAAACTTGAACGAAGCCATCGCCGGTCAACGAATTAAAATCCTGACTGAGCGTTTTATTTACTGTGACCTTGACGCTTCCGGTCATAGCTCCGTTCGGCGCAAAGGTAAAAAACGTCCAGGCGACGGTGTATTGTCGTCTCGAATTACGTTTCCAAATGCCGTGACCGGAAGAGCGATACGGACCATCCATGTTGGCTGCGTATTCCGACATCGTTCCGCCTTGCATAAACGTCGTTAGTGCTTTAAACGAAAAAGGAGCCGGCACACCCGTATGACAATCACGCGGCGTAACTATCGCTTGCCAAGTGCCTTCCAAAGTGTTGCCTTCTGCGGGCAAGATGACTGATTGTTTATCAGTATTGTCCTGACCGAAAACCATAGCTGACCCGATTGTCAGAGTAATCATCATCGCCAATGCGATAACGAATGTTTGTGTTAAAATTCTTGTATTCATTTTTTTTCTCCATCTGTGTCTTGAAATGTTTTATTAGCATTTCGTGAAATGCAGTTCAGGATGGAACTGCTCATCGTGCCGCCGTGTGCGATACGGTTTTAATCTTTCAATTATCTTTAGAATTCTTGCTTTACATCGGCGGCGTTAGAATGAGCGCATTCTAAAACGAGTTGATTGAACCACCAATTGTGCGGCGCGGCTGTTATTTGTAAGAAACAATCACAACCTTGTCGCTGTGAATCACCAGCACGGGAACTAGTGTTCAGTCAAGGTTTAGTTGACGGAAGATGTCAGAAGCGCGAAATGATGTGAGAAGGTAAAAACTTACCAAGTCGCTACCGCTCCTTGTTCTGACAAGTATCATCCACCCCGTCAATTTAACCTTGACTAAGCACTAGGAACTATCCACAGTTCCAGCTAGTCCGCCTTAATCTGGTTATCCTCGTCCTTTTCGCCCGAAGACCGCCGTCCCCAATCAATATTCCGCGGACGGAAGTTTGAGAAGCCGAAGATCAGATGTAGGTCGCTACCGTCGGTGTTCATCCTGAAGAGCGCGTAGCTGCCATGATCTTCAAGGCGAAAGACGATGTAGCGTCCGTCGGGGGAATAGGAGCCGACAAAGGCGTTAACATCTCCGCCCTGGTAGTTGGTTAGGTAGCGCAGACCTGTTCCGTCGGGGCGGATAGTGGCGATGTTGGCTGACTCGCCGGGATTGAAAAAATTGGCGTTCGTGCCAAAAACAATGTGTCGCCCGTTCGGTGCCCAGTCCTGCTTGACCGCAATGTCGCTGGTGAATGGTGTCAGTTGGGAAAGGTTGCTACCGGAGATATTGACCGTAAAAAGTGCCTTCGCGGGCTCGAAACCAGGCGGCGGTCCGACGAGAGAGCCGTCCCATCCGACGAAGCTAAGTGTCCGTCCGGGGAGACCTTGGGGTCAGTGGCAAATCCATTCGACCACGGACCGATGATCCGCTTTCGGTCACTGCCATTGACCTTCATGCTCCAGATGGCATCGTCGCCCGTGTCGATGTCGAACCGCTCGAACACGATCCGCTTCCCGTTGGGCGTAAATGACGGCTCGCCTTCGCAGATGTTCGAGTGCGGTTGCAGCAGATCAACGAGGTTGCCGCCGTCGCCATTCATGATCGCGATGTTCGCACAGACCTCGGCAGTGTCTTGGTCATGTTCGAAGACAATGCGCTCGCCGTCCGGGGACCAGTCGAGAACCAGTGTGGCTCCATTGACTTGCGTGATCTGGCGCAGGTCATTGCCGTTCGGGCGCATGGTGTATATCTGGAAGCTAGCACCCGTATCAGCCCCGAAAGCGAGCTGACCATTGATGTTGATTTCTTTCGGCAAATTTGAAGTTTGCGCGGAAACGAAAGCGGAAAATGCGACAAGCAGAAAAACGAATTTAACTGCGGTGATTTGTTTTAAGATGTAATTTTTCATTGTTTTTTCTCCATTAAATTTAAAATTCTTGCTTTACATCGGCGACGACGTTACAATAGAGCGCATTCCGAAAAGAACTGGATGAACTGCCGATTGGTATGCCGTCCGATGTATGCTCGACTTTAAGCGAATACTTTTTGCGCGTCCTTCCGTTTGCTTGAAAGTTTTCTGATTCTTTTCTGACTTTTTTCTAATAACTTTTTATGTCTCTGCCAAACAAAGAGTTATACGAGTTTGACGAACTTCGTCTAGACGTAACGGAACGCCTTTTGTGGCGAAAAGGCGAGCGTGTGCCGCTTGCCGAAAAGGCTTTCGAGATGCTCTGCGCTTTGGTCAAGCACGGCAATCATCTGGTAAGCAAAGATGAATTGATGGCGGAAGTTTGGGCGGACGCGATTGTCGAAGAAAATAACTTGGACAAAAACATCTCGTATTTGCGGAAAAATCTGGGCGAGAAAAAGGATGAAGGAAAATTTATCGAAACCGTGCGCGGACACGGTTACAGATTCTTGCCCGAAGTGCGGCGCGTCGAAGCCGAACTCGAACTCGAAAACGATAACGCTGACTCAACATCTTTAACCAAACAATCAAAAGTTGAAACAAATTTCCCGATTGCCGCCAAGCATTACGAAACGCGACGCTCCGGCAATGTCGTTGCCCTCGCAAATTGGCGGCACGAAGAAACCGAAGATTCGGCGGAGAGCGACACAAACGAAGAAGCGGAACATCGGACAGACAACAATCCGCCAACGCCCGCGACAACCAAACGACTCGTGCCAGACCAATCGGTTGCTATCACTTCATCAGGCTATCACCGTTTGCAACTCGAAGTGCTGGATTTACAGCTCAACACACGGCACAACAAGCGGGGTTACTTTCTAGCCGTCGGTGTGTTCGTCGTTTTATTCATCGCGGCTGTTTACTATTTCACGCGCGGCAATGCTTCAAATAATCCAATAGCGAATGAGGCGATTAATTCGATTGCAGTTTTACCGTTTGAAAACGCCGCGCAAGACCCAAATATCGAATATCTTTCGGATGGCATTACCGAGAGTTTGATAAATCGTTTGTCGCAATTGTCAAATTTGAAAGTGATGTCGCGCAGTTCGGTTTTTCGTTACAAAGGCAAAGAGCAGGACGCAAACAAAGTCGGCGGCGAGTTGAACGTGCGAGCCGTGTTGACGGGCAGTGTCAAACAAATCGGCGAACAAATTGTCATCACCGTTCGGCTGGACGACGCGCAGAATAATCAGCACATTTGGGGCGAGCAGTATGTCCGCAAATTCGCGGATATTCTTAACGTGCAGAGTGAAATCGTGCAGGAAGTTTCGACCAATTTACGTTTGAAGTTGACAGGCGAAGCCGAGCAGCAATTAGCCAAACGCTACAGCGATAACGTCGAGGCTTATCAACTCTATCTCAAGGGACAATACGAGTGGAACAAGTTCATGCAGGAAGATTTGCAGAAATCAATTGAATACTACAATCAAGCCATTGAAAAATACCCGAACTATGCTTTGGCTTACGCCGGATTAGCCGCTTCTTACAGTGTGTTAGGCAACAACTATTTGCCGCCGAACGAGGCTTATCCCAAAGCCAAGTTATACGCCGCGAAAGCATTGGCGATTGACGACACTCTCGCCGAAGCGCATCTGACGATGGGCGCGGTCAGACTATTTTACGATTGGAACTGGGCGGAGGCGGAAAAAGAATTGAAACGCGCTCAGGCTCTCAATCCTAATGACGCGAATGCACATAATTTATACGGTTACTATTTGAAGGCAATGGGACGGCTCGATGAAGCAATGACGGAGAACAAACGCGCCCAAGAACTCGACCCGCTTTCGGTTATCGTTAACGCAGAGGTTGGGGCTGCTTCCTACTATGCGCGGCAATACGACGAAGCGATAGCGCAACTCGAAAAGACGATTAACTTAGAACCGCATTTCCTCATCGCCTACCTTTGGCTTGGGCAAGCATTCGAGCAAAAGAAAATGTATGCAGAAGCGATTGAAACATTTCAAAAGGGAATGAGCAAGACGGAGCGTCATCCGATACTCGTCGCTTCGCTCGGACGCGCTTACGCGCTGGCAGGCGAGCGCGACAAAGCAAACAAGGCTCTCAACGAACTACGCGAAATGTCAAAGCGGCGTTACGTCAGCCCATATTTGTTTACCGTCGTCTATGTCGGTCTGGGCGATAAAGAACAAGCCCTCGCGTGGCTGGAAAAGGCTTACGAGGAGCGAACCTTTTTCTTGATTTGGTTGAAAGTCGAGCCGCGCTTCGATTCTCTGCGCGACGATGCGCGATATAAAGATTTACTCCGACGCATCGGCTTACAGCCGTAATGCGCGTTGATAGTGCGTCGCCGAACAATTCGTTAATAATTGGTTTCTCTTCTCGAATTCAGGTTAGTTAGTCGTAATACTCTAAGCCTAAATGCGTAATCAAATCTTCGCCTTGCAGATGTCGAAGCGTGTTTTTGAGTTTCATCAATTGGATAAAAAGGTCGTGTTCGGGATAAAGACCGGGTGCGGTCTGCGGTGCTTTGAAATAAAACGACAGCCATTCCTGCACACCTTTCATACCGGCGCGTTTAGCCAAATCCATAAACAACGCCAAGTCGAGCGCAAGCGGCGCGGCTAAGATCGAATCGCGGCACATAAAATCAATTTTTATCTGCATTTTATAGCCGAGCCAGCCGAAAATATCTATCGCGTCCCAACCTTCTTTATTGTCGCCGCGCGGCGGATAATAATTGATGCGGACAACGTGCGAAAAATCTTCGTAGAGTTCGGGATAAACGTCCGGTTGAAGAATATGTTCGAGAACCGAAAGTTTTGATTCTTCTTTGGTTTTGAAATTTTCGGGATCGTCCAAAACTTCGCCGTCGCGGTTTCCCAAGATATTGGTCGAATACCAACCGTCCAGTCCAAGCATTCTAGATTTAAGACCCGGCGCAAGAATCGTTTTCATCAAAGTTTGTCCGGTTTTGAAATCCTTGCCGCAAATCGGCGCATTGTTTTGTTCGGCAAGTTTTACCAACGCGGGAATATCAACCGTCAGATTCGGTGCGCCGTTAGCAAAAGGAACACCCGATTTGAGCGCGGCGTAAGCATATATCATCGAAGGCGCAATGTTAGCGTCATTGTCATACAAACCTTTTTCAAACGCTTCCAAAGTCTGATGAACCGCTGATTGTTCAAGAAAAATTTCCGTCGAAGCCGCCCACACGACAACCAGGCGGTCACAATTATTTTTTAGTTTGAATTCAGCTATTTCTTCAATCAGTTGTTCGGCAAGTTCCATCTTATTCTTGCCGGTTTTGACGTTTTCACCGGTCAATCGCTTGACGTAATTCTGCTCGAAAACGGCTTTCATCGGTTTGAGCGAAGCGAGTTGTTCGGAAACCTGATTGAGTAAGTCCTTATCCAAAACACCGGCGTTCATCGCCGCGTCAAAGGCATTATCGGAAAAAATATCCCACGCCCCGAAAACAATATCATCCAAACTCGCCAGCGGCACAAAGTCTTTGATTTTCGGTGAACGATTTTCCGTTCGCTTACCCAAACGAATAGTTCCCATCTGCGTCAGCGAACCGATAGGTTTCGCCAGATCACGTTTGATAGCCTCAACACCGGCGACAAAAGTCGTGCTGACAGCACCGAGACCGACCAGCAAAATTCCGAGTTTGCCCTCTGCGGGAGCAATTTCAACACCTTTTTCTACCATTAAATTTCCTCCAAGAAACAAAAGAGAAATAATAACTTTCCTGTAACATTAAGACAAACATAGAAAAGTAATTGTGCGGAAATATTTTACAAAGCTGAATTTTGAGTTAAATCTTAAAATTCTTTTTGAGTTTTTGCCACACTTCAAAATATGCGTGCTGTAATTCCGAAGTTTCTATTGCAAACTTGGTCGGGCGAATTATGTAACGTGACTCGAACATAAACGCCATCGTTCCCGCAAGTTTTTGTGAATTTTGACATATAAAGTTAAGAGAAGTATATTATTATCTGATTAAATAAGGCGAATCAGAAATTATTTGATACCTTAAGTTCAAAATTAGTTCAAAAATCAGTTCTTGCAATTTAATTTCTGATGAAGAGTATGTCAAATGAATCAAAAAATTCCCTCAAGAAAACCGGAAGATATTTTAGCTGATTTAATTAATCTTATTGGTAAATATGAAAATCTTGATTCAAGTCTGCAAAGACTGGTTGAATTATGCCGCGAAGCCTTCCAAGCAGAAGCCTGTACCTTGGCTGAAACTGATTTAGAACACAAGTTTTTGAAACAGATCGTCTGCGCCGGACTTGATCAAAAATTTAGACAGTTTATGTCGGAAAGAAAGGTTAGGTTAGGCACTTCGGAAACAGGAGAAAGACTGCATTACGAACTTATATCCGACGGTAGAATAATAGAAAAATATAATTTAGAAAACGACGGCGGTGGTATCGCCAATCCTGATATTGCAAGACAATACGGATTAAAGTCTGCGCTCTGTCAACCGTTAAAGCGACACTCTCAAATCATTAAGTTTCTAAATATTTTTACATCCCAAGATACGCCTTTTACCGATCAGAATAAATATCTTTTGCATCTTTTCGCTCAACAAGCCGAAATCATTCTCGAAAAATTTGAATCCGCGCAAAATTTGAAGGTATTGGAAAAGATCAATAACGCCGCTCTGGAGATGGCGAAAGCCAACAGCGAAGAGAAAATTTATCAAATTCTTCTGAAAACAAGTTTTGAAATAACTAATGCTGAATATGGCTTAATCAGACAGTTGGACTACAGTGCAGGCGAGTTAAAAGTGGTAGCAAAAAGAGGAATGGATCGAAATCCGCCGACACTAAAGTTTGGTAAGGGAATAGTTTGGAAGGCTCTGACTGCCGGTGATTCTCATCTAGCCGATGACGTGGAAAGTGAGGAATGGAAGAATATTTATTTTGAAAATATGCGCGGAACACATTCTGAATTGGCAATTCCGCTTATGGTTGAAGAAGTTTCCGTCCGTGAAGGAACGAAAGTAAAAAAAAAAACAGACCGCTTGGAGTATTAAATCTTGAAAGCCGTAAAACAGGTGTTTTCTCGCAAAACGATATAATCGCTCTCAAACCGTTAGTTCGGCAGGCGGCTCTTATAATCGATGTTAAAGAGGCGGAAAAAAAATTAAAGGGATTAATGGAGGTTGACAGAAAACTCGTAAATAAACGTAATCTGAATGAAGTTTTGAAGATTGTTGCCGAAGGAATCAAGGATACACTCAATTTTGAATGGGTCAACATTTCTTTGATTTCACCGGCAAGCGAACTCGTAAAAAGTCTTTATGTTTTAGGGTTGAGCGAAGAAGATACTAAAGAATTTAAGGAAATGGGAATTCATCCAACCAATGATAGGGATATTCAAGCCGATATTGCTAAAACTCAAAAGGTTGAAGTGATTAGCGACTGGGACGACCGGTTTGACCGAAAAATTTATGACCGCTTCGGTCATAAAGATTTGATTCGGGTTTTTGTCCCGATTTTAGCTCCCTCTACAGGTGAAGCCATCGGAACGGTTGAAGCCGGACATCGTAAAGATTACCGGAATTTTATAGATGAAAGAGATGTCAGTTTTCTGCGGGCTATCGTTGCCAATGCCGCTGAACTGCTTGACCCGTTGGAAAGAAGTTTTCTTGCACGGATCAGACATGAATTCACTTCTTCAATCGTCGGCATTAAAAGTCATACTAATTTTCTGCAAAAGTATCGGAATATAGTCAGAGAGAATGTAGTCGAAAATAAACTGTCCGATATATTAACCGATTGTGATATTTTGCAAATTTATGTCGAAGAAATAGAGTCTATATTAGGACAGCAATCGCAGAAGAATAACGTCGAAGAAGTGCTTGTAGTCAGAGATATTATCTTTAAAACGGTAAATCAACTAAAGCCGCTTGTTAAAGAGAGCAAGTTTTCTCCTGACAAAATTGACTATCCAAGAGACGAAGGAAAGAGAATTAAAATATATGTAGAAAAAGCGAAATTAAATCAAGTTGTTTTTAATTTAGTTATTAATTCTATAAAGTATGCGAAAAACAACCCTGCCGATTTTAAGGTTGAGATAGCTATAAACGAAACCAAAGAAGATTTTATTATAGAATTTTCCGATTGGGGAATAGGCATAAAAAAAGAATATAAGGAAGAGATATTCAGGTTCGGATTTCGGTCGCCGGAAGCCAGAGCTATAGATGTTTACGGGTCAGGTATGGGATTATCAATAGCTCGTGAAAGAATTATAGAGATTGGCGGCGATTTAATTTTGACGCACTACTCAAATCCGACAACTTTTCATCTGATAATTCCCAAAATACTAATGGAGAAACCAAAATGATTTTGTTTGTAGATGATGAGCCGCGAATAATGGACAGTTATAAATTCCATTTAGAGTTTAATCTTCAAGCAATCGGAAAGGAGTTACATTTTTTTTCGAAGGTAGATGAAGCTATGGGATTTTACAAAAACAACTTCTCAGAACTTGAACTGATAATTTTGGACGTAATGATGCCCGGAGGTGAAACTTTTGACTTTAAAGAAACAAATGGCGGCATAAGAACAGGTTTTCTTTTCTACAAAAAGATAAGAGAAGACTTGCCTAAAATTCCTATTTTTATTTTTACCAATTCTATTGAAGAAGAGATTAAATCCGAAATAGAAAAAGATCCACATGCGGAATTGATGCAAAAGATTAATTATTCTTTAGACGATTTTTGGCGTGAAGTTAAAGAGGTTTTATAAATTGATATGACCACTACAACATACGAACTATCTCAAACTCCGATAAGTGAAATATTTGAGAAATATTTTTCATTAATTGAAGATGTGAGAAATTTTGTCACAAAAAAAAGTCTTAAAGCATTTGATTGTGAAATAACTAATATAATTCAAGACTCATCAAAAGAAGTAAAAAATACTATTAGCGAAAACTCAAATACATTCTCGGAGATAAAAGTTCAAGTTTTCAATATAGGTGAACTTCCGCCAAATATGAGTGCTGAATTAACACGCTTGATAAAATTGTTGAATATAACTGATGAGAAATTTAAAAAAGACACGCAACTGAAAGCTCAAGTTGCAGGTATCATTACCAATTTAACAGATTCGTTGTTGAATCAAATTATTGATGTAAAGATTCCAATCAATACCAATATCGTAGAAAAGTGGAAAGAGTTAAATAACAAGGTAGAAATAATTTGGCGATATTTAGAACTTTCTGCGCCGGAAGATGAAGATGGGTTCACTGCTACTGTAAAATGGTTTTCACAACAAAGAGATGTCGAAATTTTAGATTTACTTCGAGAGGTTGAATCTCAACCGCCATACCGATCAAAGGAGACTATGTTTTTGCTTGAACAGGCGCAAATAGGAATTTATAAAAGAGAATGTAAAGAATTAATGGCATTTTATAAATTAGAACCGGGTGAGTTAAACTCGATAATCAATGCAACCATTGAATTCGGCAAGCACTTGGAACATCCGGCAATGCGGGAAATTTTCGGGACGGAAAAACCGAGCGAAGTTCTCGATGCACTCAAGCGAATAAAAATTTTATTAGAAAAATATAAAACGCCAGAAACTATTAAAGAGTGGTTTGAATCTCCGATTAAGGATTTCAGAAATTTCACTCCCAGAGAAGCCTTATTTAAAGGCAGAGTTTTTCCGGTTTTAGATTTTTTACATATTTTAGAGGAGAGAGTTTATCATTGATGTTTTTCACAGACGATTACTCACAGATAGAATTTGAACAGACCTTAGAAAGAAATATTCCCGATGCAAGCGTATTAGGAAAAGAGTTCACGGCTTCTTTTGCCTTTAGAAGTATGGCTCAGAAATATGCCAACTCGTGTGATGCTATTTCAGGAGTCGGGAGTTTATATGTTTCAGGCAGATACAATATCGGCAAAAGATTTGGAGGAAATCTTCTTAGCGATACCATATTTCAGGATTATCGGTTTAAGGTTTTATATTTGTCTTGCGATTTGGTTTCGTGTGTTGCGGAAATAGAATATTACGCAGTTAAAGATGCAACGGGAATATTTAATGACAAAGAAAAGGTTGCTAATGCACTTGCACAGACGCTAGTCGGCGTAAACCTAAATATCTCAAAATGTTTAGATTTACGCGACGATGAAACGCTTCGGGCTATTGGTCTTACTGATGAAGTCGGACAACCGGACGGCACTGTCTTGAAAATGGAATGGTTTCCCTTTAATTTTGACGG
>JANMAA010000150.1:0-7788 GCA_031359215.1 Acidobacteriota bacterium | reverse complement strand
ACGCGCGGGTTTCTGCCAATTTATTTCATACACCAATTCTAAATCTGCTCTAAGTCGCATCTGTGGTAACGGGAAAATAAAAGAGACGGGAATTATTCCCGTCTCTTTTATTTTAAGCTAAGGATTATTTATTCACCATCAGGTAAATTGTTTAATTTACTGTGGCTTCTGCTGTAAGCAAAGTAAATAACGACACCGATTACCATCCAAATTATCAGTCGAAGCCAAGTATCGAACGGCAAACTTGCCATCAACAAAAGACTCGTGATTGCCGAAAGCGGAGCAACGATCCAAACCGCCGGAACTTTGAACGGACGCGGCAGATTCGGCTGAGTTTTTCTCATCACCAAAATTCCAATCGAAACAATGACAAACGCGAATAATGTCCCGATACTAACCAATTCACCGAGCAAACTGATTGGAACTAATCCAGCCATAATTGCCACAATCGCACCTGTCAACATAGTTGTAATATGTGGAGTTTGATATTTCGGATGGACCTTTGCCGCCCACGCCGGCAATAATCCGTCTTTCGCCATCGAATAAAAAACGCGCGGTTGTCCCATCATCATTACGACCATTGTCGAACTCAAACCCAAAACCGTGCCGATCAGCACGATAAATTTGAATGAAGTCAGCAAAGTCTTGATAAATGTTCCATCGGCGGCTTGATTGGCGGCAGCACCCATTGCAGCAGCAATTGGTGCGGTTTCGCCTTTAAGTTGCGTATAGGAAATCAGCCCGACCATAATGCCCGAAACCAAAATATACAAAACCGTGCAGATCAAAAGCGATCCGATAATGCCGCGCGGCATATCTCTCTGCGGATTTTTCGCCTCCTGCGCCGCTGTTGAAACCGCATCGAAACCGATGTAAGCAAAGAAGATAACTGCTGCACCGGTAAAAATTCCGCTGATGCCGAATTCGCCGAAAGTTCCCGTATTCGGTGGAATAAACGCCGCACAACCGTTCACGCCTGCCGCGCAACCGATGCCGATATTCGACATATTGACGTAACCAATTCCGGCGACAATAAATAGTATGACCACCAAAATCTTGACCATTACGATGACCGAATTAAAACTTGCCGATTCCTGAATGCCTTTGATTAAAAGCGCGGCAACGGCAATCGCAATCAAAAATGCCGGAAGATTAAAGAGTGCCGTGTCAATTTGTCCGGTTACTCCGACTTGCGACATTGCCTTTGTCAATTCGTCTGTTATCACATTCAAACCGAGATTCGGGTGTAAAATCGTGTCGCCGACCTTTTGTCCGTCAACCTTTTGAATCATATCTGATGTAAAGGTCACAAACTTGGTTCCCGGAGCCGCGCTTAAACTGACCGGAAAAGGAATGCCGAGCGCACCGAGCAGTTTGACGACATTACCCGACCAGCCGACCGCGACGGTCGCCGCTCCGAAAGCGTATTCCAAAATTAAATCCCAACCGATAATCCACGCGACAAATTCGCCCAAAGTCGCATAGCCGTAAGCATAAGCCGAACCCGAAATCGGCACGGCGGATGCAAACTCCGAATAGCACAAAGCGGCGAACAAACTGACGATTCCCGCAATTATCATCGAGATAACAACTGCCGGACCAGCGTGTTTACCGGCGGCTTGTCCGGTCAAAACGAAAATTCCCGTTCCGATGATTGCACCGATGCCGAGAAATGTCAGAGCCGACGCGCTCAGAGTCTTCTTCAAAGTATGTTCGCCGGTTTCCTGAGCCTCGGCGACGATCTTATCAATTGATTTTGTTCTAAATAGTGACATTAGAAATCCTCCTTAAAATTTATGATTGCTGTCAAATTTTACCCTTGATTTAAGTGCGGGTTTTCCGCCTTTGAAAAACTTTTCCAAATAAAATAAACCGGCACGCCCGAAAGCACGATTGCCAAGCCGGGCAGCGACGTTTGCGGTTTGTAAAACAATAAAACTAACGAAATTACGGTTGCGGCGACAATGTAGATCGCCGGAATTATCGGATAACCGAACGCTTTATACGGACGAGGCGCGTCGGGGCGCGTTTTTCGCAAAATAAAAAGTCCGATTATCGTTAATATGTAAAAGATCAATACAGCAAAGACGACGTAATCGAGCAGTGCGCCATAAAGATTGCCGTAATCTTCCGCGCCGCTCGCCAATAATTTTCCCGACCGCGTGCGCGGCAAAACGAGCAGACACGCCCACACGCATTGCAGAATCAAGGCAAATGCCGGAACGTGATTCTTGTTCAATTTGCCCGTCGCCTTGAAAAAAAGATTGTCCTTTGCCATCGCGTAATAGACGCGCGCACCGGCGAGAATCAAGCCGTTATTGCAGCCGAACGTCGAAATAATAATTGCGACCGCCATCACGACCGCGCCGCCCGCGCCGAAAATCGTTTGTAGCGCGAGCGTTCCCACACGGTCTTCGGGTGCGTTCTGAATTTGCGACAGCGAAAGCGTCGCCAAGTAAGCAAAATTCGCCAGAATATAGAGTGAAATGACCAAACCCGTTCCTAATGCGAGTGAAAGCGGGATATTTTTCTGCGGATTTTTGACTTCGCCCGCCGTGAATGTGATGTTGTTCCAAGCGTCCGACGAAAACAGTGAACCGACCTGCGCGACACAGAAAACGACGACCAGCGCGAATAATCCGCCATTGACCGAAACTTCGGGCAAAAATGCAAAATCGGGTTTAATGATCGCGGCATTTTGCGGTGTGAAAAGATTTGCAAAATTAGCTGAAAAAGTTCCCGCCGCGCCGCCGATAAAAATCCCTAAAACGATTAAAATCAATAACGACAAGGTTTTTGCCGAAGTAAAAAGATTCTGAATCATCTTGCCGAGTTTTAAGCCCTGCATATTCAAAATCGTCAGAAAAATTATCAACAAAACGGCGATTAACTGCTGCACCGAAAGCGAAATCGCATAGCTTGCGCTGAGATTGATCGGCTCGATAATGTAACTCGTCGGCGAAATTGACGGAACTAAAACGCCTAAAAATCGCGCAAACGCGACACCGACCGCCGCGATCGTGCCGGTTTGAATGACTAAAAACAGCGTCCAGCCGTAAAGAAATCCCCACATCTGCGAATAACTTTCGCGCAAATAAACGTATTGTCCGCCTGCTTTCGGCATCATCGCGGCAAGTTCGCCGTAACTCAACGCCGCAAAGATCGTCAAAAGTCCGGTGATGATCCAAGTTAAAAGCAAACCGCCCGCTGAACCCGTCTGCCGCGCAATATCGGCGGAAACGATAAAAATTCCCGAACCGATCATCGAACCCGCGACAACCATCGTCGAATCGTAAAGTCCGAGTCCGCGAACAAAACCTTCGTTGGTTGTATTTTCATCAATAGTCGTGTCGGCTTTCATAAATTACTTCATTGCTTGAAAATAGAAAATTCATTCTCTCGTTTTTACAAGTTTTCGACGAAATAAATTTTAACTTATAGTCAATGGAGAGATGGACGATTGAGATATTATACTTTTAATTGCTCAACTGTCGAATGATTTTTTTACTTTTATTCAATTTCCACTAAATAAATCGGTTTTTGTTAAATTACGCATAACCTAGAGACAATTATTTTCCGAATCTGAAAATATCAGATTATTTTACGACTTTTGCCGCCTGTCTTTGCCGCAATATTTGGTCGGCAATAACGCCGATCGAACTTACCGCGCCCATCACGGCGAAATTCAGCAACGAAGGCATTCCGATTAAATTAACGAGATTTTGCAAAACTTGCAAAAGTGCCGTGCCGATTAAAATTCCGGTGATTGCGCCTTCGTGCATCACGGCAACGCGGTCGCTTTCGCCTAAAATTTCTTCCATATCGGACGAGATCGTCACAATTGCGACACCGCTTTCCGCCAGATTTCGCATCAATTGATAAATTTCGGCTTTTGCGCCGACATTAGTTGTGGTATTTTCTGCGGATTTGCAAGCAAACCGAGCAGTCCGAAGGCAACACTTAGACAAATAAATGCTATCTGAAATTTCTTCGTGATTTTTTCTCAACATTTTTGCAAAAATAAATTCAATTTCATTAATCGGTCTGACCAATCGAAAGTCTTTTAAAATTATTAGTAATGCAATTTTAATCGTTTTATCGATTTACAAAATGTGACGAATTTCCCAAAAAAGAATTTAATAAAATTTTGCAGGTTGGTAAGAAAAATATAACCGCAAAATTAGTCTTCGGCAAGTTTTAGTGATGTTTTGCCAAATTTAATCGTTATTCAAGCCTTAAACGCCCGAATTGTATCAGATAAATATTATTTGACGAGCCGAATTTCAATTTGCCTTACTACATTCTATTTCTGAAAACTTGTGTTTATGACGTGGTGCGACGCAATGCTATTCAAAATCCACACATTTCATTTTTTGAATTATCAAATCTCTAAAAAGCAGAACTCTAAAAATTTGCCGCCTGAAAATTCAGCCTTTAAAAGGACTAAAAAAGCACAGAAAAGTTTTGAACTTAACTTGACAAGATAATCCAAAATCCTTAACCTAAAAATTCGTCTTCGGACGATATTCCGCAGTAGCTCAATGGCAGAGCATTCGGCTGTTAACCGAAGGGTTGTAAGTTCGAGTCTTACCTGCGGAGCCAATATTTATAAGAAACAACGGCAACTATAAAAAGTTTGCCGTTTTTCTTTTTGCTCAATTGTTCATCGTTTCAAAGAAATTTCGTCTATAAGTTCACGAATTTTGTTGACCAATTGCGACGCTTCTAATGGTTTTGGGATGTGATAATCAAAGCCTGCCGCAATTGCTTTCAGTTTGTCTGTTTTGCGGGCATACGCCGTTAGCGCGATAGTTATCAAGTTTTTTGCTTGCGGATATTGCTCTTTAACTTGTCTTATCAGATCGAATCCATCTGTTTCCGGCATTCCGATGTCGCTGATAATTACGTCCGGAAAATTTTTGCTCATCTTTTCCAGTGCATCACTTGCCGATTCGGCAGTGACCACCCGTGCGCCGCAGTTTGTCAAAATAAAACTTACCAATTCGCGGGCATCCGATTCATCGTCAACTGCCAGGATAAGTTTTCCCGTCAGCAATTGATTACATACGTCGAAACTTTTTCCATCATTATTGTTGGGTTGTGTGCGCGAAGTTTCATTGAGAACCAAGGCGGCAGAGTCAGCCGGAAGACTAACAGTAAATGTTGTTCCCATTCCTTTGCCCTGACTTTCAACCTTTACGCTGCCGCCGTGCAGTTCGGTCAAATGCCGCACAATAGCCAGTCCAAGTCCTAATCCACCATATTTTCGATTGCTTCCACCTTCAGCCTGCCGGAATCTTTCAAAAACATATGGCAAAAACTCACTTTCGATTCCTTCGCCCGTGTCTCGGACAGAAATTTCCAGGTTACCGCCCACAATTTTTAATGCGACTTCAACTTCTCCGCCTTCGGGCGTAAACTTTACGGCGTTTGACAATAAATTCCAAATTATTTGCTGCAAACGGCTGGTATCGCCGATTAAAAGAACATCTTTTCCGATTTCAAGATCGGTCAGCAATTTTATGCGACGTGCATCGGCAGCCAAATGGACGGAATCGAGAGCAGATTCGATAATCGGAGCGATTTTGACCGAATCCATTTGCAGATTGAGTTTTCCGGTGATAATCCGCGAGACATCCAGAATATCTTCAATGATCTTATTTTGCGCCTTGGCATTTCGTTCGATTATTTCGAGCGCATTCTGATTTTGTTCCGACGCGAAACCGGCACTTTTTGCCACACTTGCCCATCCGAGAATTGAATTTAGCGGTGTCCGAAGTTCGTGTGAAACGGTTGCGAGAAATTCATCTTTCAAACGATTGGCAGTTTCCGCCGTCTTCCGTGCTTCCTGCTCACTTTTAAGTATTTTCTCGCGCTCTTTTTCAGATCGTTTTCGCTCGGTGATGTCTTGCGAATAAACCGAAAGACCTTCGGCTGAAGGATAAGCGTTTACGCCCATCCATCTTTGATCGATTGTTGATTGAGCTTCAAAGCTGAGAGGCACACCTTCTCTCAAAGCCTTATTATACATCTCGTCAAACACGCTGCCTTTCGCCATCGGAAAAGTTTCCCATAGATTGCGTCCGATCATTTGTTCGCGGGTTTTTTTGAGAAACTCTTCAGCTTTTTTGTTGATGTAAATAAAACGCCATTCGTTATCTACAGCAAAAAAGGCATCAGAAACGCTTTCTAAAATAATCGTGTTTTTTTGATTAACACTGGCGGCTTCAAAACTCGCCCGCCTCATACTTTCGCATAGCCAGATAATTATTGCACTAACGCTGATAAATATAGAATATCCAACCAGATCGGGGACTTGAGTTATATTAAAAGTAGCTGACTGATTAACCCACAGTAAAACGAAGAGCATTGCCAGAATCGCCGCCAAAATTCCAGCCCGGTATCCGCCGTAAAGAGCCGCGAAAATTATCGCCGGAAAAAAAGTTATATAAGGAATGTTAGAACCAATCAAAGAAACAAAAACCGCCCGCGCCGATATAGCCAAACCGACTGCCAAAATAGCAAGTCCGTAACGCTTCCAAACATTTGTGGAATCATTGAGCAGCTTTAACACATTTTTGATTCTCCAAATAAAAAATTATCTCAAATAATGCAATCGCCGAAGCTTCTTTTAATAATACCAAAAAGTCGGTGTTGAAAGAATAACGGAAATAAATTTATTTGTGTTGAAGTTAATTTATCAAGCAATAATATGCCGGCAAAAACGGATTCTGAGATAAATAACTGCTTTGTCAATATTCTGCGTGTTTTCCACGGCTTTCTTATTTACAAACTCACCTTACGCAGCGTGTAATTTCTTCGGACAGAGCCGCAAAATCAATCAACTTGCGTAAGGTGAGTTATTATTCTGTCTTTTTTTAAGTTAATGATCCGCCAACTGTAGTTGGTATTTCATCAACCATAGTTGAAACCTCATCAACCAAAGTAGATGCTCCATCTACCGAAGTTGAAGCCTCATCAACCATAGTAGATGCTCCATCTACCATGGTTGACGGAGCATCTACCCAAGCAGAAACTTCACCAACCGTGGTTGACGCTCCATCTACTACGGCTGATGCTTCACCTACCTAAGCAGATGAAACATCAACCTTAGCTGAAACTCCATCTACTCAAGTTGAAACTTCATCAACCTCGGTAGAAACTTCAAATATCAATATAAACGCCGTATTCTAATCTCCGAAGGATACCTGCCAAGAGGAATATACTGGAAACATTCAGCCATACTCTGCCATCTTGGGTCTGAATGTGTGCCCCCGAAGTTGGAAACTTTACATCCTGTAAAAGAACCTTTTTCATTTATTAACTCACCTTACGCAATATTTGAAGAAAAGATAAAATGTCCGACACGATGAAACATTTGTTGGATGTTTATTCAGATTACTTGTTGGCATCATTTTCGCAAACTTCGGCAACCGGTTTATCCAACCTGCCGATTAAAACCCATCGCTCTATCGCATTTAGTTTCGAGGACAAGAAAGCAGGTCGTTTGGTAGCAGTTTCAACGCTTGAAATCGAATAACACAACACTCCGAAAATCCGACTCGAAGATCTTTTCAAACTTTGCGGATTTGAATCCAATTCAATTCTCTGCGTAAGGTGAAAAATTAATAAACATAACTCACGGCTTTAAATATGGTTCTACTGGGAATTTAGTGGAAACAAGCTAAGTTTGCCGTAGAAAAAGAGTATTGCACTGCGGAAGTTTTCAAACTTCCGATAGCCTCTGCCGATTGATTTGAGCAGTTGGATTTTACCGTTCAATCTTTC
>JANMAA010000055.1:0-2299 GCA_031359215.1 Acidobacteriota bacterium | reverse complement strand
GTCGCCCAATTCGTGCCGAACTGAAACTCCATCACGATTCCCGTCGCCACGCCGAGCGCGAAATTGACGGCAAAGAGTTTCGTAAAAAAGCGCGTCATTTGCTCATACTGTTTGTCGCCGGTTTTCAAAAACATTCCTTCCATAAAGACGAGCAGAATGCCCAGCCCGATGGAAAGCGGCGGAAACAAATAATGAAACATTATCGTCAGCGCAAATTGTATGCGCGAGAGCATCACGACATCTAAATCCATTTTATTACTCCACAAAACAACATAATTTTCGATTTCAAGATTTGATTAATTTCCGATAGAAACGCCGAGCAGATAACCGACTAGAGATGTTACTGTGCCGACTCCGCTTCTGCCGGATTGGTTTCTGTATCGGTTTTATTGTTCGGATGACTAATAATTAATTTGAGCGCGAAATAACAAAACACGACTGCGCCGATGGCGAAAATCGTATCGCCGAACATTCGCAGCCAGCGCAAGGTTTGCATCAAATCCGTTTGCATAAATTCGGACGAACGCGCCGACCAGTAACCGACCGAAATTGATTGATAAGTCTGCATTAAACCGACTGGCAAAAGGCTTAACACAATTTCCAAAAACATTCCGATGTTGATTGCCCAAAACGCAAACCGAATCGGTTTTTCCTTCCAAACGAGTTCGGGATTCATTGCCCGCAGACAGAACAACATCAAGCCGAGTCCGAGCGTTCCGTAAACCCCGTAAAGTGCGCCGTGCGCGTGAACCGCCGTCGTGTTCAAACCCTGCATATAATAAAGCGCAATCGGCGGATTGATCATAAAACCGAAAATTCCCGCGCCGACCAGATTCCAAAACGCAACCGCGACAAAGAAATAAACCACCCATTTATATTGCCTGAGCCATGGGCGAACTTTTGAGCGGCGAATATTTTCAACCGCTTCGTGTCCGATGAGCAGCAGCGGAACTATTTCCAACGCACTGAAAACCGAGCCGAAAGCAATCGCAACGGTCGGCGTTCCAGCAAAATAGAGATGGTGAAGCGTTCCGATAATGCCGCCGCTTAGATAAATTGCTCCCGAAAGTAGCGAAGCCCGCGCCGCGTTTTCTGCACGAATTACGCCGAGTTTGGCAAAAAGAAAGGCAATGATAACGGTTGCAAAAACCTCGAAAAATCCTTCGACCCACAGATGAACAACCCACCAACGCCAGTATTCGACCACCGAAAGATGCGAGCGCATTCCGTAAAAAAGTCCCGGACTGTAAAAAAGCGCAATGCCCGAAGTCGTTAAAAGATAAAGGATAATCAATGATTTCGGCGTGCCTTTTTGCCGGAGCGCCGGAACGGCGGAACGCGCAATCAAGAACAGCCACAACAGCAAACCGATAAATAAAGCGGCTTGCCAGATTCTGCCAAGGTCAACGTATTCATAGCCTTGATGCCCGAACCAAAACCACAAATCGCCGGGAAGCAAGTGCATCACGCTCATCCATTGTCCCGCCATCGAACCGAAAACGACGATAACCAATGCTCCGAATAAAACATTTACGCCGAGCCTTTGATATTTCGGCTCGTAGCCGCAGATAAACGGCGCGATAAACAGCCCGGCGGCAAGCCACGCTGTCGCAATCCAAAAAATTCCGAGCTGCGTGTGCCAGCTTCGCGTCACGACATACGGCAGATAATCCTGTACTGGAATTCCGTAAAATCCGCCGCCTTCCACGCCGTAATGCGCCGTGATGATGCCCACCACAATTTGCAGCAGAAACAAAAGCGTGACGACGAGAAAATATTTAACCGTCGCCTTTTGCGAAGGTGTCAGATTTGCACCAACCAAAGGGTCTTGATACGGCACATCATCTGTGACGATTTCCGTCTTACTTTGCGCGTAGAACCAAACCATCCAGCCGATCCCGGCGAGCAGCATCATTATGCTCACGCCCGTCCAGACAATCGAACTGCTCGTCGGAACATTTGCAACCAACGGCTCGGACGGAAAATTACTCGTATATGAAATTGTGTCGTTCGGGCGATTGGCGGCGGAAGCCCACGCCGTCCAGAAGAAAAATGAGTTTAACTGCCGCAATTTTACCGGATCGGATTGGGCATCTTTTTGAATGGCGTAATCTTTGCTGCCGCTCGTAAAAATGCCGGAATAATGTTTGAGATTTTCTTCAAACGCCTCGGCACGAATCGGCTCAATTATTAATCGATCAGTCGCCGCATCATAATTATTTTTTCTGACCGTATCCTGCAAGCGTTGACGCAAAACGGCTTTTTGTTCGGAATTGAGGTTGTCGTAGTTATTTCCAAA
>JANMAA010000052.1:0-32665 GCA_031359215.1 Acidobacteriota bacterium | reverse complement strand
TCGGTAACGACAACCTGCAGAACATAATCTCCGGCTTGCATTTCGCTGCCCAAATTTAGTGCGCTGGAACCGTAAAAAGTTTTAAGATCGGTTTGCCCTGAAACATCGAGCAGTTGCAGTTTGCCTTCAAAAATCAGTTTCCCGTCGTGGAACATTCTTGTTTGTGTTTGCAGTTGCGGCTTTTGTCCGTTGGCAATTTTGGCATTATAGATTTCAAACCCGTAGCGCAAAACCGTTCCTCTTTTATAAATTCGCAATGCCGTGTCAGTCAAGGGTGTAGTTTCCTGATTATCATTCTCATTATTGGAAGTTATTTGATTTGACTGTTGCGGCTTGTCCCATTGTTCGTATGTCAAATTATCTAAAACAATGCTTGAAAGCGTCAGACGATTCTTTTTCAGATTCGGGATTTCAATAAATTGATTTGCCGAACCGATCTTTTCAGATGCGTGATCCCGGATCGCCACGCGCATTTGATAAGCACCCGGCTTTTTAATCGGGAAGGTAAAATAATAGATAAAACCGTCGTTAACAAATTTTTGATACTTTGCCGGAGGAACCGTCAAGGTATAAGTTTTAGAAATTTCATCAGTCGGGTTACCATTATCGCCAAAACCGACAGCTAAAACATCGAAAATTACTTTTCTGTTCCCGTCGGCTTCCTCAGTAAAGGTCAAATCTTTTGTGTTGACGTGAATCACCGAGCGCACAAATGAGCCGTTTTTAGCGTCGTTTCCAAATAATGTATTTAAACGTAAAGAGATACCATTGACCGCAAATGGCGAGATCAAAGCTTCTGCGATCTGCTGTTGCGGAGTAAGGTTTGCCGGTTTTTTTATTTGTTCGTCGCTCACGCCGAAAAAGCCGCTGCGATAGCGAACAATCGTGTTTTTCCGTTTAACTTTAACTACGAGTTTATTAAAACGCCGCGTTTTCGCATCGAAAGTATCAGAGTCGGGTTGATAGCCGATTAAATAATAACTTTGGTCGTCAAGTATTTTGCGAATGCCGCCGCTTAAATCATTGTTGTTAAGTAGCGGAAAACCTCCCGTTTCTCTTGCCAGATAAACAAGCCCTTCCTGCGTATTAAAAAGTTCGTTTCGGCGGTCACCGAGTCTTTTTTCAACTGCGTCGGCTGAAAGCTCCCCAACATCGTCAGCAGCAGTCAAAGAAGTAGTTTGTAATCCGCGTGCGTCCATTGTATAAATAATCACCGAAGCGCGATTCGCTAAATCAACTAATTGCCGCAAAGATTCTAAAATCCTTGAAGATTCTCTAAAACCGTCCGAATTTTCCGTAAAAAGTTGAAAACCGTCCGAGAGCAACATAATAGATTTGCGTCCCGGCAAATCTTTCATTCCGCGAACAACATAATTGATTGCGCCGAGCGTTCCGGTAGCAAAAATATCCGCCCGAAAATCGTCAGCACTTTTATTAAAATCTTTTTCTGCCTTTAATTGTTCGTCGCTGATGTCCGCTCCGGCTGATTGGGCTTGCTCGAGCGGACTGGCTTCAATCGGAGAAAATGCGCCGATTTTTCCGTTGCCACTCGGATTCCAACGAACTTTTTCAATCGCGGCAAACAATTGGCGTTTGTCGGAGGTAAATTGCTGTAACGCACCAATTCCGCCGCCCGTGCGGATAATTGCCACAAGGTCGCCGTCTTGCATTTGTTCGTTAACGAATTTTTTCAGAGCGCGTTGCACATAATAAGTGCTTTCAAACGACAGCGTTAAATCGTCCACAATGAGCGCAATCGCCCGCTTAACTTGTTCGGGTCGGATTTGTGTCGGCGGAATCGGGATGGCAGATTTATCGATTGTCTTCGGCTTTGCGGCTAATTTATTAGACGTATTATTTGCGGAAACGAATGAGAAATTACTTATGTTTTGCTTTTCACCATTTTCATAAATCTCTATCTCTTCCGGCTTCAAATCGGTAATGATTTTGCCACTTTTATCCGTAATGGTTACGTCAATCTGAATCAACGCGGTAGAAATTTTTACTACATCTTCGTCTGTTGAAGGCTTCGAAGTTGGAGTTGGATTCGGGTTTTGGGCAAAAATCGCCGATGAGCAGAATAGAATAAAAACAATTGTGCGGATAATTTTTTTCATCATAAAATCTCCAAAAAATAAGACTTACCATTTTGAAATTCGGTAATGCGAACTAGACTTGTGATTTCAAATATCAAGCACAAATAAAGATATTTGAAACCTCGCAACTATGTTCTTTCAATACTGATTTAGTCAAACAATCTACTTTGCAAAAGCTAATTAAAAATGGCTAAAAACGAGTTTAGATGATGATGATTATATTTTAGTTTTGGGAAAATTAAAATCTCAAATGCTAACGGGCAAGATTATTAATTGATAAAACATCTTCGAGAATTTCCTCTCTGAGTTGCCGGTTGTTAGTGATTGTCGGGATTTTGTTCTTATTAAAATCTCTCGGTTGAGCAAACGGATCAACTTGCAACGGCAATCCCTGTTTTTCGAGATTATGGGAAATAATTCGGCTTAATAATTCCTGTTCAAATTGACTTATATCTAAAAATTTTGTGCCAATGCCGTTATCGGCAAACCGATATAACGCTTTGCATCTGAGCGGAAGATAATTTTTGTTCGGAAGTTCAATCAAGATACGAAATTCTTCACCGACATATACATTTTCATCCCATTCAGCCAAACAGCCGCCGATGCTGATTTGATGAAGTAGTGTCGAAACTGCCTCGCCGTATCTCGTAAAGCGAATGGCGGGAATATTGAGCGAAAATCTGATATGTTGTCTTTTTTCTATCGACATCAAAAGAAAAGTTAAGCAGAGTTATTACGGTTTTATCGAAAACCATATTTCATCTTACAGATTTTTTCCAAACAAAAGCAACAGAATTTTTCAAAAAAAGCATCTGTTGTTTGTATGCAGATGCTTTTTATCGAATAGTTTTTTACATTTATCAGTTATTGGCAGCATCAGTTTTAGAACAAGACTCGCCAAAAGCAGAAATTAATGCTTGAGCAATCTGTTGCGGATGGCGACCTTCGAGGTCTTTGCGTTCGAACATTTGCACGAGTTTTCCATCTTTCAAAATTCCGATTGCCGGAGACGAAGGTGCGTAACCGGTAAAATAATCCCGTGCTACATCCGTCGCGTCAATATCAGCACCTGCAAAAACCGTAATTGCTCGATCAGGTTTAGCATCCGAATTTTGCAAAGCCATCGCAATACCGGGACGAACTCCGCCCGCCGCGCATCCGCAAACCGAATTAACGACAACCATTACAGTTCCGTCCGTGTTTTCAACCGCATCTTTTACCGCTTCCGGCGTTTTTGTTTCCTCAAATCCTAATCGCGCCAATTCTTGACGCATTCCCTGAATCATTATTTCTGGATATGGCATAAATTCTCCTGTTATTTTCGGACTTTAAGTCTCAAGTTTGAAAGTCTTTGAAACTTGACCTTTTTTTCAAGTATCTATTTCAATAGGTATTTCGTCAAGTTGAAATTCATAGTTAGGGCATTATCTGAACCGCAGTTCCAATTGGAATCGCCTCAAAAAGTTCTTTCATCTCTTCGTTTTTGAGCGCAACACAACCCGCTGTCCAATCGGTCGAAGTGCCGCCGCCGTGAATGTAAATCTCACCGCCGAGTTTTGTATCTTGCAACGGCATTTGTTTTTCGTTAACGGCTTTTATAATTGCGTCGTGTTCGTCTTGTGAGATGAGATTTTTCTGCAAACCACGTTTTGCATCTTCGATATTCGGATAACTTAAGCCTAACGACAGATAAAATTTGCTTTGGTCGTTTTTTGCAAAAACATAAAATTCACCTTCCGGTGTTTTGCCGTCGCCTTCTTCGCTTTTATCTCCTTCAGGATTAACGCCTAAAACTATTTTATAAGTTTTAATCAAGTTTTCACCATTGAAAATATGCAGCTTCCGCTCGTGTTTCTTTACTACAAGACGTGGATTTTCAAGTTTTGACAAATCGGAAGTTTCCCAAGACATAAAGTGAAATTTATTAAATATAAAAAAAATAGTTGCTAAAATAAATAATCCGAATATTATAAAATGATATTTTATCTTTCTATTAGTCATAATCCGAAAATAATTCCGTCGGATTGGAAATCTTCATTAATGCAGTGAAACTTCGGAGATGTTCGGGCGTGAATTGGAATTTGGCATTTCCGATTTTTAATCCGGAATTTGTTGAATTTGCGATTTTGAGCAAATTTTCGCGGGAGATTTTGAAATTCAGGTATTCTGTTTTTTCGTTCGGTCTGGAAAGATAACGTGCCTTACCTAAATCTATCGTTTCGCTGTCCGCGAAGATTAACAGGCTATGTGATTCGCCGAATTTCGGTTTTTTCGATTGCGCCCAAAAGGTGAGAGCTATTTCCTCAGGTGCGGCGTTGAGGGTTTTGCCTGGATAGAAAAATGCCATTCCGAAACTGAAACCATTTAGTCCGGCGCGATTGTCTTGTTCGCGTCCGAAATCTTCGCCGAGAACGAATATCTTTGAAGTTCCGCCGGATTCGTCGTAGCTTAATGTAATTGTTTTTTCAACTTTTAGAGTTTTTATCTGTCTTTCGATTTCATCATTACTTTTCGTTTGAGCAAAGGCAAAAGTCGTAAAAGTTAAAATCAAAATCAGCAGAATAAAGAGTTTTTTAATCATTTGAAATAATCTTTGAAGATAAATTTACCAGCGATGATAAGCCGGGTGTCCTTCTTTAACGATAACAAATAAACCTTTGCAAGTCGCGCAAATTTTTTCGTCGGCAATGAGTTCGGCTTCGACAGTCGCGCGATCTTCGGTTGAATCAACGACACGCGCGACGAGTTTGATTGTCGCGTCGCTTGGTGTCGGGCGCAGAAGTTTTATCGAATAATTTGCTGTAACGGTGCAATCGGGTTCGTCTTTACCGAGTTTTTTCATCAAAAAATGCGTCGCCGTCCAATTTGAATGACAATCTAAAAGCGCACCGATAATTCCACCGTTGAGCATCCCGGGAAACGCCTGATGGTGCGCTTTGGCTTTCCATTCTGCCGTAACTTCTTCGCCGTCCGTGAAACTCCGAATCCGCAAACCTTTCTCATTTGCCACGCCGCAACCAAAGCAAATTCCGTTCGGCGCATAAGTTTCTTGTAGAGATTTTTCGTTGTTCATATTCAAATTTAATCACAAATTTAGATTGATTTGTAGTGAAAGGTGATTATTATTTGCTCTTTTCGGACAAAATATCGTAAATTTGATTCGCTTCAATTCTAACAATTACAAAAAATGGAGAAAAATCTATGCTTGCGCTTCTGGCAATTGTCTTTTTATCGTGGCTTGTTTTCGGCTATTTTGCTTACGGGCGTTGGATTGCGAAACAGTTTAACTTGAACGACGAAGTTGAAACGCCTGCCAATAAAATAAATGACGGCGAAGATTTTGTGCCGACGCGCCCGTTTTATTTGTTCGGACAGCATTTTTCGGCAATTGCGGCGGCAGGTCCTATTGCCGGTCCGATTCTCGCCTGTCAATACTTCGGCTGGCTGCCGTGTCTTTTATGGATTGCTTTGGGAGTAGTTTTGATCGGCGCAGTTCACGATTTTTCGGCTTTGACTTCTTCCGTCAGGCACGGCGCACAATCCATTGCCGAAATCACCCGCGAAAAGCTCGGTAACGGTGCCGGGCGTGCGATGATGGCGTTTATCTGGATTGCGCTGATTTACGTTATCGTCGCTTTTACTGACATTACGGCGGGAACTTTTGTTTCGGGAACGGAAGAATTGCAGGGAATAACCAATTTCAACGCGGGCGGTGCAGTGGCGATTGCCAGCGTTTTATATCTCGCACTTTCGATTGTTTTGGGTTTGGTTGAACGATATTTAAAACCTCCGCTTTGGCTTTCGACTATTATTTTTGTTCCGGCGACGTTTGGGCTGTCTTTTTTAGGCACTCGACTTTCTACTGTTTTGGTTTTTGAGCATCTTTCGTGGAGCGTTTTAATTTTAATTTACTGCGTCGTCGCCTCGCTTCTACCGGTTTGGTCGTTGCTTCAACCGCGTGGTTATTTGGGCGGTTTCGTTCTTTATACAGCTTTGGCGGTCGGTATTATCGGCATATTTTTCGGCAGTTACGAAATTCAGCAACCTTCTTTCAAATCATTCGATTTGGGCGGAATGACGGGCGCGATGTTCCCGTTTTTGTTTGTAACCATCGCTTGCGGCGCGTGTTCCGGTTTTCACGGACTTGTTTGTTCGGGGACGACATCGAAGCAAATTGACAAAGAATCACATACGCAAGCGGTCGGCTACGGCGCGATGTTGGCGGAGGGTTTTGTCGCTTTTATCGCGTTGGTAACGATAATGATCGTAACCAGCGAAGCAGTCAAAGATGTTTCACCCGGTAAGATTTACGGCATCGGCATCGGCAACTTTCTGACCGTCGTTATCGGCAAAGAAAATCTGCCGTTTGCCATAACTTTCGGCGCAATGGCATTTTCGACCTTTGTTTTCGACACTTTGGACGTTTGTATGCGGCTTGGACGCTATATCGTACAGGAATTGTTCGGGTTAAAAGGGAGAATCGGCGCGATTGTCGGAACGCTGGCGACGGTCGCATTGCCGTTTTTTATAATTTTTTACTCGAAATCGGGTTCGTATCTCGAATTCTGGACGCTTTTCGGCGCGTCAAATCAATTACTCGCGGCTTTAACTTTGCTTTCGATCACGGCGTGGCTTTATCAAGCCCGAAAACGTATCGCATTCACGCTTCTGCCGATGCTTTTTGTTTTGGTAATTACGCTTTGGGCGTTGGGAACGCTGGTTGTCGGAAACTTTCAAGCAGCAAACGGTTTCGATGTCAAATTTATTAATGGTCTGGCTTCGCTGATTTTAATCGGTCTGGCGATTTATTTGGTTATTACGGCGTTGGTTAAGCTTCGCGGCGAAAGACGTGATGAATTGGTCGCGGAAAACATTTAACATTGATTATTTTGAACCTTGTTTTTGCAAATTATTTTGGATTGTTGCCAAGGCATTTTTGGCAGGTTCAAATGTCGGATCAATCGCCAGTGCTTTTTTAAAGTAAGCAACCGCTTTTTCCTGATTTCCCTGTGAAGCAAAGAACATTCCCGAACTCATCGCCATATTTAGATAAACGGGAATGACTTTTTTCTTTACAACATCATCGTCATCAAATTTTAATGTTCCGTCGGTAAGTCCACGCGTAAGAATCTGCGGTTCTTTCAAATTTATCGTATCGGTTTTTTCGCTAACCCGAAAGACTAAACCCTGCGGAGTAAGTTGGTAATTTTCAATCAGGTTTTTGGTCAGTTCAACATCCTGACCACCACGATTTAGAGCTATGTCCGAAGTTATATAAACGGGCGCATTTTTTATTTGATTGGTTATAAATAAAAGAATCAGCTTATAAAAACGATCATTGATTCGTTGTCTCAAAGGATCATTTTTATAAGCCTCCGGATTATGTTCCCACGCCCGCAAGTCTTCTAAAAACTCGTCAACTTTGTCCTGCGATTTTTCTATCAATTCAGGGTAAACCTGGTTCAAATAATCAAAATACCACGACCGCCGCATCTGATTTATGTCAACAACAATAGCATCTTTTCGCTGGTTTTCAATCTCTCTGACATAAAGTGATGGTGCGTAAACCTGCCAATCAGCCGTCAATAACATTCCGCGCGGTTCGATTGGTTTTAAGATGTTGTCAACATAATCGTGAGCAATAAAGTAACGGGCGCGGTTATTAAAAGCAAAGTTTCCGGCAAGTGCGATTAACGGAACGATCATAAGAATTATCGCAGTGCGAATCGGCGTAAAAATGTTTTGCGCCTTGGTTTTTTGCAAACCGAGAATTAGCCAACGCATACCAAAACTCGCGGCAATAACGAGCGCAATAAACGCAGGTAAGTAGTATGCGTCTTTGTCTTCGGCGATTTCATAACAAAGACAATAAGCGACATCAGCAAAGATAATAAACAACAAAAAAGCGAAAATTATTTTGTCGCGGCGAAATAGATTGACAAACCCGGCAACGGCAAACGCGAGTGCCAGAGGCATCCACACAACGCCGAATTCACGCAAAGCCAAGCCTATAAATTCTGAAATTCTCGATAACGAAAAGTTGAAATATGATTGATATTGTTTGCCCGTAATGTGCCACCAAAATCGTTCCAAAGTGCGCGGATCGCCCCAATTCATCAGCGGTGATTGTGATGCGGCAAGCGGTAAATAAATATAAATGCTCAAGCCCGCCAACGAAACCAATGCCGCGTAGAGAAATCTTTTGCTCTTAAAAAAACTAAATCCTTCGGTTGAAAATACCAAAACCGCCAGTGCCGGCAGCATCAACCCGACAGTAACGTGATGGACTCCGAGAGCGAGACCGAAAACAAACGCGGCAATGTAGAGTTTGCTGTAACTGACTTTGATTTGATCGGCACGGGATTCCAGAACATTGCGCCGCCAAGTAAACATCAGCCCGAAAATTGTGATAATGAGCAATGAATTGAGCGTATAGACTTCGGCAATTGTAGCGTAAGCCCAGAGAGTTCGGGAAAATGCGAAAATTAATCCTGCGATAACAGCCGGCGCGATTACTAATAATACATTTAATTCCGAATTAACTTTGACTGCTTTCGCCGCCTGATCGTCTTTAATTGCTGTTTTTTTATTATTTTTTTTTGGTGTGATTTTCGACTTGTTTTCTGTTTCTCGATTTGAAGCCGTCAGCAATGCTTCAATAATTAGCAGCGTCATCACGGTCGAAGCCAGCGCGGCAAATAAAGCCGAAGCAAGATGTATGCGAACGGCTGCGTTGCCAAATGGAAGAAAAGTTGCCAAATGTGCCAGCAAAACATAAAGCGGAAATCCGGGCGGATGAGCTACTCCTAATGTTTGAGCCGCCAAGATCAATTCACCGCTATCAACCAGCGTAACTGTCGGAGCAAGCGTGATCAAATAAAGCGCGAATGATGAGACAAAGACAAAAATCGCACTGATAAAGCGGATTTTTCTAAATTCAATCTGACCATTTATTGAAGACTCTTTTACTTGATTTTCGTTTTCGATTTTATTTTCGGACATTAGACTAAATTTGACAGTAGTTCTTCGTAATTTCACAAATCGTATTCGATGTTAAGCTAACTAATCTTTTCAACATCTGATAATTTACGAATATCAATCGAAATAGGCTCGTGCGGCGTTGTTTGATTGTATATGTTGGAAAATTTATAGCCGCACCTTATATCCTGCGCCTTATATGATGAACGGGTATGAACGATTTGAGCGAAAGTTTCGTCCATCCCGTTCAGCATAATCAAAATTTCCGCATCCGAATCAATCAGTTCATTTTCCGCCATATTTTTCATCGGTGAATCTTCGTCAATCGGATGCACGACTGTCCAGGTCAGAGGCAGAAACGAAACTTTATCACGTTCGAGTTTCAGCAAATCAAAACGTCGTATTTTTTGACCGTCTTTGTCAACGAAACGTGAAAGTAAAACTTGGACATTTACTTCTATAAGCTGACTGTTGCGGCTATTGACAAGCCGGAACATAAACCCGTTGATGGCGCGATAAGGCGCGATAACAGCCGTTTCACTAAAAACGACCTTTGCCGTCGGACGTGAAAAACGGGCGAAAACCAAACCCGTGATTAACGCATTAACCAAAAGACTATAATAGGATTCGAGTGTAACGAGTAAATTCGGCATCATTCCGACCGGATGAATCGTGCCGTAACCGATAGTCGCAAAAGTCTGCACACTAAAGAAAAATCCCCGTATAAAAAGATTTGTCGTCGGAATTTCCGAAGTGTCGATCAAACTTCCCGCGCCGAGTGAAGCATAAAGTCCGGCGAAAATAACATTGCTCAAAAAATACAGAACCAAAACCAACCCGAGAAATTGCGTCCAACTCATCGTCAGCAAAAAATGGTAAAGATTGAGCGTCGAAACAAACGGAAAACCGGTGCGCTGAACATTAAATGTGCCGTCACGGTTCAAAAAACGCAGACGGCTTTCGGTCGCCACCTTTGAGCCGAACCCCAAATCTCGTTCTTCTCCTTCCGACAGCGGCACCGCGCCCATCTCCATCGATATTTGTTGAAACTCTTCTTCTCTCGTCATTGAAAATTAGTTTTTAGAAAATCAATCAAGGCAGTTTTGCTAAAAGTCCTGATTATAGATTTACTTTATCTTTCAAAATTTTATCGAGCCACAAATTCGAGAGTTTTTCCTGAATCGAATTTGCTCTTAATCTGTCATTCAAATTCTTAAAGTCAACAAAATCGAGATTTTGGTCTTGATTAAAACACGAAAAGACAAAGAATTCTTCGCCCGTGTGCGGGTTGACGTGGCGTTGCAGACATTGGGCGCAGACTTCCTTCATCATACATTGCATCGGCGAATTTATTGAACCGATTGCCGTGTGTTCTTCCTTTAAATACGGTTTCAAAGTAGTAAAACGCGATTCTTTTACGCCGTTCATCATTCGGTCTGAACCGATGGCGATGATACGGTCAACGTCTTTCAAATCAACATTTTTATCGCCCAATTTTCCTTCGGCGTAAGCGATCATCGCTTGGACGATGTTGCCGCGAAAATGCGCGTCTTGTGGTCTTTCCGGCTCGATTTCCGTCCCGAAATCTGTTGCCCAGACGACTTTATCAACCGCTTCTTCGATTTCTTTTCGTTTGAACAAATCCGCACCGTCTTTGTATCCGGCGAAGTAGATTATTTCGTTGTTGTTATCGCGCATCGCCCGCGCTATCGAGAATAAAACCGCGTTGCCGAGTCCGCCGCCAGCGAGCAGAACGGTTTCGTTTTCAGGAATTTCCGTCGGCGTTCCGGTCGGTCCCATCACGACGACTTCTTCGCCTTCTTTGAGAAGCTGGCAAAGCCGCGATGAAGTTCCCATTTCGAGAACGATCATCGAAAGCAAGCCTTTTTCTTCGTCAACCCACGCGCCTGTTAACGCAAGTCCCTCCATCATCATCCGCGTTCCTTCGATAACGGGCGCAGATGTTTCAAAATTTTGCAGACGGTAAAACTGTCCAGGTTCAAATTTGCGCGCCTGAAGCGGAGCTTTGACGACGACATCAACAATCGTCGGCGTTAATCTTTCGACTTTGACGACGTAGGCGCGAAGCTGTTCGTCCAAAGTTTTGACGAGATTGTCAAAAATCGTGTCTTTTTCGCATTGCGGCAACGCGCCTTGTTTTTCGAGTTGACCGGCAAAAAGCTCGACGACTTTCGGATAGCCGTTTTTGGCGGAAGCCATCGCTTTGACGACGTTCCCGGCATAAGTCGGATGATTGTCGCCGTAATACGAGATAAATTTCCCGGCGTGTTCGTAAGAAGTAAAAAATCCGGTTTCGCCTTTCGCGGCTTCGACGGCGTGGAAATTTCCGTCGCCGTTTTTTTCTAATTTGAACGGCTGGAAAAACTGTTTCCACTCGTCGAGTTTGAATGTGCCGGGTTTTTCTTTTTCGTAAATGACATTCGGCGAAGTTCCCGCCGCGACGCACACCGTTCGAGCCGGAAATTCGGTCGTTTCGCCGGTTTGATCGAATTTTCCGGTTTCGGTATTGTAATTCAGCCGCTCGAAAATTAATGCCTTGATCGCGCCGAATTCATCGGGAACGGCTTCCGTCGGGTTCATACATTCGACGAAATTAATGCCTTCTTCGAGAGCTTTCTGCACTTCCTCGTGATTCAGGCGATACGCGGGCGAATCCTGCAAACGCTTGCGGTAAACAAGCGAAACTCCGCCCCATTGTTGAATGAGCGGAACAAAATTCGGCTCTTCGCCCGTTTCTTCAGCGCGTAATCTTTCCTCACAAATCGCTTTGCCGTGGACGAGAAATTCGCCCATAACTTTTTTCTCTTCTTCGTCAAATTTTGCCCAAGCCGCTTCTTCGCCGATGTTTTCAGCGATTTGCTCAAATTTTTCGAGCATCTTTTCGACCTGAACCGGATAATAAGCGAAAAGTTCGGTCGCCGTGTCAATTCCCGTCAAACCGCCGCCGATAACGACTGCCGGAAGACGCATTTGCAGATTAGACATCGTATCTTTTTTGAATGCGCCGGTTAATTGTAAAGCCATTAGGAAATCCGATGCTTGGCGAATGCCGCGAATCAGATTGTTTTTCATTTTGACAATCGTCGGTCGTCCCGCGCCGGTCGCAATCGCAATGTGATCGAAACCGAATTCCCACGCATCTTCAATTGTCAAAGTTCCGCCAAAACGAATCCCGCCGTAAGCACGAAAACGCTTGCGACGAGCGAGCATCAATTGCAGCATTGTCAAGAAGTTTTTGTCCCAGCGAACCGTAATTCCGTATTCCGAAACACCGCCGAAACCCGACAGAATTCTTTCGTCGAGTGCGTCTTTGATCTCGTTGATGTCCTTGATCGGTTTGGGAATTTGCATGCCGTTTTTGCCCGTCCATTCGTCAGGAAGCGGCTCGATTTTCAAGCCGTCCATTCCGATCACGCCGAAACCTTCGTTCAAAAGATAATGCGCGAGCGTGTAACCTGCCGGACCTAACCCGACGACCATTACGTTTTTGCCGCTATAAGGCAATTGATACGGGCGTTTGGCGTTCAAAGGATTCCAGCGCGTCAGCAAACTGTAAATTTCAAAACCGTAAGGCAAACCCAAAACGTCCGTCAAAGTCGCGGTTTCTGCAAGCGGAATATTGACCGGCTCTTGTTTTTGGAAAATACAGCCTTTCATACAGTCATTGCAAATTCTGTGTCCTGTTCCGGCGCACATCGGATTGTCAATCGTAACCAAGGCAAGCGATGCAATCGAATCACCTTGTTTTTTGAGCAAGTGCATTTCCGAAATTTTTTCGTCGAGCGGACAACCTTCGAGCTTTATGCCCAAAGGATTTCGTTTTATGCTCCCGTCTTTCTCGTGAAGTCCGGTTGAACACGAATCTTTTTCACGTTCGTGGCAAATCAGGCAATAGTCAACCTCAAAGAGCGAATCGCGCAAATTTCCACGCTCATCCGTCAACTTGAAACCATCGCGCCGACGCATTTCCTCTTCCGTGCCGCGCAATAAATTCGGTAATTTTTCGTCCGGGTGAATCAGATGAACGAGGTTTTGATAGTCGAGTCCGTGCGGAGTTTTGAAGCTATACCATTTCTTTTCCTTTTTGAAAAATTGAATCGCCGACCACGCTTCCAAAAGTTTCACGACGGCTTCGACTTGAAGAAGTTCGCCCGTTCCTTCTGCTTCAAGCACAAAACGCGAGAAAACTTTGCCGAAAGTTTTGTCTTTCAACTTGTCGTAAGCCGTATTTATTTTATTTAGCGTTTGTTGGATGTCAGCATTAATTTCCAGATTTTTTGTGAGAACCTCTTCGGCATCCGTTAACTTGTTTGTGATAAAAGCGACGGCAAGCTCTTCGTCATAAACCAAAGTTTCGTCAAATACCGCATATTTAAATTCCCGCAATGCGGTTGTCAACTCCGTTTCGTTCAAATTAACCAGATTTTCCGCCGTAAATTTTTTGATGGCGCGGCGTTGAACAAAAAATTTGTATTTCCAAATCGGGTTTTGTTGATTGATTTCTTTCTGCAACTCTTCGCGCTCACGGTTAATGCCGAACATCCGCGCGATAAAATCTGACAAAAAAGGCGCGGCATCAGTAAGAATTTTCGATTCGACCTTTTTCTCGTAGCCGTTTCCGCGCAAAGCGATGTATTTTTTTAAGGCATCGCCTAAAACAGGCTCTAGTTCTTCGACTTCGGCATAAAATTTTTCGGCAATCTCTTCGAGTTTTTTAGCATCATAGAGGTCAGAATACTTAAAACCGATAATGCCCAAGTCGAAATCATTGTTTGATAATTCGTATGTTTTTATATTTTCTCTTTCGGAAGTCCCAATCATATTCGTTTATTTATAAATGCAATAATAAAATTCTTTAAAATAGAAATATATCATTTGGGGCTGACTTCAAACAAAAGCAAGGGCATTTTACGGGTTATTTTTTTGCTTTGAGCGCGAAAAAAGTGTATATTTTCAATTATTTCCGCAATATTTTTCTTTCATAGAAAAGTATCGGGGAAATTTTTCGTCAAATATGGTATAAAGCAGGTTTGCCTCGCTTAACAATTTGGCAAATTTAATAAATATAAGGTTTTATAAATAGAAGTATGGAACAAGACGAGAGATTACTGCCTTTACCAAGTGGGATTTCATCAAACGGGAATAATTTACAGCCGGCAAATCAAGATAATCCGCCTGCTTATTCACCGTTTTATGATGATGATGCGATTGATCAAAGACGTTCGATTGTTGAATATTTAAATGTTGTATATAAACGTCTGCCGATAATTTTGGCAATGGTTATTGTGACTACTGCGACGGTCGCTTTTTATATGTATCGTCAGCCGTCAGTTTATTTTGCGCGGACGGAAATGATAGTCGAAGCACGCAAGCCCAAAGTTCAAGCGGAAAAAGCGGTTTTTATCAATTACGGGAATGATGCAAATTACTACCGGACGCAATTACAACTTTTGCAAAATCCCGATTTGATGCGCCAGGTTGTTATTCGATTAAATCTGCAACGGGAATCGAATCTTTTCGGAGATCATAATAAAGGAGTTGTTGCTACAATTCGCTCGATGTTCACGGATGAAAAAGATACTGCCAATCAACCGTCTTCGCTGCCTGTTTTCACGGAACCTCCCTCCGAACCGACTGATCTTAATCAAGTAATATTAACACCCGAAGAAAAAAATCGGGTTGAACTTTACTCGGGTATTTTGCTCGGCGGTTTGAAGGTCGATCAGGTTGAGGGAACAAATTTAGTGAATGTTATGATGACCAGCACCAACCCTGACATTGCGGCAAAAGTTGCGGATAAAGTTGGCGAGGTTTTTATTGAGCAAGATGCTGAACGGGAAACGCAAGGCGCGAAGAAAACCTTGGAGGACTTGAACAATTCAATCGAAAATCTGAGAACAAATATTAGTTCGCAAGAACAAGAACGCGTCAACTATATGAGTTCTAACGGTATTTTGATTCGTGATGATAAAGGGAGTGATTTGCCGGCACAGAGATTACAAGCTATAAGCGCAAATTGGTTAACAGCGATTGATGAGCGTCGAAAAATAGAAGCTCTTTATAGTGCGGCTCAAAAAGCCAGCGGATCGGGCGATATTTTAGCTGTTGTCGGAGATAATAAAGCTATTCAAGATGCCCGAAGTCAAAATCTGCGTCGGAAGGCTGATTCGGAAAAACGTAATGAAGAAATTGATAAGCAAGTTCAAGAAGCAGAAACTGAAAGGGCAAGACTTCTTGTTAAATACACAGAAGAATATTCGGAAGTTAAACAAATAAATGAAAAGATTGCATCTCTTAAAGCGAATAAAGAAAAAATAAGCAAAGAAGTTGATGATAAAAATGCATCCGAAGGGAAAAAACTCGTGAAAGATGCGGAAAGAGAAGTTTTAGTCGGATTGCAAGCCCAACTTCAAGCAGCGCAAAAGCGTGAGTCACAACTTCAAAATGCGTATCTGCAAGAAGTTGCGTCGGCAAATAGTCAAGGCATAAAAGAAACCCGCTTGATAACCTTAACCAGAGAGATACAAACTAATCGCGGATTGCTCGATACTTTAACGCAAAGACAAAAGGAAACGGAACTGACGATTGCCAGCAGTAAGCCGGACAATCTTTCTATTTCGAGCAAAGCGCAAAGACCTTTTGCGCCGGTTGGACCGCAGCGAAACCGTAATATCTTTATTGCCTTTTTGATCTCGCTAATGTCAGGCATCGGACTAGCATTTTTGCTTGATTATCTCGATGATTCGGTCAGAACATCCGATGACATCGGCAGACATCTCGGCTTACCGACGCTTGCGTTGATTCCGCATCAAAACAGTGTTGAAAAACGCAAACTAAGTCTCATACCGGGCAAGAACAGTAGCGCGACGGCTTCGACTGCGCTGATTTCGCTTGAAGACAATCGTTCGACGATGGCGGAAGCCTATCGCCATTTGCGAACGTCTTTGCTGTTTTCGTCAGCCGGAAAACCGCCGCAAACAATTCTGATCACTTCTTCGCAACCCGCCGAAGGCAAGACGACGACCGCCATCAATACGGCAATAACATTGGCGCAAGCCGGTGCGGATGTCGTAATTGTTGACTGCGACTTGCGCCGCCCGCGGCTGCACAGTCATTTCGGTTTGGCAAATGCGAACGGTTTGACTAATTATCTTTCGGGTGAAAAGAATCCTAATAATTTGCTCAAGACCTATGCCGGTTTGCCGCAACTGAAGGTCATTACGAGCGGTCCGATTCCACCGAATCCGACCGAACTTCTTAGTTCAAACGAGATGAAAAATCTTCTGACGTTCTTAAAGGCGAACTTCAAGCACGTTGTCATTGATTCGCCGCCGGCGATTTCATTCACGGACGCGGCAATTCTGGCGACTTTGGTTGACGGGGTTGTATTAGTGGCAATGGCGGGTAAGAGTTCGATTCATCTGATTCGCCGCTTCAAACAACGACTTAGCAATATCGGAGCGCGAATTTACGGCGTTGTTCTCAACGGTATTAAGCTGAATTCGATGGAATACAACTATTACGGCTATGGTTACACTTATAACTATTACGCCAATCCCGAAGATGATGAATCAACCCCGAAGATGGAAGATGTTGTAGCGGCAAATGCTTCAATCCACGATACGAAGGGGTAAGAAATTTGGCAGAAAGTTGACAGATAGTTTTCAGAGTTGGCAGAAAGTTTTAGTAACTTCAAACTCTGTTAGCTATCTGTCATTTTATTTGGCGGGTAAAATACGTCCGCGACATTCGCCGAAACCGATTTTTCTAAACCCTTCGCGTTCGCAGAAGCCTTTCATAATGATCTCGTCGCCGTCTTCAAGGAATTTACGGCTTTCGCCCGACAGTAAAGTAACAGGTTCTGCGCCGCGTTTGGTCATTTCCAGTAAACAACCGCGTTCGGAATCTTCTTTGCCGGAAACAGTTCCCGTCGCCATCAAATCTCCGGTTTGCAGATTACAGCCGTTTGAAGCGTGATGAGTCAGCATTTGTCCGATTGTCCAGTATAAATCTTTCAAATTCGAGCGCGACAAAAGATGCGGTTCGATGTTTTCAGCACGCATTTTTTCGGTTTGAATGTAAACTTCGAGTTTGATGTCGAGTCCGCCGTATTTTTCGTTTTCTTCATTGGCGAGATAATCGAGCGGTTGCGGATCACCTTCTTCGCGTTCAAATGCGGGAACTCTGAACGGCGCGAGGGCTTCCATTGTAACGACGAACGGCGAAACCGTCGTCGCAAAACTCTTGCCGAGAAACGGACCTAACGGCTGATATTCCCAGCCTTGAATATCACGCGCCGACCAATCGTTGACGAGACACAGCCCGAAAATATGTTCTTCCGCGTCTTTTATATCAATCGTTTCGCCGAGTTCGTTGCCTTTGCCGACGAAAAATCCGACTTCCATTTCGTAATCCAACGCCTTCGACGGAATATAAACCGGCGGCGCGTCTTCCTTTGAATGGTTCTGACCTTTCGGGCGCACGACATCTTCACCGGAAACGACGATCGAAGAAGCGCGTCCGTGATAGCCGATCGGAATCCATTTATAATTCGGCATCAACGGATTGTCGGGACGAAACAGTTTGCCGACATTTGTGGCGTGATAAATCGAGCAGTAAAAATCGGTGTAATCACGAATTAACCAAGGAACTTCAAACTCAACATCTTCATAAGGAATTAGATGGTTAGACACTTTATCCTTTTCAGAAAAATCTTCTCTCAAAAGTTCTATCAAATGCTTTCGCAATAGAGATTGAAAATTAATTGGAATAGTAGGAAGCAGATTTAATTGTCTTTGATATTCAAAAATCGAATTAAATCGTTCGAGTGGAAAATCTCTTAATACCGCCGCTAAATCTAAAACTTGATTCCCAATTACAGCACCGATGCGCGGAGTGTTGTGAATTCCAAACTTAAAAGCGCAAAAAGGCAAGTTTTGAATCGAAAAATCCGTGTCGGGCGCGTTGGCTGATTCTACCCAGCTTTTAAGGTTTTGATCGTGTGTTTCGTTTATTTCGTAAGTCATAATAGTAGATGGCAAATGATTAGTGAAAATGTATCACGGCTTATTAACCGTTATAAAAGTCCGATTTTCTGCAAATCGGCGATCGGTTCTTCAAATGAACACGAACCGAAAGAGATGATGCTTTTTTCGCGCAGATGAAGAATTTCGGGAACACCGATAAAGTATTTCTTGCGCCACCAGATTCCTTTGTCGTCAAAAGTAAAACTTTTCACCGATTCGTCTTTGAGTAATTCGGCAATCAGAGGTGGTCTGTAACCCTGCCGCAAAAAACCTGCGGCTAAAAAGACGTTGAGAAAACCATTCATCGTGCTTTCGGGTGCATTCTTTTCATAAGTCAGAGGCTTGAAACAATGCAGCGGATGATGAAGTCCGGCTGTTGCTTTGAACGGGACATTTCCTGCCAGACAGGTTCGTATAAACCGTATGACCTGCGCCTTTTTCGGAAAAACATCCGCCGTTACGCCGCCCGTTCGAATCTTGGCGCGTTGTTTATTTATCGCCAGCGTCGCTACCAAATCAGCTAAATCTATGTCGAGTGGAATTTCAAAGTAAGCGGTAAATCGAGGCGGAATAAACTCGGCAATATCTTCTATCAACCAACTGGAGTGGGCTTTAATCTCAATCGCATCGCAAACCACGGATGACGCATTTTCGGCATTAAAATCTTCAAGCAGATCAATCGTTTCGCCGATGTCTTCGCTTGCCAGAACACTCAAACGCCAAATGTCATTTTTATCATCCGAAAAAAAATCACGCCCGTGCTTCAAAAATTCCGGCAACCGTTTGACCGGAACAACAAATCGCCCGAGCATCCAATTATACTTATCGTTTTTGTAAGCCGCATAGTTGGCAACAGCCTCTGCCATCGAGATCGCAGAAGGCGGAAAAAGCCCCGCGTAATCAACAGTTTCGGAGAGTAATGCTTTAACGGATTCTTTTGGGGTCAAGTCTTCCATTCAGTTTGTCATTTTACGATATTTGTGGAAATTAAGCACTTCTACTAAGTAAAAATGCAGAAACACGCGCGAAGTAATTGTGTTGTAATATCACAAATTCTTCGCGTTTGTTTCTGCATTAAACCCAAAAATCCGTATCTAAGGCTGATTAAGCGGCGGCGGCGTAAAGTTCGGTAAAAATCCGATCGCTGCCGGGAAATTTGCCTGAGTCGGCGGAGTTCCGGTTCTTACCCAACGATTGATTTCATTAACTGCCGTTACCAACTGCGGTCCGGTGAAATTACAATGACCGTTGCCGTCCGTATAAGTTTGAAACAGGCGGCTGCCGTGACCTGTTGCATTTACCGTTTGCGCGTAGGCAAGTTCTTGTGAAACGGTTACAAGCGGATCGATAAAGGTGTGCATCGTCAACACCGGAAATCCGACTCTGCCGGTATAAGTGGAAAATTGCTCGACATAATAGCGCGAAAAATGCGGCGCGGATATGTTGCGTTGCGCGTTCATCGTGACTAACCAATTGTTAATCACGGCGGGCGGCACTCCCAAAGACATCAGATAGCCGGTTTCTTGCGGTGTCAGGCTGTAATTACGATTGAGATTCTGAATAATCGGTCCCTGAGCGCGGCGTTCCAGTTCGGCGCGGGCTTCGGTGGCAAAAAACATATCGGTAAAAACCCAGCCCGGATAAAAAGCGGTCGGCGGCGGCGGCGTTATTCCGCGTCCCGGCGTTCCAACGACCAGACGGATAAATTCATACGCCGGAAAGTTTGCCGGATTATTAACTTCCGCAGCAACTTTCGGAAAAACTTCCGTTTCAAAATCTAAATCGTCGCGCACATCGGCAACCGTTCCCCAACTCGGCAGTCTGCCGAAAACAGAATCGTATGCGAGCAGTAAATCTCCCGAAGCATCGAAGGAGCGCGAAGTTCCCGCGCCGACCGCACATCCGCACAACGCGCCGTCGTAGAAAGTTCCGCCGAAAAGTTCCATACTTTTGAAACCGATAACCGTTCCCATCGAAAAAGCCCAAATGATCGTGCGTTGCGGTTGGGCAACGTGATTGCGGAAAAAGAAGACCAGATTTCTCATATCTTGAATGCCTTCTTCGACAGCCCAACCGTTATTTCTATAAGCTGTTCCGGCAAGTGCATAACCCTGCGCGAGCAAAACAGGTTCGAGTGCCGCGCTCGGCGCAACATCGGGGTTACGGTTGTCAACTTCGCCCGGATGGTCGGCGCGGTCGCGGTAGCCGTGTCCATAGACGAGCAATGTGCCGTTCCAATTTACCGGGACGACAACGCGGTAAGGCGCACCGCTAATTTCGCCTGTTATATCAACTGTGCTGCCCTTAACACCCTTCGATTGAGCATTAACCAAAGACAGAGAAAAAACGAAAATAATCAAACTGACAAAAAAAGTTTTTTTTAACACGAATTTATCCTCCAGAAAGTTTATGAACAAATATCTCATTTCATTCGACACAAGACCGGATTATGCTTTCGGGGTGAAACTGACGCGTTTGTCTTTAATTCAGGCAAATTAACAGTTTATCCGGTGTTGAAAATAGAAAATCAATGTCTAATGGAAAGTGTAATTAGTTTACTTATATTTCAACAGTTAAGTCAAAGCATTTTTGTCTTAAGTGGAAAATATTGAGTATTATTTCAGACAAAAAAACACGAAACCGAACTAAAAAGACGGTTTCGTGTTTTCACTTGGTAGATTTTCCGGCAAAAAAGTTTAGCTGACGAATCTGCCTAAATAATACGGCAGCATTTTGCGCCACCAATCCCAATCGTGATTTACGTCGTGTCCCCAAACTTCGCACAGATGCGGAATGCCTTTGCTATGCAGAACGCCTGAAAACTGACGGCTTCTGTCGGGTGCTTCAAACGCGCCTTGTCCGGTAACAATGACGATTGAATCCGCTTTTTGCAGAAGCGGTAAATGATAATCGTCGTTCAGATTTTGGACGTATTGAATCGGATTATTGAAATAAACATTATCGTCGTAATAATTTTTGAGATACGAACGAATGTCATAACTGCCGCTCATCGCAATCGTGCCGCGAAAATTATCGGGATGTTTAAAGTAACAATTTGCCGCCAAAAACGCGCCCAACGATGCGCCCGTCGTCAAAGGTCTCGCGCCGTCGCCGCACTCATTACGAATCAGCGGCAAAACTTCTTCCATAATATATCGGTCATAGCGCGTCAGCAGTTCGGCTTTCCAATTCGGTGAAGCGTTTTCGTTCAAAAGACTGTGGCGATTGACCGAGTTTATCGAATAAGCGCGAATCAACCCCGAATCAATAAACGGCTTGATCGCGTCAACCAATAAAAAACGCTCGTATTCCAGATAATCCGCCGCCGCCGTCGGAAACATTAAAAGCGGATAACCCGCGTGTCCGTAAGCCACGAGCGGCATTTCCATTCCAAGATTATGACTATACCAAGATGTCGTATCACGACGCATAAATTTTTAGACTCCTTATTTATTAATAGGCGGTAGCAGTGGCAGTGGCAGTAGCAGTGGCAGTAGCAGTAACAATAACGGTAACATCGGCAACGCGACAGTTTGCAGTTAAAAATTGTTTCTCTATTACCACATTTTACCCCTGCTTTTGTTACTGCCGCTGCTACTTTTTCGGCGAAAATCTTTCAGGATTAGCCATCATACCGCCTAACATTCTTCCGACTTCTTCATACTGAACAAGTAATTTTTCGCATTTTTCTGCTGAAATATATTCGCAATCGCGTGAAAATTCCAACCAAACTTGGGTTTCTGATGTTTCCCCGTCAGCATCACTTATTTTGCTGACAAAATGTTTTGGATATTGCCTTTTTCGATAGGCTTCAGCGATATTTGTCGGCACACTTCTGGATGAACGCCTGATTTGGTCGGTTAAGGAATAAATCTCATCCTTGGGAAAACTCTTTGATAAATGAAAAATCTCCATTGCGAGTTGATATGCCAACTGAAAAACTTTCAAGCCTTTATGCCCAAGCATTTTGCTCTCTCCTAAACCAAATATTCCTACCAAACTAACTGCTCTTGCTTCTGCCACTGCCACTGCGTCTGCTTCTGCCACTGCTTCCGCCTCTGCTACTTCATCACCGTAATTTCCCGCGTTGTCGAATTATAACCGCCGTTGTCCACGAGTTTTCCCTCTTTGTCAACGAGTTCGAGTTTGACCGAATGTTTGCCTTCCATCCAACCTTTTAACCAGATCGGCGACCACTTATCGATAAACTTTGCTTCGCCGCCGTCAACCGAATATTTGACGCGATATTCGCCGCCGTCGCCGACGAGTTTGGCATTCGACAGCCAAAAATCAACCATAATCGCTTCGGCATCCGCGCCCTTGTATTCGCCTTTCGGACGGCTGTAAGTCAACAGCGGCTTGCCAGCGTCAATCGCTCCTGCCGTGCTTTCCTTCATTTCCTTGCCTTCGGGCGTGGCGGAAGTATTGGCATTTGACATCGTTTGATTTGAATTGGTCGTTGCGGGTTTGGTCGTGTCCGCACCGCCGTTTTTGACGGTGAATTTCACCATTTGGAATGCACCGGCGGCTTTATAACTTTCGTGCCACGGACGCGACGGGAAAACGCGCAAAGTGTGTTCGCCGTCGGAGACATTTTTCAGTTCAAATTCCTGATCGAGATTGTAATACGCTTCATACGGCTGATTATCAAGGATGACGTGGATGTGATTGCCCATTCCCGTTTCCGGGTCTTTCATCGGTTTATAACCCATCAGTTCGCCGCCGAGATCGAGTTTTACCTTAACCGTCGAACTGCCGACGGTCGCGCCGTTGGTCGGTTCGACAAATTTCAAAGACGGCGCGGCTTTGTCCTGATTACCACGCGCCGCCATCATTTCGACGATCTTGCCCGGTCTTTCGGTTTCGCTCAGAGTTGCCGCGTGTTCCGAATCGGTTTCGCCGTGCGGTTTTTGAATATCCTTATTCGTTCCCGTGTAACCGCCCGGACTCAATTGTGTCGGTTCTTTCTGGCAAGCCGTGAAAATCGACACGGCAATTAAAAATATAAAAAATTTCGTTAATTTCATAATTCCTTCCTTAATCTTTACGTTTCAACGCGAAAGTTTCAGATTCGCGCCTCACAACTGTCGAATCATCTGAAATTTCTATCACTAAATAGTAACGAAGTAAAAAGGCAAAAGTAAAAAGTAAAAAGGCAAAAGTTCGGAATAAGAAATTTAGCAGAATTATGGTTCGACGGAATATCTTAACCAAATATCAGAAAGTAACGGTTTTTTTGATTTTAATTGTTAAAGCGGAGTTTGAATTAAATGACACGATGTATGAAGCATTTCATCTAAAAATTTGAGCGACCATTCGCGTGAAAGAAACAAATACACTGTGAAATTAACAATTAATGTATTCCTTCCTGCCCTGTGTTCATTGTGAATTCCCTTAATACCAAACTTTTACGCCCATTTTAAACGTATGTCAAGAAAAACTTTCTGCCGATAGAATATTTACTAAAAAATCCTTTAACTCATTTAGCAATTCAGGTTTATTTTCTACAAGCCATTGAGTTAGTTTTATTGAGTGGGTTGTTTTTCTATATTCAACTGTTTTACCTGATAACTCTGAAAAAAGTTCGTCAAGTAAATTGGCAGCGTGAACTTCCTTAAGCCAATCATTTCTGTCAAATACTTTTTTACTAAACTCATTTTTTGAAAGAAATTTACATTCTTTCTTTTTTTCTATCCAGTCTTCAACCTTTTCAGAAGTTATCTTATTATCATCTTCAATAATTTCGGCATTTAGCACATTAGTTATAGCTTCGGCATCAAGCAAATAATTTTCATACATCATTCGCGGAATAAATTTGAGTTTATTGCCAAATGTTTCAGTTAGTTTTTTACGTTCTTGTTGGCTTGAACTTTCCCTATCAAGAATCACAGCGACGAACGGAGGCGTTAAAGCATTTGCGCCGGAAAGTCTTTCGTAGATTTCAAAAACAAGTTTAGCGTGTTTTTTTCCTATACTCTTTCTTTGCTTTAAATCATCAATATGAACAAGCGGCAAAACAGTGACATCATAAAGTTCGTCGGCTGTTTCCAAAATCAACGGAAATGCTTTTGCTTCGGTTTCACCTTCAACCCAAAGAATATTTTCGGAAAAGAAAATATCTGCAAACTTCACACCGATTTCCTCTAAAGTTTCACGCAAATCTTTCGTCTGTTCTGGATTGATACTTTTGGCAATCGTTTCACCATCAATATATTTTAGCTTTGTGATTGTCGAAGGTTTTGCGGCAGAAAGAATTTCGGGCGAATGGGTTGAAATAAAATACTGATGTTGTGGAAATTTATTGAGAATTTGAATAAGTTTTTTTGCCGCGCCTGGATGTAAGAAAGAATTTGGCTCATCAATTATTATCGTTCGCGGCTCTTTAGAAGTTACAACAACATAAAGAATAGCTAAAACCTGACTTATACCAGTTCCACTTTCAGATAAAAGAACTGTTGAGTTTTCCTTTCTGCTACTTCTTTCAACTCTCCAAATTCTTACTTCTTGATATTTTGAATTGCCAGTTTGTAAAATATTGCTTGATTTCTCTTCTTCTATGTTTATTGAATCAATCCATTTAATAGAAGGAATTACTAAACGCACATAACTAATAAGTTCTTCATACAGGTCAAGATTTTCGAGATATGTATTTTGCAAGACTTCAGCAAGATTAGATGCATTAGGTTTTAACTTTCTATTTTTCCCATGTTCACATTTTCCCAAACTAAATCTTTCCGCATTAAATCTATAAATGTTATCTGTTAATTTTAAAATATTCTTCCAACCAAAAATTTCATCACTATTTACATTGGGTTGGTTAGAATCGGCTATATATAAATCCTTATCATCCTTTTTTACACTTAAGGCTTTGCCTTTGTGTTCATCATATAATCCGTAACTTAAGGATTTTGAAGAAATTTCCTTTCCTCCGCTAGTGAAGGTCAAAGTAATTCCTATTTCTAAACAGGAATAAAATTCATCAGCCGCTTTATTCAATACTCCATTTTGTGGATAAGGTATATATCCAATATAAGCATTTCTCAATTCATCTGGAGAAACAAAAACGGAACAGGTAATACCATACCCACTAGAGAATTGTTTTCCAATAGTTATTTCAGGCTTAATACTTTTGTGAAGTATATATTCATATTTTAGTCCTAGAGTTTCGAGCATTGCTGTTTTGCCTGCATTATTTTGTCCGACAATCAAGTTTATCCCACTTTTGAATTCAATTTCACCGGAATCATTGAAAGACTTATAATTTTGAATGCGAACTTTTGAGATATACATAGTAATTATTTTCAGATAATAAAATCCTGTTTCATTTCTTCAATCATAATCGGCGCGTCGAAGTTTAGATTAGTTTTCTAGATTTTAATTTGAAAACTTCACTTCGCGGTAGATTTCGTCGAGCGAGATTTGGCAGTTGATTGATTCTAAAATAAGTTTCTCGGCTTTTTCGGTGAGTAGATTAACTTTCCATTCCTTTTCGCTGATTTTTATAAAATGCTCGATTCGCATTGTGTCCTGTTCGACTAAAACGTAATCGGTCAAATCTTCGAGCGACATATAGGAATCGAGTTTTTCGTTGCGGTCTTTGAGTTTAGTTGATTTTGAAAGCACCTCGACGATGACTTTCGGATTGAGCAGAACGTCTTTTTTATTGTCTTCAAACTTTCGTTCACCGCAGACGACGACTATATCGGGGTAATAATAATTTCCCTTTTTCGCTTTGACGCGCATATCACTTGCGAATACGCGACATTTTGAGTTTTTGGTTTGCGTCCATAATTCACCGAAAAGATTTGAAGAAATGACGTTGTGGTTTTCACTCGTGCCCGCCCTCGCTACGATTCTGCCATTGATAAATTCGCTTTTTTCAAACGCCTCGCGTTCGACGCGAAGATATTCCGCCTCGGTCAACAATTCTTTTTTGTAGGCAAGATTGGTTTTACTCATACTTGGCATTTTAACCGACTTTTTATGGACAAACAATAGTTTTAATTCAAAAATTCAACATCGTCTTTCGCTAAACCAAGCGGCGCGACGAAGTTTGGCGCGGCTTCTTCAAGACTCCAAATCTCGAACAGTGCGGGCGGACATTCCATAATAAAGCGCGACGGTTTTTGGAGGACGGTTTGGCGGTTGTAGTCAACGATCAGCAAGGGATAGGTCAGATAAAGTTCGTCTTTGGCGCGGGTTAGGGCGACATACCAGAGGCGGCGTTCTTCTTCTTCGCTGTCAATTTCTTTCAAACTTCGGGGAGAAGGAAATTTGCCTTCCGCCGTCCAGATCAGAAAGACGACTTTCCACTCCAAACCTTTTGCCTGATGGACACTCGTTAAGGTTAAAAGTTCGTCTTCTTCGCCGCCTTGCACGACATCTTCGCCGACGATTGCCTGCGGTGCGCCGAATCTTTCCGTCGAAAGTAGCGCGAGTTCGGAGAGAAAACTTTCGGTCGAATCGTAGCGCGAAGCGTAAAGCGCAAGCTGTTTCAAGTCCTCGGTTCGCGCTTCAGCGTTCTCGAAAGTTTCCTGCAAATACTGTTCGTAACCGTCGCTTAAGATCAGTTCGATTTGTTTCGCCGGTTGGTTGCGCGTGTCATCCTTAACCAGATTTTCAAGCAATTTGACAAACGAAACCCAAGCGTTTGAACTGCGCGGTTTGTATTTGAAATCTTCCCTTTTAACCAACGCAAATGGATTTTCGGCGTAAGCGATGGCTTCAAAAATCTTGTTCGCCGTCGCATTGCCGACGCTCGGAATCATTTTCAAAATACGTTTCCACGCGAGTTCGTCACGCGGATTGATGATGATGCGAAGATACGAGATCACGTCTTTGATGTGCGCCTGTTCAAAGAAACGCACGCCCGATTGAATGCGATACGGAATGTTGCGGCGCGTCAGTTCGAGCTGCAATTCCAGAGAATGATAATGCGAACGATACAAAACGGCAATGTCTTCGAGGCTCGTTCCTTCGTCGCGCAATTCCAAAATCCGCGACGCGATAAACGCCGATTGCTGTTCGACATCTGAACACGGAATCAGCGCGGGCGCAAATCCTTTCGACTTTTTCACGGCTTGCAAAACCTTCGGAAACTGTTTGCGGTTACAGGCAATTGAAATATTTGCCAAACCGAGAATTTCGGGCGTTGAGCGATAATTCGTTTCGAGTTTATAAGTTTCCGCTTGCGGATAGCGTTCGGGAAATTCGTAAATGTTGGTAAACTCCGCGCCGCGCCACGCGAAAATTGACTGTGCGTCATCGCCGACAACCATCACGTTTTTATGTTTGACCGCAAGAATATCTATGATCTCGGCTTGCAGAAGATTCGTGTCCTGATATTCGTCAACCAAAATATGCTGAAACTGTTCGGCATAAAATGCGGCAATGTCGGGTTTTTCAAGCAGCAGACGTTTCCAATTTAACAGCAAATCGTCATAATCCATCACATTGCGCTCACGTTTGCGATCCATATAAATCGCATCAATCCGTTTTATTTGCTGCGTCAACGGCTCGAAATACGGATATTTTTGGATAATTACATCTTCGATCGGTTTGTCGGTGTTATTCGCGTAAGAAATAATGTCCTGAACGACTTGCGGTTTCGGAAAACGCTTGGCTTTAGTGTCAATTCCCGCTTCGTCAATGCAAACGCTGATAAAATCCCGCGCATCTTCGCTGTCGAGAATCGAATAATTTCCGGCAAAACCAATCGAAACCGCGTGTTTCCGCAAGATCAAATTGGCGATGCGGTGAAATGTTCCGCCCCAAATTCGATGGACGTTTTGACTTCCCGTGAGCATTTCGACGCGCTTGAGCATTTCCCGTGCGGCGCGATTGGTAAAAGTCGCCAGCAGAATCCGGTTCGGTGAAACGCCTTTTTCAAGCAGATAAGCGACACGATAAGTTATCGTGCGCGTCTTGCCCGTTCCTGCACCTGCAACAACTAATGTCGCATTCGGTTTCGCCGTTACGACGCGAAACTGTTCTTCGTTAAGCTCACTGCGGTAACGAGTCAACTTCTCCGGCAAACCGCCTTCGTCGCGTTTGATGATGTATTTTTTCATTCAACAATCATTTTACTTCGGCGGACGCATATCTAACAAACAAAGAATTTTCCGCGTTCCAGAGTAATAGGAGCAATCTTGCTTTAACCAAGACTATTCGGACGATTGATTTTTTATTTCAGGTGATTACAGGTTTATAATTATTTCGATATAGAGATTGTTGCAGATTGTATTCGCAACTATCTTCTAAAACGAAATAAAAAGTATGTATTCATCAATCCATTTCCAATCAAAACCACGCGCCGTGACGAATGCTTCTAAACCTGAAGTTATCGAAAAATTACAAAATATCGTCGGTGCAGAAAATGTTTTAGTCGAGCCGTCAAAGGTCGAGCCTTACGGTGCGGATGCGGTTAAGGAAAAGTTTCCGCCGGAAGCGGTTGTGTTTCCCGAAACGACAAAAGAAATGAGCGAGATTTTGAAGCTCGCCAATAAAGAAATTTTCCCTGTCACGGCGCGTGGCGGCGGTGTCGGTTATACGGGCGGCGCGGTTCCGGTGGACGGCGGAATTGTCGTCGGGACTGATCGGATGAACAAAATTATCGAGATTTCCGCCGATGATTTGTATGTCGTTTGCCAGCCGGGGCTGACGACTTACGAATTGCAGCAGGCGGTCGAGAAACACGGTTTGCTGTTCCCGCCTGATCCTGCTTCGTATAAAGATTCGTTTATCGGCGGCAATATAGCGGAGAACGCGGGCGGAATGCGGACTCCGAAATACGGCGTAACGAAGCACTCGGTTCTTGGTTTGGAAGTCGTCACGGCGACCGGTTCCATTATCCGCACAGGCGGCAAAACCGTTAAAAATGTCGTCGGTTTCGATCTGACGGGTTTGATGTGCGGCTCGGAAGGACTTTTGGGAATTATCACCGAAGCGACTTTGAAATTATTGCCGATGCCCGAAGCGACCGCGACCGTTCGCGCTTCGTTCAAATCAATGGAATCGGCGTGCCAAGTCCTGACGAAATTCACGCCGGAAGGCTTGCTGCCGATGGCGATGGAAGTCGTTGATCGCAACTGCATCGGCGCAATCGAGCAGAATTTCGCGTTCGGTTTATCGAAAGATGCCAACGCGATTTTGATCGTCGCCGTAGATGGTTTTGCCGAAGAAGTCGAGCGCAACGCCGCAATGGTCGAACGAATTTTGCAGGAAAACGGCGGCTTCGACATTCTGCGCTCACGCACCAAAGAAGAAGAAAACAAACTCTGGGACGTGCGCCGCGCCATCTCGCCGTCCTTGATGAAATACGGCACACTCAAACTCAACGAAGATGTCGTCGTCCCGCGCTCAAAAGTCCCCGAACTGATCCGCAAAATCGAAGAAATCGGGAAAGCCCACAACACCTTCGTCGCTAACTTCGGACACGCCGGCGACGGCAACATCCACGTCAATTTTATGTGCCAAAAAGACGACCCCGAATCAATCGCCCGCGCCCGCCAATGCGTCAAAGAAACCTTTCAACTCTCCGTGAACTTAGGCGGCTCGATATCCGGCGAACACGGCATCGGCTACGTCAAAGCCCAATATCTCGATATGGCAATTGACGCGCCGACGCTTTCCGTAATGAAAGCCATCAAAAAAGTCTTCGACCCGAACGGCATTTTGAATCCGGGCAAGATGTTTGTATAGTTCAAGTCGTATGAAATTCAACGACTTAAACCTTGCCGAATGGAAAGATTGCGGAATTGAAACGGATTCACTTTGGCTGATTAAAGAACGCGACAAAAGCGGAAAGCACACAAACATCTATCACGGAAATTTTGTTCCGCAGATTCCAAATCAGTTAATCAGACGTTTTACAAAAAGCGGCGAAACCGTTTTCGAGCCGTTTATGGGAAGCGGAACGACGCTTTTTGAATGTGAAAAATTGGGCAGAAAATATATCGGGTTTGATATAAATCCGAGAATCGTTGATTACGTTCGGCAGAAAGTCAGTGTTGAAAGTGAGTATTTTATTGAAGAGTGCAATTCGCTCGATGCGAAAAAAGTTGATTTAAGTTTCAGTCAAGCGTTTGAAAAATTATCCGTCAAAAGTTCGCAGTTTGTTTTGATACACCCGCCGTATTTGGATATTGTGAAATTTACGGATGATGAAAACGATTTATCGCAAATCGGCAATCTGAAAGAATTTATCGGCAAATTCAAAATCGTCTGCGAAAATTCGTTGAAATACCTCGACAAAAACAGATATTTTGCAATCGTTGTCGGCGACGTTTACAAAAACGGCGAAGTTTTGCCGTTGGCGTTTTATTGTATGGATATGATTAAGCGCAATTTTGCAGTAAAATTAAAAGGCATTATCGTCAAAAACATCGAAGGCAATCGCGGAAAAATCGGGCAGAATAATATTTGGAAATACCGCGCTTTGAACAGCGATTATTTCATTTTCAAACACGAATATATTTTCGTTTTCAAAAAAGAATTTTAGTTTATGAATCCTTTCAAATTAAATTCAACGTCATACCACGATTACGAAATCTTAAAAGATTTAGAGTGGCATTGCACTAAATGTGAATTGCAGTCAGGACAAGCGAAAACTTGGCAGACTTGGCGTGATGCTCACGGTCTTCAATTTGAAGAACCTTCGCCAAGACGTTGGGAAAGCCGAATTCACTGTAAAACTTGCGATAAAACAACAGTTCACCGTAAATTGAAAACGCTTGATATTAGTGAGATTACAAGCGCGAGGTCAGGAGTTTCGGCAAAAACAGCCAATCGAATTAAAAATCTTCTCAATTTTGAGGAAGCTGTTTTCCTACGAAAATTGCCTGCGCGTTTATTACAGCCCGACCATAAATTTCCGCAGATTCGTTGGAACAAGGATGAAGAACCAAATGACGAAAGTGCTTCTGACGAATATTTAATAGCAAAATTTATACTTCTTAACGAAAACAACAATCAGTTAAAATCAAGAAACTGCGAACGATGCGTTCTTACTAACAAACGCGGAAACTTTCCGGGAATTTATTTTTGGTATGAAGGCGATGAATTGTGGAGAACCGAGTCACACGATGAAAAAGGTTGTGTCGGATGTTTTTGGTATGATCCTTATAAATGGCGGGAAGAACTGAATAAAACAGTTGAAAGTTCATAAAATACTTAATAAATAGTCATAATAAATTTGACATTCGATTTGTAATGAAATAAGATGCCAATAGTAAATAAAGCCAAAGTTATAGAGCAAATGGCAAAGAAAGAAATTTTAACTTATACGGAATTAGCAGATGCGTTGGGAATTTCAAGGACGCAACTTTCAAATATTCTTTCGGAAAAATTTGAGCCGATCAAAAGCAATATTGTTGAATTAGCAGAATTTTTAGAAGTTAGTCCGATTGAATTGATTAAAGAAAATACCAAGGATAAATAAAAAATGGACAAACTATTTTATGAGCATGGCGTTGACAATATTTTTGATTTTGGGTTTATGCAAGATTTCACGACTGTCATATGTGCCGAAGAAGATTACGGAATAGATGTATCAGAACTCAAATATGAAAATGGAGATGATTTTTATTGTTTCAGTGGGAAAAAACCTTATACAACTGAGAAGTTATTTAAAAAATTTAATATTCAAGTTCTTAATGAAAAATGAATTATATCGGTTCAAAACACAAACTTTCAAAATTCATCAAATCCGAAATCGAAAAGGTCGTCGGGCAGATGAATGATAAAGTTTTTTGCGATTTGTTCGCGGGAACGGGCGCAATCGGGCGAGCTTTTAAAACGGAATCGAAGAAAATAATTGCTAACGACATCGAGTTTTACAGTTATGTTTTGAATCAAAATTACATCGGCAATCACGAAGAAATTGAATGGCGCGAATTGGTTGACGAATTGGATAATCTCGAAGGTATCGAAGGTTTTATTTACAAAAATTATTGTTTAGGTTCGGGAAGCAGTAGGCAATATTTCAGCGATGAAAACGGCAAAAAGATTGACGCGATTCGGAAGAGAATAGAAAAGTGGAAAGTTGCCGAACGAATAAACGAAAATCAATACTTCTTTTTGCTGACGAGTTTGCTCGAAAACGCCGACGCTATAGCAAATACAGCGAGCGTTTACGGCGCGTATCTCAAACATCTCAAAAAATCCGCGCAGAAAATCTTAAATCTGAAACCTGCCTTTTTCGACTTAAACGAGGCTACACACGAAGTTTTTAACGAAGACGCGAATTTGCTGATAAACAAAATCGAAGGCGACGTTTTATATCTCGATCCGCCGTATAATGCGCGGCAATACGGCTCGAATTATCATCTTTTGAATACAATCGCCAAATACGACGATTTCACTCCGAACGGCAAAACAGGCTTGCGAAATTACGAGCGTTCGCTTTATTGCCAAACCCGCGAAGTCTCCAAAGTTTTTGAAAATCTAATCAAAAATGCCGATTTCAAATATATTTTTTTGAGTTATAACAACGAGGGTTTGATGAGCAAAGGCGAAGTCGAAAAGATAATGAAAAAATACGGCAGA
>JANMAA010000049.1:0-17285 GCA_031359215.1 Acidobacteriota bacterium | reverse complement strand
TCTGCCGTCGCCATCGAAATCGGCAGGCACGATCTTATCGGTAGCAATGCCGAACTGAAAACCGCTGAAACCGTTGAGCGATTGCTGCAAATACCAGACCCCGTTCGATGGTCGATACACCGATATATCGGAGCGACCGTCACCGTCGAAATCGAATTGTGTTCGACGCGGAGGGGCGGTTGTCAGACGTATCAAACTATTTTTCGTAACACCATTATAAGAATTAAAAGCACCACCGATGAGAATTCTTCCATCCGTTTGCGGCACTATGTCGCAGACAAAGAATCGTCTGTCGTTTGCCAAACCGGAAACGAAGGAAGTGTCAAGACTTCCGTTCGAGTTCAAACGCGCCAAACGATTTCGTCCGACTCCATTATAGTTAGCAAAATTACCACCGATGAGAACTTTTCCGTCCGATTGTAATGCCACACCTTGTATGCTGTCATCTGCTCCCGAACCTACATCAAAAGTAGTATCAAGTGAACCGTTAGCATTTAGACGGGCGATCCGGTTGCGGCTGGTGCCGTTGAAAGTCGTAAATGCACCGACGATCAAAACTTTTCCGTCCGTCTGCAAAGCTAGTTTCTGAACAAAGTTATTTGTTCCGGTGCCGGGATTGAAAGTCGTATCGATAGTTCCGTCCTCATTAACACGGGCGATACCCGAACGGGGTTGTCCGTTAAAGGTGGTCGTGAAAGTTCCGCCGACGAGAATTTTGCCGTCCGGTTGGCGAAGAATGTCGGAAACATTACCGTTTGTTACGCCGGGTGTAAAGGTTGCGTCAATCGTTCCGTTATTATTTAAACGCAACAGCCGTTGGAAAACTCCACCGGGAGTAAAGCGTCCGCCGATTAAAATTCTGTCGTCCGGCAAAACGATAATATCGTTAATAATGGCGATAGCCGCATTACCGGTAAGTTGAGTCGGGTTAAAAGAGGCATCCAGCGAACCGTTGGTATTCAAACGGGCAATACCCTGACGCGCGGAACCGTTAATCATCGTAAAATTACCGCCGATCAAAATTTTGCCATCCGATTGAAAGGCAAGTGTAATGACACTGTTATCATTCACGATGCTCGGGGTAAATCCCGTATCGAGCGTTCCGTCAATATTAAAGCGAACTAAATTTGTTCGCATCGTTCCGTTAGCCATCATAAAATTGCCGCCAACGAGAATCTTGCCGTCTGCTTGTTGGACAATTGAACTGACAAAACCGAAGCCGGTTAATGAAGCGTTGAAACTCGTATCGATTCCGCCGGTCGAATCTAAACGAACAATGCGGTTTCGCGGCGTAGTGCCATACATTGTAAAAAGACCGACCAATACAACTTTTCCGTCCGATTGTAATCTGACGTGAGTTCCTAGATTATCGGTTGCCGGAGTTGCAAATGTCGGGTCGAGACTTCCATTGGTATTGAGTCGAACGATACTTGTGAAAACTCCTGCGGTCGGCATAAACCGTCCGGCGACTAAAATTTTTCCGTCCGGTTGAATGGCAAAGTATTCCGCACCGCCGCCGGCAGATATATTAGTGGGCGGAACGAAAGCAGTGTCAAGCGACCCGTCTGCATTGAGAAGAGCGATGCCGCTCCGCGAAACGCCGTTATAAGAACCAAACCCTCCGCCAATCAGAATTTTATCGTTGGATTGCACGGTCAATGCAAAGACTCCGTTCGCATCAGTTCCGACTCCACCGGGATTAAATGTATTATCAAACGAACCATCGGTATTTAAACGGGCAACATCCCGCCGCGTCGGGGTTCCAAGCCCGAAAAATCCGCCGATAATTATTTTTCCGCCTGCTGTTTGCAGAGCAACTTCTTCAACAAACTGGGTTGACGTAAAAGGTGTTGTAAACGAGGTGTCAAGCGTTCCGTCCGTATTCAGACGCACTACGCCAAATCGCGCTGTGCCGTTGTAAGATGCTATTCCTTGTCCGGCAGCCAAATACTTGCCGTCAGTTTGCACCGCGATTGTCATTACTGAAGAACCGCTATTCAGCCCTACGCCGCCGGAGTTAAAGGTATTATCCAGACTGCCGTCGGCATTAAGTCGGGCAACACCCATTTTTATAACTCCGTTATATGAGGTAAAATTTCCGCCGATCAGGATTTTATCGCCCGGCAGAACAATTATTTCAAACACAGCATCGTTAACGCCTACTCCTCCATTATTAAAAGTAGTGTCCATAGTTCCGTCGGGATTTAATCGCACCAAACTATTTCGCTCGATCCCGTTTGCAAAACTAAAACTACCGCCGACGAGAATTTTGCCGTCAGATTGAGCGGCAGTTACATAGCCATCAGCGGCTCCGTCAGTAACACCTGCATTAAAAGTCGTGTCGAGGTTAAGCTGGGCATGGGCATTGCCAACATAAGCCGTGAAAGTAATTGTCAAAGTGACAACTAAAAATAATAACCGATTAAAATTCATTGATTTTATTTTCATCATTTACTCCAAAGTTTTTTTATTTTGTGAATAGGGGTTTCAACTTACTTATATTCTATCCTGTTAGACAAGAAATGTGTAAGACCATAGAATTTTTTTTACTTTTATCCAACATCCATGTATAGACCAAGTGCTTTATGAAAAGCAGAAATTCATACGTTGGCAGATGTTTGTAACATAGATGTATGAGTTTTCGTCAGTAGATAATTAAGTTGAATTTTGATTGATTATTATTCAAAGAACATTTGAAACTAGCAAAAGCAAACCCAAATGTTCTAAAATTAAAATTACACGGCTAATAAGTATTTATCTAAAATACAAATTAGAATTTCACGAAAGATTTAAAAAAATTATGCAAGAATTTACAGACCTAATGCCGGCGGATATTTCGCGTTATCCGATGGTGCCAATCCGCGATGTCGTTATTTTTCCTTTTACCAAAGTCGCTTTTAAGATCGGTCGTCCGAGTTCGGTGCGTGCGCTTGAGCAAGCAATGACGGGTGAGAGGAATATATTTCTCGCCACGCAGCACGATGCGTCGGTTGACGAAGCGAACCCCGAACAGATTTTCACGGTAGGGTCGCTGTGCAGAATTTTGCAGGCGCAAAAGCAGGAAAACGGGCAGATCAAAGTCGTTGTCGAAGGCAGAGAGCGCGGTCAAGCCGTGCGGTTTGAACAAGACGGCGACGGGATGTTTTTCGCACTCGTCAAACGAATTCAATCGGTTGATGAATCCGGCTATCGAACCGACGGACTTTTGCAAAAGATTCACGGATTAGTCGAACAATTTCTGCGCGTATCGCCCGATGCTTACACCGACGCGCTTCACGCTTCACTGCGCGGGATTTCAGCCGCACAGATTGCCGATGCAATGAGTTCGCATCTTCGCATCGAAGTTGATGAAAAACAGGTGTTACTGGAAACTTTTTCGGTGCAGGAACGATTGCAAAAATTGATCGATATTCTCGAAATGGAGATCGAAAAGAAACAACTCGACCGCACGGTGCAAGCCCGCACGAAAAAGCAGATGGACAAACATCAGCGCGAGTATTATTTAAATGAGCAGATAAAATCGATTCACAAAGAATTAGGACGCAAGGACGACAAGGCGGAACTCGAAGAATTAAAGAAAAAAATCGAAGAAGCCGGAATGTCCGAAGAGGCGAAAGATAAGGCGATTCAGGAATTTGCGCGGCTCGAAGCCATGCCGCCGATGTCCGCCGAATCAACCGTTTCCCGCACTTATCTCGATTGGTTGATAAATGTGCCTTGGAAAAATTCGTCGGAAGAAATCAATGATTTGACGGAAGCTGAACGGATTTTGAACGAAGATCATTACGGATTGGAGAAAATCAAGGAACGCATTTTGGAATATCTCGCCGTTCGTCAATTAGTCAAAAATCCGAAGGGAACGATTCTGTGTTTTGTCGGCGCACCGGGTGTCGGCAAAACTTCGCTCGGAAAATCAATCGCCAATGCGACGGGCAGAAAATTTATGCGCCTTTCGCTTGGCGGCGTTCACGACGAAGCCGAAATTCGCGGACATCGCCGAACATACATCGGCGCATTGCCCGGACAAATCGTCCAATTAATGAAACGCGCCGGCACGATAAATCCGGTGATTTTATTGGACGAAGTTGACAAAATCGGCAAAGATTTTCGCGGCGATCCGAGCGCGGCATTGCTCGAAGTTCTCGACCCGGAACAAAACAGCACTTTCCGCGACCATTATCTCGATATTGATTATGACTTGTCGCAAGTATTTTTTATTGCTACGGCGAATGTTCTGCACACGATTCCACCGGCACTTCAAGACCGGCTCGAAATTTTGCCGCTATCCGGCTACACGGAACGCGAAAAAGCGGAAATCGCTAAACGTCATCTGCTGCCTAAACAAGCTGAAAGCAATGGTTTAGATGTTGACCGGGTGAAATTTACCAATGATGGTGTGTTGGAAGTAATTCGCCATTACACACGCGAAGCGGGCGTTAGAAATCTCGAAAGGGAAATAAGTTCTTGTCTCCGAAAGGTCGCTCGAAAATTTGTTGTTGCAGACAAAAATGAGGACTTTAAAGAAGTGATTGACGCGGAAAAAGTGCGCGAACTTCTTGGAACGATCCGTTTCCGCAAACAAGACATCGCCCGCAAAAGCGAAACCGGCTTGGTTAACGGCTTGGCTTGGACCGAGGTTGGCGGGGAAGTCTTACAGGTTGAAGCAACTCTCGTAAAGGGACGCGGCGCGGTCAAATTAACCGGAAAATTAGGCGAAGTAATGCAGGAATCGGCACACGCCGCATTGACTTGTATCAGAACACGCGCCGAAAAATTCGGTATTGACGAAAAAGATTTCCACAAAAAAGACCTTCATATTCACGTTCCCGAAGGTGCAATTCCAAAGGATGGTCCGAGTGCCGGCATAACACTGGCAACCGCGATGGTTTCCGCTCTGACCGGCAGACCGGCGCGGCACGATGTTGCCATGACGGGCGAAATAACCCTGCGCGGAAAGGTTTTGCCTATAGGCGGTGTAAAAGAAAAACTGCTGGCGGCACACCGTTTCGGACTCAAAACGATAATTTTATCAAAGGATAACGAAAAGGATTTAGCCGATATTCCCGAAGAGGTGCGCGAAGATTTAACGATTCACGCCGTTGATTCGATAGATGAGGTTTTACAATTCGCCCTCGAAGACATAAAAGTTGCAGATATTATGCAAACCCAACACATTTGGTCAACGGATACACCGTCAACCGAAATTTCAGCAACGGTTGAATAGATAGGCAAGTTCAAAAGTGACTGTATAGGTAAAAAGACGGCATAAATTGTGCCGTCTTTTTAACTAATGTTGGTGATCCGAGAAGGACTCGAACCTTCGACCCAATGGTTAAAAGCCATTTGCTCTACCGACTGAGCTATCGGACCACGTTTTGAAAAACAGATGCTAACTTTTGTATAGCCAGCGAAACTTTAGATTTTAATCAGCCGTCGCGGGAAAATCAAGTCTGAACAATCGTTTTTTACTTAAACCAACCTTCCATCACCGAATCCGGCAGAATAATTGTTTGGTCGCGTTCCGGTCCGGTTGAAATTAATCCGATTTCCACGCCGATTGATTTTGACAAAAAATCGACGTATTCGCGTGCTTTCGTCGGCAAATCTTCTATTTTTGTATTGCCTAAAGTTTCCGATTTCCAGCCATCCAAAGTTTCATAAACGGGTTTGATCTGCTGTAAATCGAGCGAAACTGCAGGGAAAGTATCAACTTTTTTGCCGTTGATCTCGTAGCCGACGCAAACTTTTATCTTGTCTAAGGTGTCAAGCACGTCGAGTTTTGTCAAAGCAAGTGAATTAAATCCGTTGAGTTCGGCGGCATATCGGGTTGCGACCGCGTCAAACCAACCGCAACGTCTTGGTCTTTTTGTTACTGAACCATATTCGTTACCGCGTTCTCTAATCAAATGAGCGACACTTTCTTCGTCGTCGAGCATCTCGGTTGGAAATGGTCCTTCGCCGACTCTGGTGGCGTATGTTCTGACAATGCCGAGAACGCCGGTGATATGATGCGGCGGAATTCCTGCCCCGACTGCCGCACCGCCTGCCGTCGGGTTTGACGATGTAACGAACGGATATGTGCCGTGGTCAACATCTAAAAGTGTGGCTTGCGCGCCTTCGAGCAGAATTTTTTTGTTTTGTTTTCCGGCTTCCGACAAAAAATGTGAAGTTTCAGCAACATACGGGCGCAAGCGTTCGGCAAGTATGGAAATTTCTTCAAATATTTCATCAGAACGCAGCGGTTCGCGCCCGTAGAGAACGATGACGCGGTTGGCTTCCGCGAGATTCCTTTCAATTCGCGCCTTTAAAAGTTCGGGAACAAGCGCGTCGGATACCCGAATTCCGCGCCGTCCGGCTTTGTCCTCATACGCCGGACCGATGCCGCGTAAGGTCGTGCCGATTTTTTCGTTGCCCAATCGCTCTTCGGATGTGTGGTCTAAGGCGCGGTGATACGGCATTATCAAATGCGCCCGCGAACTGACTTTTAATCGTTCGGGCGCAACCGAAATACCTTGCGCTTCCATTTGGTCAACTTCCTCAAAAAATGCTTTCGGGTCGATCACCATCCCGTTGCCGAGAACACAGGTCTTGCCTTCGTGGATAATTCCTGACGGCAAAAGACGCAGCACAAACGCCTTATCACCGACATAAACCGAATGTCCGGCATTGTGTCCGCCTTGATAACGCGCAACTATATCGAATCTGTCCGCCAACAAATCAACTACTTTTCCTTTTCCCTCATCGCCCCATTGTGCGCCAATTATAACTATTATCATTATTTATTTTTGTTTTTATTATGATTCCAATCGCTTGCCAACATCGAATAAACAACGTGATCAATAAATTTCGTATGCAGCCAAGCGGCTTCGCGCTCCGTTCCTTCCTCTTTAAATCCCCATTTTTCGGGAATCGCCCGACTTTTCAAATTTTCGGGAGCGCATTTGATAACGATACGATTCAGTTTCAACTCATCAAATCCGTAACCAATTATTCTCTCGACCGATTTCGTCACCAAACCTTTTCCCGTCGCGTGTTCCGCCAACCAATAACCTATTTCGCCCGATTTGTCACGGTGATTTATTCCGTGCAAACCGACCGTGCCGACAATTTTTCCGTCCGCAACAATCAGCAAAACCAACTCCGAACCGTTGTCGGCAAAAGATTTTAAGGAACTTCTGTAAAATTGACGGACATCTTCAACCGTCATTTCATTATTCAGCCAGCCCATCCAATCAAACAGATGTTGGTAATTTTCACTAATGATTGAAAAAACTTCGTCAGCGTGATGTTCTTGAGCCAAACCGAGTTCGAGATTGTTTTCAATATGTAAAGTAAACATTTAACTTCTCGTCATTTGATAAAGTTGAACATAGTTTTTGGCGGCATTCTGCCACGAGTTGTCCACCGACATTCCGTTGTTTTGAATTTTGCGCCACGTTTCGGGTTCGGCGTAGGCGAAAATTGCTTCATAGATTTTTTCCAGCAATTTTTCGCCGCTAAAGTTTGCAAACTTGAAACCGTTGCCTTTGCCGTTCACACGGTCAAAGTTTTCTACCGTATCATCGAGTCCACCGACAGCGCGAACGATCGGAACCGTGCCGTAACGCAATGAATACATCTGATTCAGTCCGCACGGCTCAAATTTCGACGGCATTAAAAACATATCCGCGCCGGCTTCGATCAAATGTGCTAAATCTTCATTGTATCCTTTGAATATTCCGACCTGTGACGGCGCGTAATCCCGCAACTTTTGGAGAAAATCCTCGTAACTGCGATCACCGGAACCGAGTGCGACGAAATATGCGCCGGTTTCGAGCAATTCTCCGGCGACTTGCTGAATCAATTCAAACCCTTTCTGCGAAGTCAGGCGCGTGACGATGGCGAAAACGGGGTGTTCCGTATTGACGGGCAAAAGGAAATGACTTAAAAGGGCGCGTTTGCACTCAGCCTTGCCGTCAAGATTCCATTGATTGAAATGAGCAGGCAAAACATTATCGGTTTCGGGATTCCAAACATCATAGTCAACGCCGTTTGTGATGCCGATAAGCCGTTGGCTTCGCTGCCGCAAAAGCCAATCCAGCCCGTAACCGTTTTCCGTCTGCTGAATCTCGTAACTATATCGGCGCGATACGGTTGAAAGCATATCGGACACGGCTAAACCGGCTTTGAGTGCCGAAGCCGCGCCGTTAAACATAAAAGCATTGCGCTCGAAGTCGCTGCCGAAACCCATTTGCCAGAGTTCACCGGCATCGAACGCGCCTTGATAAGCCAGATTATGAATCGAAAAAACGGTGCGGGTATTGCGCCAATATGAATCCCAATAGCGCAGATGCGCGATCTCGACTGCCGCAAAGCCGCAGTGCCAATCATTCAAATGAACGATGTCCGGCGGCGCACCGATGCGCTTTAACAAAGCAAGCGCGGCGTGATTAAAGAACGCAAAACGCTCGTAATCTTCACGGAAACCGTATATCGAAGAGCGGTGAAAATATTCGGGCGCGTCGATCAAAAATGTCGGCGAACCGTTTGCCTCACTATAAAACACTTTGGCGCGATAAATTCTGCCGCGCCAATCGACATCCAAATCATCCATCGCCAAATGACCGGTGTCAGAGCCTTTTGTTTGCAAATACAGGGGCGTAATCAACAGTGCATCAACGCCGATCTGATAAAGTGCTTTCGGCAGTGCGCCTGCGACATCCGCCAAACCGCCGGTCTTAGAATATGGAATCGCTTCGGAAGCTAGAATTGCTACTCGCAAGATTGTTTTTTCCTATTTGAAACTAAATGTATTCTGAACTCGATGTTGATTTTAGCAGGATTGTTATATTTTCGTCCATTTGAGATTTGAGTTAATCGGATTTAACTTTTTTGGGTTACAAAATGATTTACTTTAAGTGTGGAGTATGAATTATTCCGTGTGAAAAATGAATTATTCCGCGTGGAATAATAATAATTCCGTGCAGAATATTCAATATTCCGCGTGGAATAACAGTTATTCCACGCGGAATATATTATTTCCAACATACTTTTGCCCTATTCCAATTGTTAAAACACCTTATTTCGCCGGTTTTCTGATTGTTACCAAAGTATTTCGACTATTTCAAACTTCTTCCCAAAACTTCAAACAGGAATTCAAAAATCTCGATATGCCTTTTTGCTTCAGTTACATTTGCGCCCCAGGTATAAAGTCCGTGACGACGCAGAAAAATGCCGTGAATGGCAGAATTTTCGCGCAATACATTTTCGATAACGTGCGAAAGAGCGATATAATCCTGCGAATTCTCGATAATCGGCACGATTTCTCTATGTTCGTGTGTCTTTACGCCTTCCAAACCTTTCAGCATTTCATAACCTTCGATCTCGATCGCTCCGTTAGTATAAAAAATATCCGATAAAATCGTTCCCCAAACCGAATGAGTGTGGAGAATCGAACCGACGTTTTTCCGCATCCGGTAGATTGTCAGATGAATCATCGTTTCAGCCGAAGGCGAACCGAAGCCTTGCATTACATCGGCGTTGTCGTCAATTTCAAGAAAATGCGTTTCATCCAATGCGCCTTTTTCATTACCGCTTGACGTGATGCAGACTTGCAGCGGTTCTTCGGAAACTTTTGCACTGAAATTTCCGCTTGTTCCCAAAACCCATCCGCGCCGATAAAATTCGTAACCGATTGCCGACAATTCTTCCGATAATTGATTAAAATCCATTGAAAAAATTCTAACAGAAACTTGCACAAACAAAAACGAAATGCCTTCAAAATAGACATCCCGTTTTCTTGAAAATTATAAATCATTCGGCTATTTCCGAAGTATTCTCCTGACCGCCGATATTTCGCGGTCAACACTATTTCCAATGTCGTCAGCTTGCTTTTTTACCAAAACATCGGGAATTACACTTTCATCTTTTTGGTTCTTCAAAGGTGATTGAAAATAAACGGGAATATCGATTTCGATTTTTGAGTTCGGCAGATTCAGAAAGAAATAATTTCCGCCATTGATGCCTTGTTTATTTCCGCCGGTCGTTTGTCCGACTATTTTTCCGAGTTTGTTTTTCTGCGCGTAATCTAAAAATTGAAATGTTGCCGAAGCGTTACTCGAATCGGCAATGATAAAAGTTTTCCCTTGAAAATTATTTTTATCGGGTTTAATGCGTGGATAATTTGTCGTGGTTTTGTTCGGCAAAATTTCGTAAAAATCGTTTTCCGTCTTTCGATAAATTTCCGTCGGAACGCCATTTGCCAGAACTGATTTCAGTTCATCGCTGTAAGTGTCGAGATATTTCAGCAAATCCGGTTGCGGCGCGACATTGCGGACAAGTCTTCTGCTTTCCAGATATTCCGGCAAATCTTTATTCGCCAAATATCGTGCGAGTTCAAAACCGACATCCGTATCGCCGCCGCCGTTCCCGCGCAGATCAATGATTAAATTTTTAATGTTTTTCGTGCGAAGTTCGGAAAATGCGTTAGCTAAAAATTCTTTAAATTTGATTGTTTTGAGCCGCCAGGTGATCGAATTATCAACCTCTAAATATCCGGTATTATTGTCCTGAATCTCGAACCTCCAACCGTCATCATACGTCGGCGAAGTTCCGTAACGCTTTACCATTTCCGCCGTGCGTTCGGCTTTGGTCATTGCCAAAACACTAAAAGTTACACTCTTTTTTGCAGCAAAGTCAGTGGCTTCGATGTTATAAATATCGTCTTTGACGGGAAAGAAAAGCGGGAAATACAGATCGAAAAGCGCGAAAAGTTCGGCTTCGTTGCGCGTTAATTCGATGGAATTGATGCGATGTTCAATTGTCGAATTTCCGTCAGCTTTCGTTACGGTCAAAAGTTTTTCTATAATTTCTTTGACCGTCACGCCGTTGATTTTCGTGATTTCGCTACCCGACGCGATATTTTTCGACGAAGCATTGGCGGTAATTATCATTTTGCCGGCAACGATTCGAAAGTAAAATGGTAAATAGGTTTTTTGATTAAAAACTCTTTCCATTAGCTTTGTGTCCTGATTGTAAGGATTTGTGTAAGTATGTCCGCATTTGGTTTTGTTCAAAAATTGCGAAATTTTTATAAAAAACTTGCTTTCGGACATCGGGTTATTTAGCGTTGCTTCGTATTCCATAAAATCCTTTTCCAAATTTTCGGGCGTATTGTAGCGATAAATTCCCGGATGAATTGTCGTTAAAGTCTGCTTGAAAATTGCAAAATCTTCCCGTAATTGGTGTGCGGAAAGTGTGATTTCAGGTTGTTTGTTTTCGAAAACCCTTTTCAATGTATAAACATTTCTAAAACTCCAGGGTGTGCGCGTTTCCTTCAAAATCGTGAGCGTGTCGTTTGTCAAAGTAATTGTTTTTCTTGTCGGCTCGATGGTGTTACCGTCTTGCGTTTTGCCGATGAGAATCATTTTTTCGTCCTCAATTGATTCAATCGCAAATTCAGTATCGTTATCAAAAAACTTTTTCGCCGCCAAATCAATTCGCTCTTTACCGTTGGATTTATAGATTTTGCCAAAATCGTCATAAATCGTATAAATTTCCGCCGAATTTCCATCAGCCGAAGTCTTAAAAGTGATAATGGTATTCAATTTGACGCGCTCATTCGATGTGTAATCTCGATATTCAAGCGTGCCTTGCCATTTGCCCTCGATATTTTGAAAGAATGTTTTGCTTTGCGAAAAAGCATTTACCGTTAAAATAATTGCGATGATTGCAGTAAAGAATAATTTATTCATTTGTTTCCTCTCGAAATAATTTTTTTAAAACTGTTTCGAGATTAAATTTTACCAAAATAAAAATCGCCTCAGATTATGATTTGAAGCGTTTTTTTTATGATTTGAGTCAAATATTTTATTGCAACGGCAATTTTTTTCGATTTAATTAAAAATATCTTGTAGCTTAATCTTCTGCTAATCTATAATTTTTCAAAATAATCATAAGTATAGGGGATTTTATAGCTCGAAGAAAAATTCAGTTTTTTTGAAACCGTTCCGACACAACGCAGTGACGGAACAATCGCTTTGGACACGAAAACACACAAAATTTATCTGCTGACCGCACAATTCGGCGAAACACCTGCTCCGACGACAGAACGTCCGCATCCGCGACCTGCGATTTTACCTGCTAGTTTTGTTATTTTGGTTTACGGTAAATAAATGTTGATATTAATCTTGTATTCATTTTCGTGATGTTAGACTTAAAATACTCGAAAAAGAATTTAGTTTTTAGGAGATATTATGAAAAAGCTAATAGCTGTATTTTTAGTCGGATTATTTGCCGTTGCAAGTGCTTCCGCTCAGAATAAACTTATCGGAATGAAACGTGCAAAACAAATTGCATCGCAGAGAGTGAAAGGAAAAATCAAAAGTGCCGAACTTGAAAAGGAACACGGCAAAATGATTTACTCATTCGATGTCAGCACCGGAAAAGGTCAAATTACCGAAGTTAATATTGACGCTTACACGGGCAAAATCATTGCCGTTGACGTTGAAAATAAAAAAGACGAAGCAAAAGAAAAAGCCGAAGATATGAAGGAAATGAAAAAACCTTAGTTAATACTAAGCCGAATTACGATTAAATTAATCATAATTCGGCTTAACAGTTTATATGGAAAAATTTATCAGTAAATTACCGCAAATTACAATTTTCTTCTGGATAATGAAAATTTGTGCAACAACACTTGGCGAAACGGCGGGCGATGCCTTTTCGATGTCAATGGATTTAGGCTACTTGGTCAGCACCGCGATTTTTGCAGTTATCGTCATTGCGGCGGTCGCCTTGCAAATTCGAGCCAAACAATTTAATCCTTTTCTATACTGGTTCACAATTATTGCCACAACTACTGTCGGGACAACACTTGCCGATTTTGCCACGCGGTCGCTCGGCATCGGTTACACCGGCGGCTCGGCGATTTTGCTGACCTTGGTCGTGGCTTCTCTGCTAGTTTGGCGTTATGTCATGGGAAGTGTTTCGGTCGATCACATAACGACGGCAAAAGGTGAATTATTTTACTGGATAACAATAATATTTTCGCAAACACTCGGAACTGCGCTGGGAGATTGGTTTGCGGATACCGCTGATTTCGGCTATCTCGGGGCAGCCGTTGTTTTTGGCGGGGTTCTTTTAATCGTTGTCGCCCTTTATTATTTTACAAGTATTTCGCACGTCATTTTGTTTTGGATTGCCTTTATTATGACAAGACCGCTCGGTGCGGTAGTCGGCGATTTTCTCGATAAACCGCACGATCACGGCGGACTCGATCTGAGTCGTTTCACGGCATCTTTTATCTTAATTGCGATCATCATCGCCTGCATCCTGATCTTTCCGCAGAAAGCGTCGGAGAAAGCTCATTAAACGATTGAAAATGAATTGTTTATCTAAATTTTTCACAAAGTCATTGATGCTTTTGTCGTTCGTTTTTTTGATGTTTTTCACGAAACAGACGAACGCGCAGGGCGGACCGCCGATGATTACCGATGATACGGGAACTGTTCCGAAAGGACATCGGGAAATCAATACCGCAATTACTTTTGAACGCGGCGCGGACTGAAGATTATTCGGTGCGCCGCTTTTGGCTATAAATTACGGTTCAAGCAAAAACACACAGCTAAAGGTCGAGATTCCGTGGCTCGTTCTTCGCCGCAACGGGCAAAAAAGTATTGATGGATTGGGCAATACAAATATAGGAATTCGTTGGCGTTTTCGTGATGAAACCAAGGAAAAGCGAGTCGCGTTATCCATTTATCCGCAGGTGGAATTTAATAATCCGACATCATCATCTGTTCGTCGTGGAATCGTTGATCGGGGAACTCAATTTCTAATGCCTTTGCAATGGCAGACACAAGTTGGAAAATTCGGTATCAACGGCGATGTCGGCTATCGTTTAAAACGAGGCACGGATGAAATAATTTATGGTGTTGTGGTCGGCAGAAAGATTAAAGATTCATTCGAGATTCTCGGCGAAATCCACGCCACCGGACCGCAATCAATTCTACGCGATAGCGAAGTGGTTTTTAATATCGGTTCACGTTTGAAACTCAACGATCACCTAAGTCTTATTACCTCTACCGGAAGAAGCATTCGCCGAAATTTCGATCCGCGTTTTATTGGTTACGCAGGTTTCCAAATTACGTTCTAATAACACCAAATACGGAAACTTGAAATAAATTAAAAAACCGTCATTGTCTTTTATATGAACAATGACGGTTTTTCTAGTCGAAGCAATTTTCGGTTTGAGTTCAAAAGCCTTACATTACTGGTTGTTTAAGAATTTCGGCTAAAGACATCAAACGGGTTGAATCCATTCCGTTTTCGGTTGAAGCGGTTTTTTCAAGCGACGAAGCGAGTTTTTTCAGTTTTTTGGCATCTTTTTTCGAGGTTTCGGATTTTTGAATCGCGGTTCGCAGTTCGTTGATCTTGTCGGAAGGCAATGTTTGTGCGCGTTCGAGTTGGTCAACGTAGGCTTTGGCGACGGTCAAATTGTTAGCCCAAACGATTTTCTCCTGATTCTGGACATTCAATTCCGAAACCTGAACTGTTTTCGCCGCGTCAATTTCGTTTTGTGTCAGGAATTTTGTCGGCGTTAATTCAAAAACGTCCAAACCGCGAGCGATTTCCGAGCCGTAAACGTGACCGTTATACCAGTAAGCCGACCAATCACCGCCGAGAATAAGATTTTTCGGATCAATCGGTCCGCGGTCGAAATAGGCGATTTCCATCGGGTTTTTGGCATCGGTGAAATCCATCACCGAGATGCCGCCCTGATACCACGCCTGAACTTTGATGTCGCGCCCCGGAACGGGAACGAGCGAACCGTTGTGTGCGACGCAGTTTTCGGTATCGCCTTGTGCGGCTGGAAGTTTGTAGTAGCTGGCAAAACTCAGTTTGTCACCGTCCAAGTTGAAAATCGCGTCCGCGCCCCATTTGTTCGGGTCGTTCGGACGGCAGCGTGCGCCTAATCCGCCGCCCCATTCATCGGTAAAGACTACTTTTTTGCCGTCGTTCGAGAATGATGCCGAATGCCAGTAGGAATAGTTCGGATCGTTGACTGCATCAACCCGTTTCGGATTCGCCGGATCGCGGATGTCGAGCAAAATTCCGTTGCCGGAACACGCGCCCGCCGCGAGTCCGATTGCCGAATAGACCGTAATATCGTGGCATTGGTCGGTATCGGACGGCTTGGTCAAACCTTCTCTGCCGTGTGAACCGCCGTTATTAAGACCGTTGATTACGCCGGTTCTCGAATTCATAAAGACGCGCGGACTCGAAACGATTTTCGCGTTTTGCGGCGCAGTGAGCGGAACTTTGATAACTTCAATACGGAAAAGAGCAGTGTTCGGATTTTTGTCCGGCGTGTCGCCCGAACAGCCTGCGAGTTCTTCGCCCGGACGAACGAAGGAAGTTCCCGAAACGTAAATATAAGCGTTGTCTTTATCTTTCGGGTCAACGACGAGTGTGTGCGTATGCGAACCGCGACAGGTTTGGACTGCGCCGACTTGTTTCGGGTTTCTGATGTCAGAAATATCGAAAATTCTCACACCTCGAAAACGATCTTTTTGCGCGTCGGGTTTCGGCTCTTCTCCCGCCATCATAAGTGCCACAGTCGGGAAACCGTTTATGCTGCAATCAAGTCTGCCGTTGGGCATTTCGACCGACATAAACATCAGATTTTTATAAACCGAAACGTCGCCCTGTCCGCCCGGGCACTGCATCGTCGTCAGCAATTTGGTCTGTGCCGGATTGGAGATGTCATATATGCTGATTCCATAAAAGTTACCTTGAAAAAGATGATTTCCCTGAAACGCCAGATCGGAATTGGCAAAGGCAAGCTGCGCGAAAACGAGCTTCATAGGCTTTGGCATTTTCGACGAATCAGCGATGCCGAGGGCAGTGCCGAGCGTTTTCTCGACTACAGCACTGTCAGGATCGTCGGAACCGAGCTGAAACGCATCGGGCTTTTTGAGCAACATCAGGTGTTTCATTCCCATCGCCGCTTCGCCCGCGTCATACAATCCGGGCGACAGTTTGAATCGCGGATCATTCGTGTCCGAGCCGGTCATTCCCGCCGGAAGTGTCGGCGCAGGCGGCGGATTTTGCGCCAAAGTTTCGGCGGTAAAACACCAACATAAAAAAACAAAAACGGTCAGTAATCGAAAAGTGTTTGCGTGTAATCGGTTCATCATTTCTCCTCTATTTTTTTTCACCCAACATTGCTTGCATAATTCTGATCTCGGCGCGTTGTCCGCTGTCCACATCAGTTGCAAAATTAAAAATTTCGGCATCTTGCCCCGCGCCGGTCGTGTTAAATAAATCTTTGACCATCACCAAAGCCCCGCCGTGGTGCTGAATCATTCCCTCCAAAAACAGGCGGTCAAACTCCGCGCCATCGGCTTTTTTGAGCGCGTTCATCTGTTTTTGATTCAGCATCCCGGGCATCAGATTGTGATGATGGCTCGACATATCCATACCCGGCATTTCATCCATCTCCATATCTTCCATATTCGCCATCGAAACTTTTTGTTTCCGCGTTTCGAGCCAACGCTTCATAAAATTCATTTCGTCCGACTGAGATTGACTAATACGCGCTCCGAGCAAGCGAAGTTCTTTATTTTGCGTTCGCGCTTCGATCATCGCCGTCATCGTCACCGCTTGCGCGTGGTGCATAATCATTCCCTGCATAAACTCGACATCTTTCGGCGAAACCGTCGGCAAAACCGCCCGCGTCGTTGACGGCAAAACGCGCGTCGGCTGTCCCGGCGCACCCGGCTGCACGACGACCGGCGCGTCCTTTGAATCGGTCTGTTGACCGAAGACAGGCAATGCTAAAAAACACGCGGCAACGATAAAAATTGACCGCAAATTAAAGATAAAATTAAAAAAAACGGATCGCATAAATGTAGTTTGGGAAAGCAATAATCACTCACTTTATCACAAATAAAAAACGGTCGCTATCGTTTTCTGTTCGCTGCCTGTCGAATATAAAGCGAGACTTTAAAGCAGTTATTCGCGCCGATGCTTTGTGTTTGATTCGCGTCAATCGCAACGTAAAAAAGCGTTTGAATTTCCTGATAATCTAAAACTGAAATCTTCGATAATATTAATCCGGCGCACTGGGAAATACGCAACTGATTTTCAAAAAGTTTCGGATTTATACTTCAACGCGGCGAATAACAAAAACCTCAGATATTGTTTGATAAAACCCGTGTAAATTCGTTCAGAGAAAAACGTAATACCAAGTTGCGCGAATAAACAATCATAAAATCTACTCGTTAAGCAGGCGGTCTGTGACC
>JANMAA010000048.1:0-10794 GCA_031359215.1 Acidobacteriota bacterium | reverse complement strand
CAAGTAAAAAGTGTTAATATATCCATTGAAATGAGCCGAGCTTTTTTAGTTGACTAATTTTGCAAGAATCAATCTACTAAATTACTCAGTTCATTTCATCTCTGCTCTCAATTTTTCAAATATCTTTTGGCGTAGGTATTGAACTTAATTGTCGCGTATGAAAAAGATTTTAAAAAGATTTTTATTCGGCTTACTTTTTGTCGGCGTTTTGCTGGCAGGTTGGGTTGCGTTTGATATTTACACACCGCACAAAGTTGATATTCGGAATTTTGACGCTGACGAAGTAGCGCGGCTCGATACGGCGATGTGGCGTTCTTATTACAGCCGCGAGCGTTTGCACATGTATTCGGAGCTGACCGAACTTTTGGGAACACAGTATAAATTTCGCTTTTGGCGCAGACAACTTGTTGCTTACTATGCGGCAAAAGCGGCGTTTGTTTTCAAAGACGGCAAAGAACGCGCGGATTATGAAAAGGCTCTGCCCGATCTTGAAAAATTCTACGGCGAAATCCGCGATGTCAGCACGACGGATTTTGATGTAAAACGCGCCGCGCAACTCGAACTCGAATGGTGGATCGTTCACCGCGACCGCAAGCAATACAAAGAAGGCGATCTGGCGCGGGCGTTAGCGAAAACCGCCGCCGAAATTTACAAATTGCCGACGGAGAATTTTATCGAACACGGAAATCTCCGCGCCGAAGCGATGGAAATCCGCGACACAAAAGCCGAATCAGGCGGCGTAACCGAAGAAGATTGGCAAAAGATTGACGAACTGCTTCATAAATCTTGGCGTTCATTGCACACGGCGGTAAATCAAAAATAGTTTATAATGCTGAAAGGTGAAGTATGAGCCAAACAGTTTTATCGCAAATTGAACAAAATATTTTGCAATTGCCTGTTGACGAACAACTTTTACTAATTTCGCGGGTTGCCAAAAAACTGCGCGGAAAACTTGATGATGTTTCGGATTTTGAAAGGCAACTTGCGGAAATGGCGAATGACCCGGACATTCAACGCGAATTAAAAGAAATCGCAACATAATCGTCGGCTGTGTTACAAAATCATTCAGAATTTTTTGTTATCTAATGAAAGAAAAACTTTTAGACCTTTTAGCGTGTCCGAGTTGCGGCGGCGATATTTTGTTGGCTTACGCAAGCAAATATTTGGACAAAGAAATTATCGAAGCGGTCTTGACGTGCCGCAAATGTTCGCGTGAATACAAGGTGGAACGTGGCATTCCGCGGTTTGCCGCGCTTGATAAAATTGAACAGGACAAAGCCGAAACCGCCGAAAACTTCGGTTGGCAATGGACACACTTTACGCAGGAAGATAAAAAATATGCCGAGCAATTTTTAGGCTGGCTACAACCTGTCAAACCCGATTTTTTTGAAGGGAAAATAGTTCTCGAAGGCGGTTGCGGCAAAGGCAGACACACGACTTTGGCGGCAAGTTGGGGCGCACAAGAAATTGTCGGCATTGATTTGAGTGCGGCGGTTGAAACGGCTTTTCAGGCAACCAAAGATTTACCGAACGCGCACATTGTCCAAGCCGATATTTATAAATTACCGTTTAAAAAAGTTTTCGATTACGCCTTTAGCGTCGGGGTTTTGCATCACACGCCCGACCCGAAAAAATCCTTTTTGTCGCTTGCCGCCAAAGTGAAAAAAGGCGGCGCAGTTTCGGCTTGGATTTATGGCGAGGAAAACAACGAATGGATTATCAATTACGTCAATCCGTTACGGACGGGCTTTACCTCGAAAATCAATCAGCCGACGCTTTATCAACTCTCGAAACTGCCGACGCTTGGTGTTTTTCTCGCCTCGAAACTGATTTATCGTCCGTTAAATAAAACCGTCAAACCGCTTGCCTCGCGGCTTTTTTACAACGATTATCTCAACCATCTCGGAACTTTCGGCTGGCGCGAACAGCACAACATCGTCTTTGACCACTTAGTTGCGCCGACGGCATTTTATATTTCAAAGGAAGAATTTGAAGATTGGTGGAAAGAAATTGACGCAAAGGATGTCGAGATTATCTGGCATAATCAAAATTCGTGGTGCGGTTTTGGTGAAATCAGTAAGTAAAATTTTTAGATTAAAGCAGTAATTAGAAATTATTTTTTGTCTGGCAAATTCGCAAAATATTCCTGCAAGTTTTGATGCCGAAAACGCCAATGTCCGCCGTCCTTCTCCAAAATCCGCGCCTCCGCCGCATAACCCAGAAATGTCGCATATTTTAAGGGTATTTTTCCTTGAATGAAAAGACTTAAACCAACAATGAAGTATCTAATCAATGGTGTAGCTAAAAAACTCGCAACGAAACAACTTATAATCATAAATAACCACATATTTTTTTCAGGCATTATTTGAAATCGAAAGCTATAATAAAAGATAGTTCCAGTTGAGATAAAAAGTAAATAAATACAGCTATTAATAAATAATGAGAACAGTAATTTAGACCGCAATTTCTGATATGAAAATCTTAAATACTCAAATTTCCCCGCCTTTCCACACACGTCATAAAACATTATTGGCGATACCATTAAAGCAACAGCTAATCCCCAAAATAAACCTAAATCAATTGCGTGTTTAAACGTATTATTTACCAAGAATATTCCAAACGTAATATTTACCAAGAATATTCCAATTATCGAAATAGCAAATGCTATAAAAAAAATAAGAATAGCAAAGCCAATAAATCCCACAACTAATTCTAACCATATCTTCCAATTGAATAGCGGTTTAAAAGACCATTCGCTTAAATTTGGGGAAAAATTTATAGAAGCCAAGATACTAAACAAAGTCGCATAAATAATTATAACTGCAAAATTGACTTCGGGGTTAATGATAAAATAAAGAGGCGTAAGAATGATAAATGAATTGATGAAGAACATTATACTCCATAATAAAATTCCATTATTCGCTTCCCTTTGAAACTCTGCCAATTCAAAAGTAGTTAGTTTTTCAGACTCCATAAAACTAGCTAACCACTTCAACCAACGAATTACTTTTTTCGGCTCAAATTTATTTGGATTTTCTTCATTCTTTAACTTTGTTTCGACAAATCTAAAAATCAGATGTCTCTTAATTTGGTCAATCGTTGGCGGTAGTTTATTTTCAGTTAAAATTACTTGGTCAAAGATTTCCATTGCAGTTGTGAAATAAAAAGGCGTGCTGAGAGCTTCCAATAAGCTGTCGTTTTCCTCGCTCTCAAACATTTTGAGCAAATTTTCTGCCGAAGTGTGGTGTTTGATGTCTTCATGAAGTTTGGCGTGTTCCAAAGCTAACAAAACTTGCGCTTTTGATAAATCAAATACTTCAACTTTTGCCGAAACAGGCACATCTTGTCCTGTTAATTCCTTCATCTGCTTAAACTCTTCAATGCGGCACGAAATTACGGCTTTGCGTCCGTCGCGTAAGTATTCGTTGAGCGAAGCAAGACATTTGGCGCGTTTCTCTGAGGCTTTTTCCTTCTTTTCGTTACGTCCCAATTCATCTAAACCATCAAGAAGAAAAATAATCTTCCCTTGTTTCAGAAGTTCTTTGGCATATTTTTTATAAAATCCATAATTAGTAACCAACATCGCGTTAAGCCAATCGCCAAAGTTTTTGTATTCTTCCGACCACGAAGCAAGGTTGAAAATTACGGGAAAAGGTTCTTTTTCGAGGTTTTTGATTTTATCTAGTAAATCAATGGCAAGTTTGAGAAGCAAGACGGTTTTGCCAACGCCCGGATTGCCAACGATCAGCAGACGACCTTTTTTGTCAAAAACTTTCCGGATAACTTCAATGGCGATACCTTGAGTTGCATTTTTGCTGAATTGTTCAGTGATTGAACGCGGATTCGGACTATCGAAATTGTCGCTGACTTCCAACGAAATCTCGAAACGTCCATCGAGCTTGCTTTCATAGCGTTTCTGATAGCGTTCCTTGAGCGAATCGTAAAGCCTTTTAATATCGGGTTCGATGTTGTCATCATTGCTTGGATTTGGAGTTTTGCCTCTGAAATACTCAAGTAGTAATAATACAAAGCCGATGAATATTGTCCCGCCGATAAGTTCCGCTGTCTCGATGTTGTGAGTTTCCAACCACTTTTTGACCTTTTCATCACTTGTCAGAAGATTAACGACAAATCCCGACAATATAGTGAACAACACAATTGCCAATGAAGTAAAAGGAAAATTGCGGGAAGAATTATTCTTCATATTTCATGAACTTGCAATAGAGATGAAACTGCTTTTCAGCGAAAAGAATAAACCAACTTTTGCAATAATTTATTCAACTCTTGATTCACATAAAAACAGGAACACAAAAATAACACAAAAATTCAGCAAATTCTACAACAAAGATTTTACAGCCCACGCGCCTAAAACCAGCAAAACAGTTGACAGCGAAAGGCAATTTTTATTTTTCGGTTCGCTTTTTTCGGTGTTTGCGGAAATTGCTTTGTTTGATTCTTCTTCCGTTTTAGTTTGATTAGTATTTTCCGCGCTTTTCCAGTCTTTTTTTCTGACGTAATAGACGATTCCGCTGTAATCGTCGGTGAAGAGAAACGAATTTGCGTCGAGTTTCATAATGTCGCACGGGCGACCTAAAACGGTTTTGTCTTGCAAAAAGCCGTTGATAAAATCCTGTAATTTTTCGCCTTTTCGCATAATCACGATTTTGTAACCGTGTCCGATATTTTTATTGGTTGAACCGTGAAGCGACACGAGAAAGGCGTTTTTGATTGTTGCGTCAGTATTTGCGTCATCGAAATAATCGAATCCGAGTGCCGAACCGTGTGCGGGAAAATAGGCGTAAGCCGTCGGCACATTGGCACAATCTTTTAGACGATTGTATTTCGGGTCGCGGAAAACTTTGCCGTTTGCTTGATAACACGAAGCCCAACCGTAATCTGCGCCGTCGTGAAGGGCGTAAAAAGTTTCGTCGGGTTTGTCTAAACCGAGATGGTCTGAGCCTTGATTGGTCGCAAAAAGAAATTTTCCGATCCATTTGAGACTGACGGCATTTCGCAATCCTTTGGCAAAAATGCGTTGATTGCTGCCGTCGGGATTCATTTCCAAAACCGTGGCGCGGACTTCTTCTTTTTCTTCACAGGCGTTGCAGCTACTTCCGACTGAAACATAAACTTTGCCGTCGGGCGAAAAAGCGATGGTTCGCGTCAGATGCCAACCGCCGTATTTATAGCTCAAACCATAATCGGGAAACGTCGCCAAAACTTGCGGCTTATTATCCGTCGGTTTTGTTTCGTTGAGCGTGAATTTGCGGCGCGTCAATTTGTCGGTTTCGGCGAGATAAAGCCAATTCTGCCCGGTTTCGTCTTTGTAAAACTGCACGCTGTTCGGATTTTTCAAACCCGTCAGATACGGAATAATGCGCGTAAATTTTCCGGTTTCCACATCGAATTCACTCAAAATATAAACCGCGCCTTTTTTGTTGTCGGTCAGATCATACATATCGGTTACAAAAATTCTGCCATCGGGCGATTTGGCAAAAAAACGGACACGCTTTAAGCCTTCGGCGGCGGGAATTATTTCGTAATCGGCAGGCAAATTCAGATTAAACGTCTTGCCGCTTTTCAAGCTGATCTTATGCGGAACGAGTTTCGGCTGGGCAAAAGCTGAAATCGTAACCACAAAAATTAAAAATATTATCTGGAGTATCCGGTGTTTTTCTTTATTTATCTTCATTTATGTTAATCTGTGTTTTATGAAAACCCAAAAATTTCTAGTGCCGGAAGGCAAAAAACTGACTCTTAAAAATTACAAAACCAATGATACAGATAATTATACCGACAAAGCGCAGGCAATAAAAGATTTGGAGAAAAATATCGTGCGAATGTCGGAGCTTCAGGACATGCTTTACGCACAAAGCGAACACGCGCTGCTGATAATTTTTCAAGCGATGGATGCTGCCGGGAAAGACAGTGCGATCAAGCACGTTATGTCCGGTTTGAATCCGCAGGGCACGCAGGTTTTTTCGTTCAAACAGCCTTCGGCGGAAGAACTCGACCACGATTATCTGTGGCGTTCAGCGAAAAGTATGCCCGAACGCGGACGCATCGGAATTTTTAATCGCTCGTATTACGAAGAAGTTCTCGTCGTGCGCGTTCATCCGGCTATCCTGCAAAACCAATCGCTTCCGCAGATAATAGAAAGTGACAAAAACATCTGGCAAAAACGCTTCGGGCAGATTCGTTCTTATGAAGATTATCTGGCAGCCAACGGTGTTCACGTTTTAAAGTTTTTCCTCAATGTGTCCAAAGACGAACAGAAAAAGCGTTTCTTGAAACGTATCAACGAACCCGAAAAAAATTGGAAATTTTCCGCGCAAGATGCCAAAGAACGCGTCTTTTGGGACGATTATATGAAGGCTTATGAAGATGCAATGAAAAACACAAGCACCGAAAACGCGCCGTGGTATATTGTGCCGGCAGACAATAAATGGTTCACGCGAGTCGCGGTTTCAAATATCATCATCGAAAAAATGGAGTCTTTAAATTTGCAATACCCGCAAGTCAGCGAAGCGCATCGGCAAGACCTTCTCGAAGCGAAAAAGATGTTGGAAAGCGAGAGTTAATAACTTATTGTATCAAGTATGTTTACATAGCTGATTATTTCAAGTCTGTAAGGATTTGAATAGTGTTTTAAATTTTGTTTTCCATCGTCGTTTAAAAAAACATAAATTAATTTTGCTTCGCGTTCGTCCGTGTTTTCCGAAGTTACAAATAAAGAAAATCTTGCTGCTTGTTCAGCGACATTTCGCAAAAGTGGATGTCCACCTTCTGCTATTGCAGAAATGACTCTTCCCTCCTTATCAATTTTTACCGCAACAATAACTTCACCTGTTGCGCCAACTGCTCTTGCGGCGGCTGGATATGGTGGAACTATAAATTTAACAAGTTTCGGAAACATTTTGTCGGAAGATTGTCCGCAACAAAGCGGATTTGTCTTAACCACAAACTCGACATTATTTGGATTTATGGCATTTTCCCGAATTTCAATGAATGCCATAAAACTGATCGAAATATCTTTATTGATTGTTATCTCGTAAGTTCCGGTTGAAAGTTTAGTTGTAAATTCGCCGTCAGCATTACTTATGACCGCGAATTTCTTATTGTTTCCATCAAAAAATAAACTCGTTCCGGCAATTACAGAATCATTTTCATCTTTTACAGTTCCTTTAAATTCGTAGAGTTTTTCGGAAGTTTTTTCTTGCGAGAAATTTAAACCGACAAAACCTGAAATGAGCAACAAACACGCAAAGAATAATTTTTTCATAATTTGACGCTAAGACGACCTTGACGAGTTAATAGGTTGCAAAGCGCGAGTAAACTATTTTTTATTATCAATTTCGCTAAGATGAGATAGCCACTATTTTGAATAGCAACAAAAAAAACTTGAAAATATCACCGTTTTTTTCTAAAATATATGTGTCTTAGATCCCGCAATTATTTTGAACCCAAACTCTAACCTTTTTGGGCATATCATAAGGAGAACACATGAAAAAAATTTTACTCGGCGGTGCTTTTACCCTAGCAATTTTAGCCTTTTCTTTTGCCGTATTCTTTCCGTTCGGTTATTCGAATGCTAATAATGATTATCCGAACGAAGGTGATGAACCGGATTTACCGGCTTTTTTAAAAGATAATTTTAATAAAGAAGAATTTATGCTGCGCCGCGCTCAATACATCGGGTTGAAACGCGGTTACGACGAAGAAAATCCGGTTGACCCGACGCTTCGTCAAACCGCTATTGCTACGATGCAAGAGCAGCAAAATCGTGTTTCCTTAATGCCGGATTTAAAAGAACGAAATTCCCTGTTGGCACCGTGGTCGCCGCTCGGTCCGGCACCGATTCCCAATGGTCAAACTGTCGGAACCGTAACGCCGGTCAGCGGACGAACAATTTCCATAGCAGTCCATCCGACTAATCCGAATCTCGTTTATGTCGGCACTGCCCAAGGCGGTCTTTACCGTTCGACCAATGGCGGAACTTCATGGACTCCGATGCTCGACAATGCTTTGAGTTTAGCCGTCAATGCTGTCGCAATCGCACCTTCACAGCCGGACACTATTTTTGTCGGCACCGGCGAATCGGGCTTTTCGGGTGATGCTTTTTTTGGTGTGGGAATTTATCGGATTGATAATGCCAGCACTGCCGCACCGACCTTAACCGGACCGATCGGCGGCACAAACTTTACCGGACGTTCGATCGGTAAAATCGCTGTTCACCCGACCAATCCGAATATCATTTTTGCTTCTTCAACTGCCGGCGGCGGCGGCATCGGCGGTGGCGGCAACAATATCCTGGCTGATCGCGGGCTGTTCCGTTCAACTGACGCGCTCTCGGCAAATCCGAATTTCACGAAGCTAACTATTACGGGATTAGCCGCGCAAAGTCGTAACATTCTCGATGTCGTAATGGATCCGGGCAATCCGAATCTGGTGCTGTGCACGGAAGTCGATTCATTTAATCTGGGCGAAGGCGGCGTTTATCGTTCAACCGACGCGCTCGCCGCAACTCCTACATTTGTTCGCACATTTGCCACGATAGGAACAGGAACAGGAAACTCAAGAACCGAACTTGCTCTACAGCGAAGTGCAGCAGGTGTTGTTACGGTTTATGCGGCTTCCGGCTCTGATGGCGGAACAGTTCACCGATCAACCGACGGCGGTGCGACTTTTACCCAGCAGATCGACAACAATTTCTGCGGCGGACAATGTTTCTACGACATCGCCATAGATGTCGATCCGACCAATGCCAGCAAAGTTTACATCGGCGGTGATCCGACTCTCCCTTTTGCTTTTTCGACTAACGGCGGCACATCTTTTACAACCAGCAGCACGGGTTTGCACGCTGATTCGCATACTATCGCGGTTGCGCCGTCGCTCACGTCAACAATCTATTTCGGTTCGGACGGCGGTATTTATAAATCGACCGACAGCGGTTTAAACTGGACGAGTCTAAACAACACGACCTTTAGCGCAACGCAATTTTTGAGTCTCGCGGTTCATCCGATTGACCCGAATTTCAGCATCGGCGGAACACAGGACAACGGAACGAATTTTTATCGGGCTGACGGAACTTGGACACGCGCCGATTTTGGCGACGGAGGTTATGCGTTGATTGACCAAAACGCCACTAACAATACAGCCGTGCGGATGTATCACACCTATTTTAATAACGGAACTCTTCAAGGTTATGCAACCGTTTCAAGCACCGCGAACGCCTCGGATAACGGTTGGAGTTTTCGCGGCTGTCAAGGAGCCGGAACCACGACCAACGACATTAATTGCAGCGGTTCGGTGCTTTTCTACGCGCCGCTCGAACAAGGTCCGGGCAATCCGAATACTGTGTATTTCGGAACTGATCGGCTTTATCGTTCTGCCGACGCGGGTTTAACTCATACGGTTGTCAGTCAGAATCCGCTTACAACAAATGTGCCTATTAGTGCCATCGGTATTTCACCGCAAAATGATAATGTCAGATTTATCGGGCAGTCTGACGGCGGGATTTTTGGAACAACGAGCGGTTCGGCAACTTTGACCAATCTCGATCCGAACAATACGATTCCCAACAACTTTATTGCCCGCACGGTGGTTGACCCGAATAATGCCAATATCGCATATATAACGCTTTCGGCTTTTGGCGTAACCAATGTTTGGAAAGCGACGATTGTTAATAACATTTTAACCTGGACGGCTGCTGCCGGAAGCGGCGGAAGTGCTTTGCCGCAGGTCCCGGTTAGTGCCTTTTTGGTTAATCCCGATAATTCAAATACGCTCTACGCAGGAACCGACATCGGCGTTTATGTTTCTACCGACAGCGGGGCAACCTGGATGCCATTCGGAACGGGATTGCCGCGTGTGGCGATTTTTGATATGGCACTTACCGCCAGTCCGCGCAAACTGAGGATTGCCACGCACGGACGCGGATTATATGAAATGAATTTGGGTGGAGGAACACCAACCCCAACGCCGACTCCAACGGTCACGCCAACCCCGAACTGCACACCAAATCCTAATCTCCTTCAAGATGGCGGGTTTGAACAAAATACCGGCACCGGAACTAATCCATTTTGGAGTTCGACCAGCACTGCTTTCGGCAGTTCCCTCTGCACAATTTCCGTGTGCGGTGATGGTCAAGGTTCTGCCCCACCGCGCACGGGTAATGGTTGGACGTGGTTTGACGGCACCGGCAATGTAAATCCAGAAGCCGGCAGTGCCTCGCAAGCCGTTACCATTCCGACGGGTTCAAGAGTGACTCTAAATTACTATCTGCGAATCGGCGGAGTATCGGCACCGGCGACTTCGACTTTAACGGTGCGGGTGGATGGAGTTGCCCAACAAACAATTACCGAGCCGGCGACTGCTGAACCGGCTTATACATTGCGAACGGTTGATCTATCGTCATTTGCCAATGGCGGCTCGCATATTATTAGATTCGACTACAATCGTCCGGCAGGAGCGACCGGCAGTGACAATTTCACAATTGATGATATATCGCTGGTAATAACTTGTCCGACTCCGACAGCTACTCCAACGCCGACTCCAACGCCGACTCCAACGCCGACTCCGACAGCTACTCCGACAGCTACTCCGACTCCAACACCGACACCGCGAACTCGTAAAAAGTTTGATTTTGACGGAGACGGTCGCTCCGATATATCGGTGTATCGACCATCGAACGGGGTCTGGTATTTGCAGCAATCGCTCAACGGTTTCAGCGGTTTTCAGTTCGGCATTGCTACCGATAAGATCGTGCCTGCCGATTTCGATGGCGACGGCAGA
>JANMAA010000036.1:0-15347 GCA_031359215.1 Acidobacteriota bacterium | reverse complement strand
AGCAAGAGCGCGATTCGGTCAATTTTCCGCCCTTGCTCACGCGCGGGCTTCTGCCCGACAATGCACAAATTATCCCAAAAGATTTTCAAAAGAAACACGAATGTTGAGGCGATGAAAAGTTAATTGTTCTAACAGATCATTGGTTGAATCAAGTTTCATTCGCTTGATAATCGTTTGCAAAGCAGTTTGATTTGCCACCGGCAAGCGCGTTGAGCGTCCGATGATAAGGCGCAGATTATGATCTAGTTCGCTTAAAAACTCGTAGCCGCGTGAGAAGTTTTGAAAATTTTCTTTGCTTAAACTTTCATTTTCATAAAGTTTGTCGAGCATAAAAAGCGTTGAACGGTGCAGATCATCGTCGGGAATATTATCGCGCAATTGCAAAAAACGCATCGCAAAATAAACGTCCAACATTCCGCCTGCGCCGAATTTTATGTCAACTTCTTTACTTTTATGAACTGAAGAATTTCTCTCTTCTAATCTTTTACGAACCCGCCAAGTTTCTTCTCTTAGTTCGTTAACATCAGCTTTCAGAGCATTTTCGTGAATTATTTTTCGCGCCTCATTTTCGGTTGAGATTGCCAAATCCAAATCTCCCGCCACGCCGCGTAATTTGATATATGCCAGCCATTCCCACATAGCCGAACGATTTTCCAAGTAATTTAGAAACGTAGTTTGGCTAATCGAAGTCGCACCATTTTTACCGTCGGGACGCAGGCGCAAATCTACGCGGTAAAGATGTCCGTCGCGTGTCATACTCGAAAGCGTGGTTACAAAAATCTCGACCGCGCGCGCGTAAAATGATTTTTGAATTTGGAGTTCGTCACTTGAATAAACCAATACTAAATCTAAATCCGAACTGTAATCCATTCCGCCGCCGCCGAGTTTTCCGAGACCTAAAACGGCAAAAGGAAATTCATCTATTTTTATCGCAAAGCGTCGTTCGAGTTCGCGCTGCGTGATGAAAAGCGCGGTTTCAATGCTTGCTTCGGCTAGTTTTGTTTGCAAGGTTCGTGTCCTTTTGAGCGTATTTTTTTCAAAAACATCAAAAGTCACTATTTCCAATAAAAAATGCGACCAAGTTTTCCGCAAAACCGCTAATTCGCGGGCAAAATTATTTGTTTCCTGAACGGCGGACAGAAGAAGTTGACGATAATTTTTTTCGGTAAAATCTTCTTTGGTGTTTGGTAATTCTTCGATCAATCCCGGGTTCGCCGTAAGTATTTCGGTAAAATGCGGCGAAGTTTCGGACAAAATATTAAGCGTTTTTAGAGTTTCATCATTTAAATCCCGTGCAATTTCGGATTTTTCCAAGGATGAAAAAATCGGTTTGAGTTTTTCATCCTTTGTGCTTTGTATCTGATTATTTAAGTCTGCTTTTTCAGGAAATTGCCGTGGAATAGCAACATCCTTCGATATTTTTTGACTGAAAACGCGCGAAAAAATTTGATTGACGTTTTTGCTGTGAAGTGCCAGCGCATCATCAAATTCTTCCAAAACGTCAAAATCCATTCGCTTCATCAAAAGAAAACGCTTTTCTTTGACATTTGTAACGATATGCGTTTGCAAGCCGTTTTCCATTTGCAAGCGATGTTCAAGCCGCCGCAAAAAATAATAAGCCTCGAAAATCTCGGTTATTTCGGTTTCAGTTATTAAATGACGGTCGGCAAGCCGCGCCAAACTTATCAATGTGTGCGGTGCGCGAAGCCATTTGTCGCTGCCGCCGTAGGCTAGTTGCAGAGCTTGGGAGATAAATTCGATCTCGCGGATTCCGCCTTTGCCGAGTTTGACGTTGAAACCTTGATCGGAAGTTTTTTCGAGATTGATTTTCTCTTTTGACAAACGCACATTTTGCAGAGCATTTTCTATGGTTTCGGCAACCGAAAAAATGCTTGTTTGAACCTGATTGAAAAACTTCTGAAAAATATCAATATCTCCTGCACAAGCGCGTGAGCGAATCAGAACCTGGCGTTCCCAAGCCTGCGCCGATCCTTTGTAATAATTAACGGCTTCGCGCACCGGAACTGCCAATGCACCGACACGCCCGTGCGGACGCAGACGCAAATCCACCCGATACGCCGCGCCTTCGCCCGTTTGTCCGCCAACCATCTGACTGACAAATTCGGCAAGTTTTACAAAATATTCACGGTTCGTAACCGCCTTGCGCGAACCTTGATCCGAAGTTTCCCCGTCATTGGAATAGAGAAAAAGTAGATCAATGTCGGAAGCATAATTAAGTTCGTTCGAGCCGAGTTTGCCGAGTGCGACGATGCAGAATCGAGCTTGTTTGGCACGCTTTTTTTCGTCAATTTCCAGCGGGATTCCATAACGATTATCGAGTTCTTGTTGCGAAAGGCGCAGTGCATATTCCAAAATCGCGTCCGCCAAATGTGAAATTTCCTCCGTTATCTCGACGATCGTGCCGAGATTGCGAATGTCGCGCAAATAAATTCGCAAAAGCTCGCGCCGCCGAAAACGTGCCAGCAAAATGTTCGGTTCGACGTTTGAATTGACCAACGCATACCGCGCCAAAGATTCGAGAAGTTCGTCTTTGCCGCGCACTTTGGCGGAAACTCTCTGCCGGTTGAGCCACCAAATATAGTTCGGATTTTGTAAAATCGTCGCTGCAAGCAGCGGACTAAAAGCGGCAAGAGTCAAAATATCCGACAGCAAACCATCATTTTTGAAAAGTCTTTTTTCTTCGGACGGACATTTTTCAGCCAAATCCTGATAAAACCGTCGTGCGCCGTCAGTATCAGGCAAATTGGCAGTAAGCAATTCAATCTTTTCGGGCAAAGACATAAAATTTGGACAAATCTTAAAAGCAATAATACTCAAGTAAAAGATTTTCGAGTATTATAAACAAAAAATCGAGACCGAGTTTGGCAAACTAAGATTTTATGGCAGAAACGATATTTACTTACGACGAAATCGCGTATCCCGGTTTTCTGCATCCGCAGACGCATCCCGATCATTTGGCGGTAATGGCGACTTTTTTGGGAATGAAACCGCCATCGGTTGAAAATTGCCGGATTTTGGAACTTGGCTGCGGCAACGGCAGCAATCTCATTTCGTTTGCTTATGGTTTGCCAAATTGCGAATTTGTCGGCATCGATCTGGCGGAAAGTCATATCGCGCACGGAAATTTGGTCGCCTCAAACATCGGATTAAAAAATTTATGCCTTCTTCACGGCGATATTATGGAAATTAATCACGATTCTTACGGTGAGTTCGATTATATCATCGCGCACGGGCTTTATTCTTGGACACCTGATTTTGTCCGCGAAAAGATTTTGGTAATTTGCGGCGAACTGCTGACGGTGAACGGCGTGGCTTATGTCAGTTACAACACTTTTCCGGGCTGTCATCTGCGCCAAATGATGCGCGGAATGATGCTTTATCATACGAGCGGTGTTGAATCGGCAGACGGAAAAATAAAGGAATCATTCGGATTGTTAAGTATATTGGGTGAATTTGTGACGGATGATAAAACTTACAAACAAATACTGACCGATGAATTTCAAAAATTAATGGAAAAACCGGAACAGGTTATTTTTCACGACGATTTAGCTGAAATTAATCATCCGGTTTATTTCCACGAATTTATGAAGTCCGCCGAAAAATACGGATTGAAGTTTTTGACTGAAGCCGATTACTTTACTTCCAACGATGGGAATTATAGTCCGCGCGTTTTGGAAGTTTTAGAACAATTCGGCGGTGATATTATCAAACGCGAGCAGTATATTGATTTTCTGATAAACCGCCGTTTTCGCCAGACGCTTTTGTGCCGAAAAGAAATAAAGGTCAATTATAAACCGCAGACCGAAGCGATGCGTGATATTAGAATCGCCTCGGATATGAAGTTTGCCGCGCCGAAACCTGATTTTACAGCGAACAAAATTGAAGCGATAATTTGTAAAAATAGCCGAAAGATTCAAATCGACCATTCGTTGACGAAAGCCGCTCTTTTTCTGCTCGGAAATGAATTTCCATATTCAATTATTTTTAGCGAACTTGTCGAATCGGCGACAAAATTGCTGAAACGAAAAATCGGCGAAGATTTTGAAACAACCGAAAAGGATAAAACAGTTTTAGCGGGCATTTTACTGCAAATTTTCGGCTCTGATCTGGTTGAATTTTATCTTCACGAACCGATATTTGCCGCCCATCCGAGCGAAAGACCGACGGTCAGCCCGATTGCGCGGCTGCAAGCGGGAAACAATGATTTGGTTTCAACACTTCGACATTCTGCCCTAACTATTCAGGATGATGTCATCAGAAATTTGCTGATATTGCTCGATGGAACGCGCACTCGTCAAAGTGTGACGAAAGAAATCAAAATACGAATCGAGAACGGCAAAATAAAGTATGAGTTCGCTTCCCAATCCGAAAAGCGCGAGTTTTTGAAAAATCTTCCCGCAATCATCGAAGAAAATTTACGATCAATGGCAAAACTCGCGCTTTTTGTAAAATAAAATCGAGTTTGACTTAAAAACAATTTCGTTCTACTTTCAAGTAAAACATTTTCCCGCAATAATATGTAATAAAAAACAGGAGAAATATGAGTAAATCAAAATCAGCAGACTTAATTCTAAAACTTTATGAAACACGGCGCGAACCCGTGATGCGCGAGGCGCGAAATTGGGTGATCGGTTTTTTCCCTGAAAGCGCGGAAGAAATTATGAAAGCGATGATCGATGCGGAAACTTCGGCGAAATACCGAATGGTGACGACCTATTGGGATATGGCGGCAGGTTTTGTCAATCACGGCGCGATCGACGAGGAAATGTTTAATGATGCCAACGGTGAGCACGTCGTTGTGTTCAGCAAAATTCAACCGTTTTTAGGTGAGTTGCGGCAAATGATCGACAATCCTAATATGTTGGCAAATCTCGAAAAATTAGTTATGCGAATGCCCGATGCCGAAACTATGCTGACCAAACGGCGCGAGATGATGAAGCGTTGGATGCAGGCACGGGCGGAAACGGCGAAAGACGCGTAATAGTTTCAGGTTTCAGGTTTTAAGTGAAAAAAGTTGATTTTCAACTTGTAACTTGTAGCCTTAGACCTGAAACTCAAGTTATGAAAATCTCTTCCGCCGAATTTACGAAAAGTGCGTTTAATGAAAGTCATTGGACGACCGACGACTTGCCGGAAATCTCGTTTCTCGGACGCTCGAATGTCGGAAAATCGAGTTTATTAAATTCTCTTTTGCAACGCAAAGGTTTGGCACGAACATCAAACACTCCCGGAAGAACACAGTCGATAAATTTTTTTTTAATCAATGAAAGTTTTTATTTTGTAGATTTACCCGGTTACGGTTACGCCAAAGTTTCCAAGACAATGCGGGCGGATTGGGGAAAAATGGCGGAAGAATATCTTGCCAATCGGCAAGAACTTTTGCTTTCGATCCATCTCGTAGATTCGCGTCATAAACCGACGGAACTCGACCGTATTCTGCACGAATGGTTGGTTTATAATCAAAAAAATCATATTGTCGTAGCAACCAAAGCCGATAAACTTTCAAATAATAAATTAAAGAAAAGTTTAGAGGAAATAGAAAAATCGCTGCCGGAAAGCAAAATCATCGTCTATTCCGCGCATACCGGAAAAGGAAGGGATGCACTTTGGCGGGAAATTGCGGAAACTCTTGAAAAAAGATAAAATAATAGTTGATTTATACAAAAATTTTATGTAATAATTAAGCATTCCCAAAAACTCAGGGGTTTTGTAGAAGCTCTAGGGCTTATTTTTTAATTGCACCGCAACGGAAATCCATACAAATTGTTCAAGATTTTAGAAATTCAATACATTTAATCAGGCTTCATTCGTGCCTCTGCTTTAGCTCTAAAATCTACGATAAGCTACAGAGTAAATTCCCCAAAACAAACGGATAAAAAAATGGCAACCAAGACAACACAAACGAGAACAAAAAAAACCAGCAAAGCCGAAGATAACGGGGTTGAGAAAGAAACCGAAGAATCGGAAGATAAGCAAGCCAGACGCGTAAAAGTGTCTAAACCTGAAACAAAACCCGATCCCAAGCCTGAAAACGAAGAGATCAAATCTGAGGAGCCGGCAGAAAAAGCGGTTAAGCAGAATTCATCAACGAAAGAAGTCACCTTAGATTTGGCTGATTTGAAAGATATGTCAATTTCCGAATTGACACATATCGCCAAGGAAATGGGTGTCGAAGGCGCGTCGGGAATGCGAAAGCAAGAACTTATTTTCAAGGTTCTCGCCGCTCAAACCGAAAAAAGCGGACTTATTTTCTCGGAAGGCGTATTGGAAACTTTGCCGGACGGTTTTGGATTTCTGCGTGCGCCGGAATATAACTATCTGCCCGGTCCTGATGATATTTACGTCAGTCCGTCACAGATTCGGAAATTCGATTTACGCACCGGCGATACCATTTCGGGGCAAATTCGACCGCCCAAAGAAGGCGAACGATATTTTGCGCTGATAAAAGTTGAGGCAATTAATTTTGAACAACCCGAACATTCGCGCGAGAAGGTATTTTTCGATAATCTCACGCCGCTTTATCCTGATGAACAGCTTAAGATGGAAACCACGCCGGACAAAGTTTCGGCGCGCGTGATCGATCTGGTTACGCCCATCGGAAAAGGACAACGTGCCCTGATCGTCGCTCCGCCGCGCACGGGTAAAACGATGCTTCTGCAAACCATTGCCAATTCCATCACGGAAAATCACCCGGAAACGACGCTGATCGTTCTGCTGATTGATGAACGCCCCGAAGAAGTTACGGATATGCAGCGAAGCGTGCGCGGCGAAGTTATTTCGTCAACCTTTGACGAACCGCCGACGCGCCACGTGCAAGTCGCCGATATGGTCATCGAAAAGGCAAAACGCCTCGTCGAACATAAACGCGATGTCGTGATTTTGCTTGATTCGATCACCCGTTTGGCGAGAGCGCATAACGCCGTCGTGCCACCGTCGGGCAAAATTCTGTCGGGTGGTATTGATTCCAACGCTTTGCAACGTCCGAAACGATTTTTCGGCGCGGCACGAAATATCGAAGAAGGCGGTTCGTTGACAATTATTGCGACGGCTTTGATCGATACCGGTTCTAGAATGGATGACGTTATTTTTGAAGAATTTAAGGGAACTGGTAATAGTGAAATTCATCTCGATCGACGGCTTTCGGACAAACGTCTGTTCCCGGCGATTGATTTGCAACGCAGTGGAACCCGCAAAGAAGAGCTGCTCATTAGCCCCGAAGATTTGAATCGTATTTGGGTGATGCGCCGGGTTCTGAATCCGCTTTCACCCGTCGAACAAATGGAAGTCGTTCTGGAAAGATTATCGAAAACCAAGGCAAATTCCGAATTTCTTGCTTCAATGCAGAGTTAAATGAAGCGATGACATTCTGTCGTGTAAATTCTAGAAAACCGATAGTTGATAACCGGAAAGCATTTTGATGCTTTAAGTTATCAGCTATCGGTTTTCAGTTTTCAGAATAGTAAAGAGTGTTCATTTATATTTCTTGAAAAAATGGCAGAAAAAAAACGGGAAGGAATTATAGTCGGATTTAGTGTTTCCAAGAAAATGAAATAGTGTGGTAATTTCTGCAAGTCGATACTTAATCTTTTACTTTGTTAAGGTATGTTTTCGATAAATTTTCCAAATCCGCGCACTCACAAATTTGTCGAATGGGTTTTGTTCGGCGATTTTTATTACAATGCCCGTGATATTATTGGTTTCGGCGGCGATTTGTCGGTTGAAAATTTAAGCACCGCTTATCGAAACGGTATTTTTCCGTGGCACATCGACGGTTTGCCGCTTCCTTGGTTTTGTCCGGCAAAACGTGCCATTCTCGAATTTGAGGAACTCCATATTCCACGCACGTTGCGGAAAGAATATCGAAAAACCGATTTTACTTTTACGATTGACAAAGATTTTAGAACCGTCGCCGAAAATTGCGCGAAAGCAAAACGAACCCACGAAAGCGGAACCTGGATAACCAAAGATTTTATAAAGGCATACACAAAATTTCACATTGCGGGCAAAGCCCACAGCGTCGAAGTTTGGGACAAAACAGATAAACTTGTCGGAGGACTTTACGGGGTTGATGCGGGAGGTGTTTTTTGCGGCGAAAGTATGTTTCACACTGTTTCCCATACATCAAAGTTCGCGCTTCTTTTTTTAATAGAACATCTCAAAAATCGCGGCGCAACGTGGCTTGACACACAAGTTATGACTCCGCATTTTGAAGTTTTGGGAGCGAAAGAGATTGAAAGAAGGGATTTTTTGGATAAACTCGAAGAAACACAGGCAAGACATCTGACGCTTTTTTAACGAACTATGAACACACAAAAAGAATTGCGGGAGCATTTGCTCGAATTGTTGAAAGGAAAATCAGCGCACATTGATCTGAAAACAGTTTTGGAAGAATTTCCCACCGACAAAATCAACATACGCCTCGAAAATGCTCCGCATACAGCGTGGGAATTGCTGGAACATTTGCGAATCGCACAGCACGACATCGTGGAATTCAGTTATAATGCCGACTATATTTCGCCGCAATTTCCCGACGGCTATTGGAACAAAAAGAAAGCAACCGAAGAAGATTGGAAAAAATCGTGCGATCTGATTCTGATAGATTTGCAGACAATGCGCGATTTGGTGAGAAATGAAAAAACCGATCTTCTCGCTGCTATCCCGCACGGCGATGGACAGACAATTCTCCGCGAAACTTTGCTGGTTTCCGACCACAACACATATCATCTTGGACAAATCGCGTTTTTGATGCGAGTTTTGGAGAAAAAATAATGCCGCATCGTCAAAGAAACAACATTCGCGCCGGTTTGCGCGTTTCCATTGTCTTAAAACAAGATCAGCGAACGGGCAAGCGAACCGTCGGAATCGTTAAGGATTTACTAACCAATTCCGGTAATCATCCGCACGGGATAAAGGTTCGCCTAACCGACGGGCAAGTCGGGCGCGTTCAGGAGATTTTAGTGGATGAAAAATGATTAAAAGCGTGTATAATTGCATTTGAGTAAACCATTAAACCTGAAGAGTAAAATTATGCCTAGAAATTTTCTGATCTATGGTGCAAACGGTTACACAGGCGAATTGATTGTTCGCTATGCGGTTGAACGCGGACTGAAGCCGATTTTAGCGGGAAGAAACAGGGCGAAAATTGCAGAGATTGCCAAGCGTTTCGATTTGCCGTTCCGCGTTTTTGGCTTGGATGAAACGGAAAAACTCGACACTGCCTTAAATGAAACCGCCTTTGTTCTGCATTGTGCGGGACCTTTTTCGATTACGTCAAAACCGATGATTGAGGCGTGTCTGCGGACACAGAGACATTATCTCGACATTACGGGCGAAATTGCGGTTTTTGAAGAAATGGCGCAACGTGGTGAAAAAGCGAAAAAAGCCGGAATTATGATTATGCCGGGAGTTGGTTTCGATGTTGTGCCGTCAGATTGTTTGGCATCTCATCTGAAAAATCAACTGCCGTCAGCCACACAACTAACATTAGCTTTTTACGGAATGGGGAAAATTTCTCACGGAACGCAAGCAACAATGACGATGAATGTCGGTAAAGGCGGCGCGATTCGCAAAAACGGCGAGATCAAGAGCGTTCCGGCTGCATGGAAAACCAGAGAGATTGATTTCGGCGAAGTCAAAAAAACCGGCGTAACTATTCCGTGGGGCGATGTAGCGACCGCTTTTTATTCGACGAACATTCCAAACATCGAAGTTTATACTATCTTGCCCGAACAAAATTTGCGATTGTTAAAATTAAGCCGCTATCTCGGTTGGCTTTTGGCGACCAAATCTTTCCAGAATTATCTGCAAAAACAAATTCCCGAAGGCGGACCGAATGATGCTGAACGGGCAAACGGAAAAACTTATCTGTGGGGAGAAGTAAAAAATGCCGACGGCAAAAAGGTCGAAGCCCGATTGCAATGTCCCGAAGGTTATACGACAACGGCTCTAACTGCACTAAAAATCACGGAAAACATCTTGAAGGGAGAATTTTGCACCGGATTTCAGACTCCGGCAAAATGTTACGGTGCAGATTTGATTATGAAAATCGAAGGCGTTTCGCGGCAGGATTTAGCATAAAAAAAGAGTCTGGATAAGTATTAAATGACAGATTTTTCCATCAAGTAAATTTGTCTGACCTTCTCACTAATTCGTGTCAAACCGTCAAAACCCGGCAAGGTTTGGATGCGGCTTGAAACGGTTTTATCAATCCATTCAAGACCTTCCGTGCCGCCGAAAAGTGTCGCAATAGTGTAGTTTGTTTGTTCGACCGGTTTTGCACCTTGACCGACCGGAGCCCAAAAATTTTTAATAATAAATCGTGCAAGTTTCTGCGTAAATGCAGAATTTTTGAGTTCGAGCCGTGCTACGCTCCAATAAAAATGGGTGTGTGCTGATTCTTCGCGGATAATTCCGCGCAAAATTTCACTCAAAACCGGATGGTCGGCAAGTTTTATCAACCGCCGATAACCTTGTGTCGTGGACAATTCGTGAATTGCCCCGAAAGCCATATGCGTCGCCGTGAATCTCTTGCCGACAAGATTGGTCAAAGTCGTTACTAAATAAGCGTGAGCTTTATAAAAGGAAGAAACCGAATTTTTTATCTGGCTCTGCCATTTTTCGTCGGTTACAATGCCGGCTTCGTTTAAAAAACGGTTGAGCATTTCACCATGTGTTTGTTCTTCGGTGCTCCAACGCTCCATAAATTTGCTGATAATCGGATCTCTGCCGGTCGGCGTGCGGCGCAGTTCTTCGTAATAAACATCGGTCAAAGTTTCGACATCGCGCATATACAGCAGGACGGGAATAAATTTCTCGTCAACCGGATGTTTGCCGACCGAATTCCAATCAATTTCACCGATAAATTCCTGCGTTAAGGTGCGCGGCTGTTTTTCATACCAATCAAGCACGTCGCGGTTCGTTTCAAAGTTCATTTTTTATATAACCTTCCATACTTTTTATTCGATGAAACCTGCTTTTCAGATGCGCCGCGCGATTATGAAACTGACTTTTATGTCCCTGATTCGTTAGATTTACGGTTAATACATTATAATCTTCATCATCGGCTTTAAGGTTTTAGGATAGAGTATGGCGATTGTTAAATTGACTCGATTCAATTCAGAAACGCGCGAAGTCAGAGCATTTTCCATTTGCGCTCTGACTTCGCGGGCTTCGGCATTACATAGCTTTAGATTTTAGTTTTATACATAATTTCAGCCGAACTTTTTGAACAATTTTCAAAGGAAAGTTTATGAAATTAACACTCGAAAAACAGATTCCGCTGGTTTTTACCATCGCTGTCCTGCTGCTGATAATCGTCGCTTTCTTCGCTTATCGCAGCACTAATTCTTTGACCGAATCGCTCAAGTGGGAAAAACACACGCAGGACGTGCTTTTGCATCTTGACGAAACGCTGATTTTGATGATTGATGTCGAAACCGGCGGGCGCGGTTTTCTCCTGACCGGCGAAGAGCCGTATCTCGAACCGTATAATAACGCCGCTGAAAAAATCGGCGGCAATCTGACGGAACTCCGCGCTTTGGTCGCCGATAATCCCAGACAGACGGCAATCCTGCCCCGACTCGAAACTCTCATCAATCAACAAATCGCCATCGGAAAAGAATCCGTCGAACTGCGCCGCCGCACCCAAAACATTGAAGTAGTCAGAGCGCAGATCGGCAAAAATCGCGGCAAAGAGTTGATGGATGAGATTCGTTCGATAATCAGCGACTTAAAAACCGAAGAGCAGCAACTGTTGGTGCAGCGCGAAGCGGATTTGAGTGAAAGTTTAACCGAGACTTATCGAATGATGTTTCTCGGCGGCATCGTCGGAGTTTTCGCGCTCGGTCTGGCAAATTTTGCTATTTACCGCGAAGTCGGCAAGCGCAGCCGTGCCGAAGGCGATTTGAAGGGAGCGAATAGAAATCTGGAAAATCGCGTCGAAGAAAGAACGCGTGAACTATCTACTAAAAACGAAGAGTTAGAACATCAAATTAAGCAGCGCGAGCAAGCCGAAGCCCGCCGCCGCGTCGCCCTCGAAGTCGGCGGATTGGGAACCTGGAAATTAAATGTCGAGGGAATGGACGGCGAAATGGACGAACGGACTTTGGCGGTTTTCGGACTTTCCAAAGATGATTTTGACGGATCAAGTAAAAAAGCGTTCAGCCGCGTGATCGAAGAAGATGCACCGAAAGTTGACGAAAAGTTTCGGAAATCCGTTACCGAAAAAAGTAATTTCGATGCCGAATTTCGCATCAGGGACTCAAAAGGCAGCATTCGCTGGAACAGCTGCACCGGACAGCCGCAGTTAGACGAAAACGGCAATGTCACACACGTCGTCGGTTTCTGCCGCGACATCACGGAGAGTAAAAACAACGAAATTGCCCTGCGCGACAGCGAAAGTTTCGTTCGCGCCATTCTCGATTCATTACCGGCGCATATTTCGGTTCTCGACAAAACCGGCGTAATCGTCGCCGTCAATCGGGCGTGGCAGAATTTCGCCCGTGATAACTGCGCGATAGAACAAATCGCGGCGACCGGCATCGGACAAAATTATCTGAAAGTATGCGAAACTTCCGCCGATTTTGAAAACAGCACCAAAAGTGTGGTCGAGAATCTGCGGGCGATTTTGAGCGGCGAGCTGGAAGAATTTTCGGTCGAATATCCGTGCCATTCGCCGACCGAAGAACGCTGGTTTATTTTACAGGCGAGCGCGATGCGAGACGGCGCGGTCATCTCGCACATTGATATTTCCGCCCGCAAACGCGCCGAAACCGAATTGAAAAACAGCGAAGAATTTAACCGCAGCATTTTTGAAAACAGTCCCGACTGCGTTAAAGTTCTCGAACTCGACGGAACGCTGCATTCGATGAATGCAAACGGATTGTGCATTCTGGAAATTGACGACTTCGCGCTGTTTGACGGCAAACCGTGGACTGATTTTTGGGAAGGCGAGGAAACTGAATCGGCTTATCAAGCGGTTGAAACGGCGCGGAACGGAAAAACCGCCAGATTTGAAGGGTTTTGTAAAACGGCGAAGGGAACGCTTAAATACTGGGACGTTTCGGTCGCCCCGATCTTTGACGCGAAAGGCAGTCCGATTCGTCTGCTTTCGACTTCACGCGACATTACCGACCGGCGCGAAGGTGAAAAAGAACGCGAACGCCTGCTCGAAAACGAAAAAACCGCAAGGCGCGACGCGGAAATCGCCAACCGTCTGCGCGACGAATTTCTCGCCACCGTTTCACACGAACTTCGCGCTCCGCTCAATTCGATTCTCGGTTGGGGAAGGCTTTTGCAGAAAGGACAGCTTGACGAACCGACGACCGAAAAAGCGATTGCGACCATCGTCCGCAACGCCGAATCGCAAAATCGTCTGATCGAAGATTTGCTCGACGTTTCACGGATTATTTCCGGTAAATTGCGGCTCGAAGTAATGACGATTAAACCGATCAATATCGTCGAGTCCGCGCTCGAAACCGTTCGTCCGGCGGCGGAAGCCAAAGGCATTAAAATTCAAATCAGCGGCGAAACCGATGTCAGCCACATTTCCGGCGACCCGAATCGTCTTCAGCAGGTCGTCTGGAATCTGCTCTCGAACGCCATCAAATTTACGCCGCAGGACGGCGAAGTCAAACTGGAAATCGAACGCCGCGACGATTTTGTCGAGATTCGCGTCAAAGACAGCGGCATCGGTCTCAAAGAAGATTTTCTGCCCTACGTTTTCGACCGTTTCCGGCAAGCCGACGCGTCGAGCATCCGAAAATTCGGCGGTCTCGGTTTGGGTTTGGCAATTGTTCGCCACATTACCGAAATGCACGGCGGCACGGTTCACGCCGAAAGCGCGGGCGAAAATCAAGGCTCGACTTTTATCGTGCGGCTGCCTTTAATCGCTCAATCGGACGAAGACGGCGCGGCATCGGACGCGAAAAACAAAGTTCAAAACATCGAACCCGACACGGAACTGCATCTGAGCGGAATGCTGATTTTAGTGGTTGACGACGAAGAAGACACGCGCCAACTGCTCGTCCAATCGCTGACGTTTTACGGCGCGACCGTGATTACGGCGGATTCCGCCAAAACCGCTTTCAAAGCAATTTTGGACAAAAATCCAGACCTGCTGGTTTCCGACATCGGGATGCCGGACGAAGACGGCTATTCGCTGATTCGCCGCGTTCGCGCACTGCCCGACAAACAGCATAACCTGATTCCGGCAGTCGCTCTGACGGCATTCACCCGCGCTCAGGACAGAATGCGCGCGCTGACCAGCGGCTATCAGAATCACGTTTCAAAACCGGTCGAACCGGACGAACTGGCAACCGTGATCGCCAGTTTAACGGGGCGTTTGAAAGTGGTTGAGGACGAGTAGAAATAAGATTGATTAAAGCGAGTATTCCGACTTGAAGACTATCTCTATGTCGCATTATTGGAAATACTTAAAAAGTAAATAAACTTAGCCGTCGGCAGAGCAATTCGCTGCCGACGGCTGAACAAATAATACAAAACAGACTTTTCCAAATTCTTACGCAAATTTTGCGGCTTGCTGCGGCAGCAGGTCTTTTTACTCTTCGGCGTAAGTTTTGACGCTTTCTTTTTCCTTGCCCCAGATATGGTCGGCGACGCCTTCGACACCGGCTTGACGGGCGCAGTTGGCACAGCAGAAAAAGTTTTCCTTGGCTTCGATGCCGTGTCCGATGATCTTGCAGCCGCAGTGAGCGCAGACCGGCGCGAGTTTATGAATCGCGCACTCAAAACAATCGAAGACGTGTTTTTCGCCCGCCGTAATCACTTCAAAAGCCAGATAATAATTGTTTCCGCAAACTTCACATTGAGCCATTTATTTTTTCTCCTTTAGATTTTGTTTCAACAGTTTATATCGGTTCGTGAAAATGTGGAAGCATTTTCAGTTTTGTTCGGTCGAAAAACTTTTTGCGCGATGTTACAATACTTTTGGATTTGGAATTAATTTAATTTGTTGAGGAAATAAATAAAACGTGATTGATTTTGAACTTTCGGAAGAACACATCGCTTTACAAAAAACCGTCCGCGAATTTTGTGCGGGCGAAGTCGCGCCGTATATCAAGGAATGGGACGAAAAAGCTCATTTCGAGCGGTCGGTTTTCGACAAAATGGCTGACTTAGGATTGCTCGGAGTCTGCATTCCCGAACAATACGGCGGCGCGGGATTTGATTACATTTCGCTCGGATTGGTCTGTGAAGAATTAGAAGCGTGCGACACTTTCCTGCGCGTCGCAATGAGCGTTCACGTCGGGCTGAATTCTTTGAGTTTATTAACCTGGGGAACTGAAGAACAGAAGCGTAAATACCTT
>JANMAA010000242.1:0-6785 GCA_031359215.1 Acidobacteriota bacterium | reverse complement strand
TAGCAACGCTGCGCCATATCGGACTGAATCTCTTGAAACAAGAAAAGAGTTGTCAATTAGGAATCAAGAGCAAACGCAAAAAAGCCGGTTGGAATGAAGACTATTTGCTTAAGGTCTTAAAAAAGTGATGCGTTTGCCCTAAAGATTTTTAGATTACCGACTTTGAATAAGACCAGACGCAGCCGGAGTAAGCGCGAACCAACCGACTTTTCGCCGCTTTGTGTAACTATTGGCTGAAAGTATAACCCAACACCAATTATTTTGAGTTAAAAACAAAGTCGCATTTCAATGCGCTGCAATCAGTTTTTCAAATTTTCAAAATCTGCGGAGAAATGAATCTTGTTCATCTCTCCGCGTATAGTGAATAAGTAAAATGGCAAATCATATTGAAAATTCATACTCAAAACCGCATCGTCGTTTCAATCCGCTTACCGGCGAATGGATTTTGGTATCGCCGCATCGCACACAGCGTCCGTGGCAAGGTCGGATTGAAGATACAAATAAGGAAAAACAGCCTCAATATGATCCGACTTGCTATCTCTGTCCGGGCAATGATAGGGCGGGCGGTGCGGTTAATCCCGGTTATCAAGAAACATTTGTTTTCACAAATGATTATGCTGTGCTTTTGCCGGACACGCCGGAAAATAATCAAAACGAAAATGATTTATTTGTTGCGGAAAGCGAACGCGGAATCTGCCGTGTCGTCTGTTTTTCGCCGCGTCACGATTTGACACTGGCAAATATGGAAACGGCGGATATTCGCCGCGTAGTTGATGTTTGGGCGGCGCAGTATGATGAAATCGGCGCGGTTGATTTTATAAAATCCGTCCAGATTTTCGAGAATCGCGGCGCAATGATGGGCGCGAGTAATCCGCATCCGCACGGGCAGATTTGGGCGAATGAACTGATTCCGAATGAAATGGTTAAAGAGTTGAAATCCTTCAGAAGCTATTTTGAAAAACACCGGCAAACATTGCTTTCGGATTATTTGGAAGCCGAACTCGAAAAAGGTGAGCGCATCGTTCACGAAAACAATTGGTTTGCTGCACTTATACCGTTTTGGGCGGTTTATCCGTTTGAAACCTTAATTATTTCGCGGCGGCAAACAGGTTCGATCAGTGAGTTGAGCAATGAAGAACGCGACGGTTTAGCCGATATTTTACGAGAAACCGCATACGATGGGTTTTCATCAAAAACCGACCGACGGACGCGAGTTTCCCGCATTTCATTTGCACGCGCATTTTTATCCGCCGCTTTTGCGTTCGGCGACGATTCGCAAATTTATGGTCGGCTACGAATTGCTCGGTTCGCCGCAACGCGACATCACGCCCGAAACGGCGGCGGAAATGTTACGCAATCCGAAAGCGAAATAATCTATATCTTATCAAGTCTGAATTCAATAAAAATTATGCGGTATGATTGCAAATCATACCGCATAATTTTTTTGTTTTTTTTCTTAACCGGCAACTGCCGAAACTTTATGAATGCAAAGAGTTGTTTTGTAAATTTTGGAGATAAATACTGACATCACGATAATCAACATTCAGAGCGTATATTTGCTCAAAGTATTCGATGGCTTTTTCCCTTTCACCGCCAAGTTGATACGCTCTTCCTATTTCATACCATAATGCCTGTTTTTGTTCATCTTTCAGATTAGATGTTTCAAGAGCGCGTTTATACCAGATCAATGCGAGGTTCGGCATCTGTTTTTCCATAAAACACATTCCCAAAAGATTACAACAGTGGAAAAATCGCCGGGTTCCATCCTCTGCTTTGACGGCATTTATCGCATCCTGATATTCTCTGATGGCATCTTCCATCAATCCCATTTCGTGATAAGCAACCGCTAAATGATAATGCGTATCATAATCGTCATCTGCGCTTGTGTCGGTTTCTTCAAAGCCCAGTTCATTTCTTAATTCGTCTAGAGCATCGAAATCCTGTTCACCTGAAATTTCCGGAGTAGATTCCAGACTTGAAATTTCCGGTATAATCTCTATGTTTACGGGCTTGGTATTGACGGCAAGTGTTTGCAAGGAATCATCTAATTGAGAGCGCAAAGATTCAAATTCTGCCCGTGGACCAAACTCGGTTTCCAACTCGTTCAAAGAACTCGATGCCAACTCTTTGTAGCCTTGGGCAATGTAAAATTCAATGCCTTCGAGTTCTTTTTGCAGTTTCAACTCGTCGGCAAGTTTGAGTTCGCCGGTATTGCCGCCAAACTGCAATTCATCGGCTTGACTATGTTCTTCAACAATATCCGCTTCACTCTTGCCGGTTTGAAAATCATCTTCGACAAGTTCTGCTTTATCGTAAGAATTGAATTCATTCGTTTCTGTCGAAAAATCGTTTTGATTTACATCCTCGAATTTGTATTCAAATGAATCTTTTTCGCTTGCGAAATCATATTCATTATAATTTTCTGCCGCTTCTTGAGTTACTTCCGAATAGTTTTCCGTCGCTTCTTGCGCTACTTCCGAGGTTGGAATCGTTCCGAATCGCGGCATTTGAGCTAAACTATTTTCAAATTCATCCGTCTCAAATCCGTGTAACTCATTGATTTCCTCCAAACGCCGGACATTGTGTAATTCGTGAGGAGAAATATTAACGAGTTGTGTAAGTGCATATTTTTCATCTCTAACCGCTCCAACCAATCGTGCGATTTCTGCTAATCTTTCCAGAGATTTTTTTAGTTCACGATCATCCCGCTGCCAACCGTAAAAGCGCACTAAAAGCCGTAAAGCATCGATATGTTCGGGGTTTCGCGCTAAAATTTCAGTAGTCCACGATAAAAAATCTTCTGCTTGTCCGCCGACCAAAAGATGTTCTGACGACATCGTAAGAATTCTCGTTGCCGAATTTAAATCGTTATTTTTTAGATAAACTTTAACGAGTTCTAAGAATTTCGGATAATTGGCAGGTTCTTGTTCGACAAGTTTGATGACTGCTTTTTCTGCTTCACGCGGATTATTGACTTCAAGGTGGCAATCTACCAAAAGATAAAGAATCTCGCGGTTATAAGGCTGCTCGGCAAGAATATTTTCTAAGGCTTTCGCTGCTTCGTCAGCACAACCCAAACCCATTTGAGCTTTAACCATTCCATTTAAGGCACGGAGATAATTTTTCTTGATGTTCAAAGCTCTCGAAAAAGCCCCTAAAGCCAATTCATATTTTTTCTGTGCACTTAATCGTAAACCGGCTTCGGTGAAGGCTTTTGCGGCATCATCATGCTGTTCTTCCTGCAAACTTACTTCGGCGATTTTCAAATAAATATCAGTGTTGTTAGGGTCGAGTTCGGCGATTTGTTTCCAAATTGCCAAGGCTTCGATTTTCTGTCCTTTGCGCTGATATTGCTCGGCAAGTGCGGTGTAATGTGTCTTGGCTTCAGAAATCGAGCCTCTCGATTTATAGAGTTGTGCCAATTTCGCCGAAACTTCCATCGAATTCGGTTCGATCCGCGAGATTTTATTATAGATAGCAATGGCTTTATGAGAAAAACCCTGCATATTGTAATACTCGGCAACTTGCGTAAAACAGCCGACAGCTTCCTGCTTCTCGGAATTTTTCGCATACAAATCTCCGAGTATATTCAGTGTACTGAAATCTTTCGGATCGTTTTCGACTACACGTTGATATTCACTTATTGCCGCACGAATTTTGCCTTGAGATAGAAATCTCTCAGCGTTTCGCATCGCTTTTATTTTATCGAAACTCATTGTGAATTAAGTGCCCCTTGAATTTTGCTTTGAATAAAGTTCGAGAATTTTAATTATTAGCGAGGTTAGGGTTTGCTTGGATTAATTTTGTCGGTTAATCTCCATAGTTAAGCTATCACGATTGTTGAAAATATGTCAACGATTTTTAACATATTTAACATTATGTTTAGAAAGATTTTTTTGAGCATATTGACTGCTTTGATTTTTCGGCACATTTTGCATAGTCTTAAAAGTGTCAGCCCGTTGTTCCGATTTCTATCGTGACATACGGCGTTACATATAATATGCAGGCACTAATTCTAGCGGGCGGAAAAGGCACACGACTCAGACCACTTACGGTATATACTCCGAAACCGGTTGTTCCGGTTCTAAATCGACCTTTTTTACTTTATCAACTAGAACTTTTACAACGGGCAAAAATTAGGGATATTACACTTTCACTCAGTTATCAACCTGATAAAATCGAACAAATTTTGGGTGACGGAACGAATTACGGCGTAAATCTGCGGTTTATTACCGAACCTTCGCCGATGGGAACCGGCGGTGCATATAAATTTGCCGCAAATTCGATTCGTGAAACAACGGTTGTTTTTAACGGCGATATTTTGACCGATGTGGACATTTCCAAAGTTGTCGAATTTCACCGGCAAAAAAAAGCCGATGCGACTATTGTTCTCACGCCGGTTGAAAATCCTTCTGCCTACGGCTTAGTCGAAACCGACGACAACGGGCGGGTTTTGCAATTTTTGGAAAAACCGAAACCGGAAGAACTCGCCGATTTAACGACAAACAATATTAATGCCGGTATTTACATTTTAGAACCGGGCGTTTTAGATTTGATTCCCGCAGGCGAAAATCGTTCATTTGAATACAATGTTTTTCCTGATTTACTAGAGCAGAAAAAACCTTTCTACGCCTACGTTTTAGATGGAAACTATTGGCGCGACATCGGCAATCCGAAAAGTTATCTGGACGCGCATCGGGATTTTTTAAGCGGAGAAATTAAAAATTTTAAAGTAGAAAAATCAACTAATTTTGAAGTTGCCACCACTGCCTTTGTTGATAAAATTTCGATTGTCGGCGAAAACTGCATCATCAAACCGAATGCCAAAATTTTCAACTCGGTCATCGGCGAAGGCGTTCATATCGAAGAAAGAGCAATAGTCGAAAACTCCGTCATTTGGGCGCATACGCGCATCTCGAATTCGGCGCACATTAAAAATGCGATCATCGGGCGCGGCTGTCATATCGGCAGAAGTGTCGAAGTTAAAGAAGGTTCTGTTCTAGGCGATAAAACTTCGCTGACCGATTACACCAAAACTTAACGATTTTGGATTGTGGATTTTGGATTGTGGATTTTGGATTGATTTTGTCAATCCTTAATTTTAATCCAAAGTCCAGAATATTTTTGCAAAAACTTTTTCAAATTATTTGAAACGTAGTAAGCAAGCAATCCAAAATCTAAAATCCAAAATCAAACTATGCCCGAACTACCCGAAGTCGAACTTGTTGCAAAATCTTTAGATAATCTCGTTAAAGGACGCAAAATTATTATTGCTGAACTTCTGAGAGAAAGACTTGCGCCCGAAAATCCGCCCGCCGATTTTGCCGCAAAATTAAAAGACGCGACTATAAATTTTGTTCATCGTCGCGGCAAACACATACTTTTCGATTTGGATAACGGGCAGATATTGATAACGCATTTGCGGATGAGCGGACGTTTTATGCTGTTACCGATCGAGCGCGAACTGCCGAAATTTACTCACGCCGTTTTTTATTTTGAAGATGAAATGCGGCTCATTTTTCAAGACCAACGCCATTTCGGTTTGATGAAAATTGTTGCAACTAAAGATTTATACGAAGCCAAAGAAATCAAAAAACTCGCGCCCGAACCTTTTTCAGACGAGTTTTCGCCGAAGTATTTCCGCGAAACATTAAAAACCTCAAAGCGAAGTTTGAAGGAATTTCTGCTTGACCAAACAAAAGTCTGTGGTTTAGGGAATATTTACGCATCTGAAGCGATGTTTTTGGCAAAAGCCAATCCGCAAATTTCCGCCGACAAACTTTCTGCCCGAAAAGCCAATGTTTTGTATGAAAAAATCCGCGAAGTTTTGCGTGAATCAATCGCGCACGGTTCGACGCTGAACGTCAATCCCGAAAATATTGACGGCAGTTATTACGGCGGCGGTTACGAAGAAAGATGGCGCGTTTATGACCGCGAAAAATTGCCGTGTGCCAATTGCCGGACATCTATCGTGCGCTTAAAACAAGGCGGACGTTCAAGTTACTTTTGCCCGAAATGTCAAACATTGTAGAAATTAAGATAGTGTCCTAATCGTGTGGTGCTATAATTCTATCAGTTTCAAAACGACCCCTTTTGAGATTGCTATGGGTAATGATGAATAATCAACAAACAAAGTTTGATCTCACTAACATAGCTATTTCTTTGTTGGTAGGAATATTTATAAATCCTATTCTGCTGGCACTTGCTATTTGGGCTGATCCTCCAATGTCTTCAAATGAGTGGCTGCACGGCAAAGCTTCGTTTGAACGCGCACCTTTTGCCTATATTCTTTGTTGGATTGACGTATTGTTCCCCCAGAATCGGCTCGATGCGGGCTGGATCATTATCAGCAATATGATTCTTTATTTTGTTTTGAGTTATGTCGTTCTATACTGTTTGGGAAAACTAAATCGTTTGCGGAAAGATAGAATACAATCAAGGTAAGTCTCGAAACCGCCCGTTTATGGAACTGATTAAGGTTGCTAGGGAATTTCGCAAACAATAAAATGAAGTGAATTCCAAAACTCATCCCGCAAGGCTTTGTGTCAAAAGAGCTTAAATATCGGCATTTGTCTCAAAAAGGGTCGTTTTTGATACTAATAAAGTAAACACTACACTATTGGGACACTACCGAAATTAAAAATTTATTGTATTTTTTGGGCTTTGTGTCAAAAGTCGGTTTTGAGCCGTAGTTTTGAGATTAGTTAAGCACTTATGAGATAAAAGGCAATTTGAGCAAAATAAAAACCAAGATTTTTACGGCTTGGCTTTTATTTGAGTTTTCA
>JANMAA010000205.1:0-2180 GCA_031359215.1 Acidobacteriota bacterium | reverse complement strand
AGCGATTAACGCGGCTTGGTCGGACGGCAAAGCCAAGGCTTCGTCGAATGCGTCGGTGTGCAAAGATTGCGTTCCGCCTAAAACTCCGGCGAGTGCCTGAATCGCAACTCTGGCGATATTATTGAGCGGCTGCTGCGAAGTTAAGGAAACTCCGGCGGTTTGCGTGTGAAAACGCATCTGCATCGTGCGCGGATTTTTTGCGCTGAAACGCTCTTTCATCGTCTGCGCCCAGATAACGCGGGCGGCGCGGAACTTGGCGATTTCCTCGAAAAAGTCGTTGTGCGAATTAAAGAAAAACGAGATGCGCGGCACGAATTCGTCAACGTCCATTCCGCGCTCAACACCGTATTTAACGTATTCCACGCCGTCGCGCAAAGTGAACGCGAGTTCCTGCAATGCCGTCGCGCCCGCTTCGCGGATGTGGTAGCCGCTGACGGAAATCGGATTGTATTTCGGCAAATTTTCGGTGCAGAATTCAAACGTATCAATCACCAGTTTCATCGCCGGTTTGATCGGATAAATCCATTCCTTCTGCGCGATATATTCCTTCAAAATATCATTCTGCAAAGTGCCGGAAATCTTTTTGAAATCACAGCCTTGTTTCTCCGCCAAAGCAACATAAAACGCCAGAAAAATCCAGGCGGGCGCGTTAATCGTCTGCGAAACCGTTACGTCTTCGAGATTGATTCCGTCAAACAAAACTTCAAAATCCGCGAACGAAGAAACCGCCACGCCGCATTTGCCGACTTCGCCTTCCGAAAGCGGCGAATCCGCGTCAAGTCCCATCAGCGCGGGCAAATCATACGCCGTCGAAAGTCCGGTTTGCCCCTGCGTCGTCAAATATTTAAAGCGTTTATTCGTCTCTTCCGGTGAAGAAAATCCCGCAAATTGGCGCATCGTCCACAATTTGCCGCGATAACCCGTCGGATGAATTCCGCGTTTGTAAGGAAATTCACCGGGAAAACCAATTTCACTCTTGTTTTCAGTGTCGGCTTCGGTGTAAAGCCTTTCGACCGGCTCTAAACTGATGCCTTCAAACGACTTTTTACGTTCAGCAGTTTTATCCAAAACTTTCTGCAATGTTTCCGCTTCCCAACGCGCTTTTTCGTCCGCCGCTTTTGATATTGATTCTTTGATTTCGGGTGTCATAATTAAACTTTTTCTCGCTATTTTTTAATAAAAATCCGGTGATATTTTATCACAAATCGGGACGCGCTTTCATTGTTTGAGGATTAAGCAGGCAAATTTAGCCACAGATTTGCACAGATGGACACAGATTTTTAAGAGATAAAATAAACCTGATTTAATCTTTTTCTGTAACTGATTAGGTCTTTGATTTATGAATTGCCGTCTGCTTTAGCTGACGGGTCGAGTTGGCTGTAGTCTTCCGGCTTGAGCCGAATATCTGAAAAAAATCAATCATCTTTTGCTGCTTTAGCTGAAGCTGTCAGGAATTTATTTATTTTTGTGATTCGGCTCAAGCCTGTTTCTGTCCTCAAGTTTTCCGTCAGCTAAAGCAGACGGCAATTCATCAGACCTAATCAATTACCTTTTTTTATCTGTTTTTATCTGTGTGCATCTGTGGACAATTATTCTTACCGATTGCGCCCAAGTTGTTCGTGAGACGAAACCCATTCGTCGGCGATGACGGCGGTTCCGAGCGATAATTCGCCGCAGAGAACGGTTGCCGCGACGATTTCGGCGAATTTTTTCGCTTTGTCTTTGCCGTAGCAATCAAGCAATTCGAGACATTCGCGCTGAGTCGGCAAACCCGTTCCGCCGCCGTAAGTTGCGACAATTAAAGACGGAATCGTGATCGAAAAATAGTAATCGCCTGACTTGGTGATTTCCGCGTAAACCGCCGCCGCCGAAGATTCGGCGACGTTGGCGACATCCTGACCGCAGGCGATAAAGATCGCCGTAATGCCGTTTGCCGAATGCGCGCCGTTGTTGTTCACGCCCGCCAAATATCCACCGAGCTGCGAGGTCAAACGCGCTTCAAAAATCTGTTCAACTGAAACGTGCATTATTTCCTTTAATTTGGCGGCGGAAATCGTCGCTTCGGCGATAACTTTTTTGCCGCGAGTGTTTAGCGTATTAACCCACGAAGTCTTTTTGTCGGTCGCAAAACTGCCTTCGAGTTGATAGCGTTCGATGCCTTCGTAAACCGATTTTATCCA
>JANMAA010000199.1:0-7877 GCA_031359215.1 Acidobacteriota bacterium | reverse complement strand
CGCGTCAAACTCGAACAGCCTTTGGCGGAATTTCGGCAGATGGTTGAGAAAGTTAAAAAATTTGAATCAAAAAACAAAATAGGCGAAAATAGCGTCGGTCAAGCAAAATGAAGTTTTTAGTTTTAGATTTTTTGCGACTTTACAAGACGTGGCTTTCGCCTTTTTTACCGCCTTCGTGCCGCTTTACGCCGACCTGTTCGAGCTATACAATGCAAGCCGTCGAAAAATACGGCGCATTTCGCGGAACTTGGCTGGGCGCAAAACGTATTTTACGTTGTCAGCCTTTCTGCAAAGGCGGACACGATCCTGTGGAGTGATTTTGGATTTTAGATTTTGGATTTTGGAATTAAGAAATAAAGATAACTTAACTAATTTTCTTCATTCCTATTCAATCCAAAATCTAAAATCCAAAATCCAAAATTAAAGAATGGATAATAAACAAAACACACAATCCCGATTTATTTTAGCTGCCGCGCTTTGTATGGCGGTGCTTTTTGGTTGGCAGTATTTTTTTGCGCCGAAAAAGCCGGTAACGGATAATGCAAATACGGCGCAAACAGTCGCTACGGCAACGCCTGTGTCTGATGCTCAACCGGTGAACGCCCAAACTCATCCGGCAGCAGTCGAAACCACGCCCGATACTGCGCCGAACAAAGAGATAACGATCAAAACTCCGCTTTATCAAGTAAAGCTCGATTCAAAAGGAGCGTTGGCAACGAGTTGGATTTTAATCAAAAATGTTTCGGAAAAAAATCCTGACGGAAAACCGCTTTTTGCTGACGGCTCAAACAAGGAAAACGAAAAACCGCTCGAATTGATCTCACCCGAAGGATTAAAACGCAATCCGCGCGAACTTCCGTTTAGACTGGCGACTGGAGACCAAAATCTCGACGCATATCTGAATCAGCGAAATTATCAGGTTTCGGCAACTCAGGAAAACATCGAACTCAGCGCGGGACAAACTACAAAAATTGATTTTGTTTTGAAGGATGCGGCAAACGGCGTTGAGATTACAAAATCGTTTAACTTTAGTGCGGACAGCTACATTACCGATCTACAAATTAAACTAACCAAAAACGGTCAGCCTGTTCCCAATACGAAACTTCTCATCGGCGCAAGTATCGGCGATCAGGGAATTCCGCATCACAACTATTACCACATCGAACCTGAAGCCGTCACTTTCGTTAATGGAAGAGCCGAGCGACATCTCGGAACGGCATTGGTTTCGGGCGAAAAAACTGAAGGTAATCTGGCGATAAACGGCGATGTTGACTGGGCTGGAGTCGGCGACACTTATTTTGCGATGACGGCGATTCCGGCGCAAAAAACCAACGGGCTTGAATATCACGCCTCGAAATACGAAGTCGAAACCGCGCCTTTTTACGATGGAATTTTTAGTTGGATAACGCGCCGTCAAAAAACAAGTGAAGTTCGTCATATGATAACGGCGTATGTGCCGATTTTGGCAGACGGTTCGACGACAAAAATTTACACGGGAACAAAAGATTATTTTACGCTTTCCGATTACAATAAAATTCTGACAAATTCGGTTGGCAGACCGATAGACATTGAAGATTTAATTAATTACGGTTGGTTTAGATTTCTGACCAAACCGCTTGCCGTGCCGATTTTGTATAGTCTCAATTTTCTATATAATGTAACGGGAAATTACGGCGTTGCCATCATTATTTTTACGCTTTTGTTTTATTCTCTGCTTTTTCCGCTTCGTTGGTATCAGTCGAAATCCTTCAAAAAATCGGCGGCAAACGCTCCGAAAATGAAAGTATTGCAGGAAAAATTGAAGGAAATGCAAAAGAAAGGCATCGCGGCGGACGATCCGCGAATGCGCGAATTGCAGATGGAGCAGCTCAAGATGACCAAAGATGCGCTCCCGATTGGCGGTTGTTTGCCGATGCTTCTGCAATTTCCTTTGCTGATCGCACTTTATGTGGCAGTCACGATTTCGCTCGGATTTCGCCAAGCGACATTCCTTTGGTTGCCTGATTTATCGGCTGGCGATCCGTTTCATTTTCTTGAATTCCTTTTTGCCGGTTCGATGATTCTTTCGATGAAATTTACGCCGCAAGCTGCCGCTGTTACGCCCGAACAACAGATGCAGCAGAAAATGATGACGTATTTTATGCCTGTGATGATGCTTTGGATTATGTGGAGCGCACCGGCGGGATTACTGATTTATTGGCTATTCGGCAACATTGTCAGTTTTGTCCAACAGATGTTTATCAATCGGATGAACAAAACCGATGTGCCGCCGACCACCGAAATTGTCGAAAGCGTTCCGAAAAATGCCAAGAAAGTAAAACTTTCAACTTCGTAAAGTGTAAAGTGTAGATAGTTAATTGTTAGTAAATTGCCTAACCGATTCACTGTTTACGGTTTACATTTAACAGCTAACCATTTACGATTAACAGGATTATGAACGAAACTTGCCAACAAGCCGAAGAATTTTTAAGCGGAATTTTAGCTGATTTGAATTTTGATGTAAGCGTTTCGTCAGACGTGACGGATGACGGTTGCATTATGAATTTAAGCGGTGAAGATGTCCATTATTTCTTGAGCGAAAACGGCGAAATGCTTGATGCTTTTGAAACCTTGTTGTTTCAGATATACGGCAGAGAAATTGACCGCGACAAGCGTTTTATCTGCGATGCCGACGGTTTTCGGCAGACGCGTAAAGCCGAACTGCAAGCAATGGCGCGGTTTGCCGCCCAACAAGTTCGCAAAAATGACCGCCCATTTACCTTCGGCGTATTGAATTCGACGGAACGACGCGTTATTCATCTGACACTGCAAACCGAAGAAGATTTGATGACCGAATCCGTTGGGCAAGGCAGAGACCGGCGGTTGCAAGTCCGTTTGAAATAGTTCAAGGTTCAAGGTTCAAGGTTCAAAGTTTGGCTTTACGACCTTGAACCTTGAACCTTGAACTTTGAACTATGAACAATACAATTGTCGCACTTGCCACGCCTTTGGGACGAAGCGGAATCGGCGTTATTCGTTTAAGCGGCGCGAATGTTCTCGAAATTATCCGCAAACTTGTTCGCAATGAAGATTTCTCCGTGCCACCGCGTTTTGCTAAACTCCAAAAAATCTACGATCTCGAAACTGCCGACGTTCTCGACGAAACCTTAATCACCTATTTCAAAGCTCCAAATTCATTTACCGGCGAAGATGTGATCGAGATAAGTTGCCACGGTTCGCCCGTAATTTTACGACAAGTCCTTGATTTTTGTCTTCGACTCGATGCTCGAATGGCTGAAGCCGGCGAATTTTCGCTTCGTGCCTTGGCGAACGGACAAATGAATCTTTCGCAAGCCGAAGCGATCCGCGATTTGATCGATGCACAATCGATTGCCTCGGCGCGGCAATCAATCCGCCAGCTTCGCGGTGAACTTTCCAATCAACTGCAACCGCTCAAAGACGATTTGCTCGATGTTATCGTCGTTCTTGAGTCGTCGCTCGAATTTGTCGAAGACGATTTACCTGATTTTCAGACGGAAAAAATCAAAGTAAAACTATTAAAAATCGCCGAAAACCTTGGTAAAATGGCTTCGACATTTCAAGCCGGAAAACTTCTGCGCGAAGGTTTAAAGGTTGCGCTAGTCGGTCGTCCGAATGTCGGCAAATCGAGTCTTTTTAACGCTTTACTCGGACACGACCGCGCGATCGTCACCGATATTGCCGGAACAACCCGCGACCAACTTCACGAAAAACTCGTGATTAACAACATTCCGATCTCGTTAATTGACACGGCAGGACTTCGGGAAACTTTCGACACGGTTGAAAGCATCGGCGTTGAGCGTTCAAAACGGACGATGGCTGATGCCGATCTGGTCATTGTAATTTTAGACGGCTCGCAAGATTTGACCGGCGAAGACCGCGAAATATTGCGCCAAGTTTCAGATTTACAACATTTTATCGCCGTTAATAAAACCGACATTGCGAAAGATTTCAGATTTCAGATTTTAGATTCCGAAATCATCAGAATCTCTGCCAAAACAGGCGAAGGTTTAGACAAACTTCAAGAAGCAATAATTGAACCTTTTCACCCGCAAGATATTGAGCAATCAGGCTTTCTCGTTTCTGATGCGCGGCATTTCGATTTATTGCTGCGGGCAAAAAGTGAAATTGAAAGCTCCATCGGATTGCTTGAACAAAAACTGAGCGAAGAGATAGTTTTAATCGGCTTGCACAATTCGATTCGCTACCTTGGACAAATCACCGGCGAAACTACGACCGAAGATATGCTTACCCGAATTTTTTCGACATTTTGTATCGGAAAGTAATTTCCCATAACAATCAAAAACAAAAGAAAGTCTAAGTATTAGAAAAAGTCCGTAATTTCGGGCTTTTTATTTGTTTTATTGCTTATTGTTCTTATTGATTCTTCGTTATTGTTTGCTAAATTTTGTATCTATATTGTATTGTAGAGGTGCAGTAATATATGTCAGATACAAGGTTGGCGAAAAGATGCCATATATCGCTACACAATAACACATAAATCAACAAACGGCATTTTTAGCCACGAAATAAGATGAGTTCCAATATTAAAATAACCAGAATCTGCCAATTTTGCGGCGTGGAATTTACGGCACGCACAACCGTTACGAAGTATTGTTCTCATCCGTGCGCTTCGAAGGCGTATAAACAACGGACGCGTAATCAAAATATGGAAAAAAGTATTGCTGAAACAGTGCAGATCATTTCAGTTAAAAAAACCGAAATTCAAGCAAAAAAATTTCTGACAATCAATGAGGCAAGCGAATTGCTTAACGTCAGTAGGTGGACGATAAGCCGTGCAATTGCCGCGAATAGGCTTAAAGCCGTGCGCATGGGCAGTCGTGTAATTATCCGCCGAAAAGACATTGACGAATTATTTACCTGAAAATTATGAAAGTTTTTTTACGCGAAAAGAAAATGACGAAGGGCAGACGCAGCCTTTATCTGGATTTTTATCCGCCAATTCCGCATCCGGAAACGCGAAAGCCGACCCGGCGCGAACATTTGAAACTATTTATCTACGAAAAACCAAAAACGGATTTAGAAAGAAATCATAACAAGGAAACGAAAATCCTTGGCGAAACGCTGCGCTCAAGGCGACAGATCGAGATTCAAAATGGATATTATGGTTTTATGACTGCTCATAACAGTAAAAAGAGTTTCATCGCATTTTTCGATGATTTTGTCGAAAATAAGCGTGTGACTACCTCAAAGAGCAATTATGAAAACTATGTTTCGATTGGAAAATATGTCAAAGTCTTCGCCGGTGAAAAATGCACGTTTGCTAATATTGACGAGCATTTTTGCCAGGGCTTTAAGGATTTCCTTTTAAGACAGGAGCGGATCTCCGGCAATACGGCATCCAGCTATTTTGATAAATTCAAATATATAATCCGCGAAGCCTACAAACAAAAAATGCTCAGGGAAAATCCGGCTGAAGGCATCAAGTCCATAAAGATCATTGCCGCCAAACGCGAGTATTTGAGTTTCGATGAGCTGCGGGCTTTAGCCGGAACACCATTTCACTATGAAGATCTGCGCCGTGCCTGCCTCTTTGCCTCTTTGACCGGGCTGCGGTATTCAGACATTGAAAATTTGACATGGGGTGATCTTCAGTCAGCGGGCGACGGCAAATACTTCATACGTTTCCGCCAGAAAAAAACAAAAGAAAATGAAGTAATGCCTTTAACTATTGATGCTTTTTCATTACTCGGGACGCGTGCAGAGGATTCCGGGAGAATCTTTAAAGGATTGAAATATTACCAGACAAACTATATTGCAGATTGGATCTTAAAAGCCAGGATTACGCGAAAAATAATGTTCCATTGTTTCCGTCATACTTTTGCGACTTTGCAAATGACCTTCGGAACAGAAATTTACACGGTTCAAAAACTATTGGGACATAAAAATATCCAGACGACGCAGATATATGCCAGGATAATTGACGAAAAACGATGTGAAGCCGTCGATAAAATTACTTTAGGTTAGAGCGGCGAATTTATGTTCCCGTGGCGCAAAAATTCGCCACTTGGTGCATTTTTGCACCAGTAGTTTATTTTTGCACCACTTCTGGAAGATTTTTTTACCACAAAAACCGGTAAGCAAAAGTAAGTAACCATAAATTATTGACTGCATTACAGTTATTGAACGGTATGTAAATTGCTATATCGTTATCACCAATTATTTTTTCTGAGGTGATAATGATGGATATTACGGTTACGAACTTAACAACAGAGGATATTTCGAGAGCGATTAGGAATGAGTTACAAAATTATTTTCAACAACAGGAGGAAAAAGAGCGCGAAGACGAGATCGGCGGTATCGAGCTGGCGATCGAAGTAACCAGGCTTGCCAAACCAACGATTTACGGACTGGTTTCGGAAAGAAAGATCCCGCATTCGAAACGCGGCAAAAAGCTGTATTTCTCGCGCAGAGAGCTGAAAGAGTGGCTTACCGAGGGTAAGCGCAAAACACAGGACGAAATTACGGATGAAGCCGCAAATTTCGATTTAAAAAGGAAGGAAGCGATTACCTCCGCCAAGAGCAACAATCGCTTCCAAAAGTCGAAAAGACAGTCATAAGACCGTCTTTTAACCCTATTCGTATATGCATAATAACATAAAAACTATCGAAAATGAAAAAATCGCGCCGAAATCGGCGTTAGAAATTAGGGCTTATTCAAAGTAGAAAAGGTATTTGAAAATTGAAAAGACTTTCCAAAATTGGTTTGATGTTGTTTGCAAACTACAAAAAAACAATTAGAGGAAAGTCCAAATGAATCATAACACAACCCAAAATGATGTTTTAAGTCTCGCTTCAATTTTTGCCGAAATGATTGATAAAAGGAAGCCAAAAGGAGTTCGTTATCAGTTTCAGGCATTGCTCATCTTATTGAGTTTAGCTAAGTTATGCTTTCAAGATACGCCGAGTGAGATTGCTGATTGGGTTCTCAATCGGAGCGAGCTGCTCAAAGAAAAACTTGGTGTGGAATGGAAACGAATGCCGTCACAATCTACTTGGCAGCGGTTATTAGGAGAAAATATCGAGGCAGCAGTTTTTGATGAACAGGTTGGGAAATACTTTCAATCAATAGGTTCTGAGGAACGACTTTTATACAATTTAGACGGGAAATTAGTTTGTGGAACGATTACCAAAGGAACAGACCATCAACTGCATCTGTTAGCTTTACAGGAATCGGAGAGCAATGCGCGTAGTGGAACAAACGGCTTTAGAAAGGGGCGAGAATGAAATAAGTGGGGCGAAAAGATTGTTGGAAAAAGCTGATTTAGCCAACAAAATAATTAGCGGAGATGCGATTTTTGCCCAACGGGAATTATCGAAAACGGTGGTTGAAAAGGGTGGCGAGTATTTGTGGAAGTTACGTGCCAATCAAGGCAACATCTACAAATTAGCGGTCGAGCATTTTGAGAAGTTAGAAGATATTTATCTTGGGAGAGCGACAAGTTTAGAAAAAGGACACGGACGCATTGAGGCGCGAGAAATTCTGACGAGTTTCCGCAATTGCGGGAAGCTTGGAGTTTCCGTTTGTCGCGCAAGTGTTTAGAATTACCCGCCGAAGCGAGGAAGTGAAGACGGGCAAAGTAAGCACACAAACGATTTATGGAATTACATCATTGTCGGTAGAAGAGTTTTCCGCCCAAGATTTATTAGCTTTGACGAGAAAACATTGGGGCATCGAAAACGGTTTACATTATCGGCGAGACGTAACTTTCAAAGAAGATGCGTGTCGGCAAACAACCACCAATGGCGGACGAGTATTAGCTGTTTTGAACAATTTAACAATTGGAATTTTAAGAAAATTAGGTTGGGAAAACATCGCCAAAGCTAGAAGATATTTC